>JANLPN010000110.1:0-2768 GCA_031367285.1 Betaproteobacteria bacterium | reverse complement strand
CCACCGTGCGGGCCCGCAGTGGGCGGTTCAACAACCCGGCACGCTCGACGAAGCTTTGCCTTTTCTCGTTGCCGTGTAACCCTGGGGCTTGCACCACGGTTGAGAGCACCTACGAGTTCAGCACGCCGGAGCGGCTGATGGTCGACTTTCAAAAAGACATAACAAGGTGGAACGATGAAAACAGTAGTTCTTGAAGTTCGCTCCCCGGAGGAATCGATGGCGAACTTTGTGCAGTCCTGGAAGACCGGAAAGCCGGAGCGGTCAGCCCGAATCGGCTTTGCAAGCCCTGAACTGCTTTGGCAAGTTCTGACGGCGAAGCGCTGGGAACTGCTGAAGATTCTTTGCGGCGCCGGGCCAATCTCCATTCGCGAAGCCGCCCGCCGCGTTGAGCGCGATGTGAAAGCTGTTCACGCGGACATCACTGCCCTGCTGAATGCGGGCGTTCTTGATCGTGCCGAGGGTGAGGCATCGTCTTTCCATTCGAAGCAGTCAAGGTCGAGTTCCTGCTTGAAGCAGCGTAGAGAGGTGGCCGCTGGCATGCCCACCACGGTGGCTGCCGAGGAGGTCGGGGTGGGCGGCGCAGTGGCATTAAGAAGGGAGGCCGCGAGGCCGGAATGACAGCCGCGGAGGTATCCACCCCGGCCTCCTCGGCCCGCAGAAGCGTATGCGTACCACTGCACTGCAACTATGCCCTAATCCCTGACTTCCGAACGCCATTCAGCACCAGTCCGCGCGACGTACCGGAGTTGCAGAAGCCTCAACAAACTCAAACCAGACCCGCCTCCTTGAGACGCGCAAACATCGCAGCATCAACTTCCAGTTCGTCCTGCAGCACCTGCGCGGTATCCGCTCCAAGTGCCGGTGGCACGCTGTATTGCGCCGGGGTGCCGGAAAATCGCAGCGGGCTGCGGATCAGGGGCATCTTGCCGTAGACCGGGTGGTCCAGCTCCATGCGCAGGCCCCGGTGTTTGACCTGCGGATGGTCGAAGGCCTGGGCCAGGTTGTTGACCGGGCCGCAGGGCACACCGGCGTCGCCGAGCAGTTGCGACAACTCCTGTTTGTCCCAGGTACGCGTGATGTCCGACAGCAGCGTGTCAAGTTCCAGCCCGTGCGGCATGCGGTCCGCATTGGTCTTGAAACGCGGGTCTTCCATCCACGCCTGTTTGCCCAGGCACTTGCACAGGCGCGCCCACTGGAAATCGTTGCCGATCTGGATCAGTATGTGGCCTTCGACACACGGATAACAGTTGGCCGGCGCAAACAGCTTGCTGCCGTTGCCGGCACGGGACGGCAGCTTGCCGGTGGACAAATGGGTCTGGCCCAGATGTACGGTGGCGGCCAGTGCTACGTCCAGCAAGGCGATGTCCAGATGCTGGCCTTCGCCGGTGTTCTTGCGGTGCAGCAGCGCACCCAGCACGGCGGCAGCGGACACCATGCCCGTCATCACGTCAACAATCGGCACCATGGCGCGCATGGGGCCCGCGCCGGGCACGCCGTCGGGCAGGCCGCAGGTGCTCATAATGCCCGAAATGGCCTGGAACACCGGGTCGTAGCCGGGCTGCGCGGCCATCGGGCCGTCCTGGCCATAACCGGTGATCGAGCAGTAGACGATGGACGGATTGACCGCGCGCACGCTCTCGTAGTCGAGCCCGTAACGCCGCAGGTCCCCGGCCTTGAAGTTCTCCACCAGCACCTCGCAACGCGCCGCCAAGTCCAGCAGAATCTTGCGCCCTTGCGGTTTGGTGAAGTCGATCGTGAGCGAACGTTTGCCGCGGTTCACACACACGTACGAGGTGGTTTCATTGGTGGGCTCACCGTCGGCGTCCTTCAGAAACGGTGGCGATTGGCGCATCTCGTCGCCGGTGCCCAGGCGCTCTATCTTGTACACCGTGGCGCCCATGTCGGCCAGCGACTGGGTACACCAGGGGCCGGCCAGCACGCGCGACAGGTCCAGCACCTTGACGCCGGCCAGGATCTGCTTCGTCATATCTTCACCCTTGTGCCACGAAACGCGGTGCGCACCTTGGGGCGCGGCCAAACGCCGCCCATCACTCCACCACCATATTGGCGCGCACCTTGACGTCGGTATACCGCTTCACGTCGTCGCGCACCAGCGTGGTAAAGGCGGCGCCGGTCAGCAGCGAAGGCAGCAGACCGGCTGCGGTCAGAGTCTTGCGCGCCTCGGGGTCGGCCATCATCGTGCGCGCCACGCCCTCGATCTTGTCCACCACGTCCTTGGGCAAATTGGCCGGGCCAACCAGGCCGAACCAGCCCACGATATTGATCTCCGGGCCCCCCGACTCCTTGATGGTCGGGATGTCCGGATAGGTGTCAACGCGTGCGCTGTTGGTGGTAGCCAGCACCTTCACCCGGCCGCCGTTGCGCTGCGACAGCACCAATGGGTCGATCATCATCTGGATACGCCCTGCCATCATCTCGGTCAAGGCCGGGCCACTGCTTTTGGCCGGTATGTGAACGATATCGGTACCCGTCAGCAGCTTGAAGTACTCACCCATAAAGTTGCCGAACGAGCCGCTGCCGGCCGAGCTGTAGTTGAGCTTGCCGGGCTCCTTTTTGGCCAGCGCAATCAGTTCGCCCACGGTGTTGACCGGCAGGTCGGCGCTGATGCCAACGTAGTTCGGCGCGTCGGCAATCTTGACTATGGATGTGAAAGCGGTGGCCGGGTCATACGGGCTGGGTGTCTTGACCACGGCCTGCACCACCAGGGCACCGTTATTGCCCGACAGCAGCGTGTAGCCGTCGGGCGC
>JANLPN010000108.1:0-15345 GCA_031367285.1 Betaproteobacteria bacterium | reverse complement strand
GGGCGGCGTCATGTTCTTCTTCATAATACAGCAGCATGCATCAACTCCCTCCATTTTTTCCGGCAAAAGGCGGCCTGGAAAAGCCACGCCGGCGGTTCATCGGGCATCAACCTTGTGTGCTGGACAGCCACTGTAGCAGCGGCGCACGGGCTGGCGCGAGATTCTTGTAAACCAGGACCGGATCGCTCATGGACAACAAGGCCGCGTGCAGGCGCTGTGCCTGCGCGGGGGTAGACACGGCGCTTGCCAGCGCCTCAACCATCACGTCGATGGTGAACACTGCCTGGGCCTTGGGTTGACCATGTGTATCGTGCACGGGCAACAGGGTCTGGCGCTCCACGCGCAGGTAACACTGGCGCGCGAAGTCGCTCGGGTCGCCGGTTTGCGGCCAGGCAAGCGGCGCGCGGCGGCGTGGGTGCTGGTCGTAACGCGGGGAAGGGCTGATAGTCCATACGTGGCGCTGCCAATGGCCGCCATCCGCGGCCATCCGCATCAAGGTCGGCCAGGCCGCCGCCAAGGCCTGGTTATCGGCCACCGGCGAGTGGATTGCGGCCAGACTCAGGCCCAATTTGTCTTCCGGGGCCCAGCCGCTGGGAACACAGACACACATCCACGGTACGGTGCCGGTGGCAGCGTCGAGTACGGCAAGGTCTTGTGCGACCGACAACTCCAGTTTGTACCCTGGCTGGGCCAGGCCATGGATACCGGCCTTGCGGCCTTGCAGGCCGATGGAAACCAGTGCGTGGGAAGGGTCAAACCCCGGCACGACGTGGTGCGCCGCGCCAGCCTCGGATACCGCGAGCTTTTCCCGGTACAGCGCACTGGCCGGGTCCAGCGGCCTCAGGTGCAAACCGTCGGATGGCAAACGGGACAGGCCGGGCTGCATCCGGAACGGCACGCCGACGTGCTTGAAGTCGAAATCCATGCGGCACGATCCGGTTGCGTTGCTGCCATGACAAAAGGCCCCTCGCGGAGCCTTTTGTCATGCGGCGGCGGTCTTAGACGCGCCTGCGGTATTCACCCGTGCGGGTGTCGATTTCAACCTTGTCACCCTGGGCCACGAATATCGGTACACCGATCTCGAAGCCGGTGGCGATCTTGGCCGGTTTGAGCACCTTGCCGGATGTATCACCTTTGACGGCTGGCTCCGTCCAGGTAATTTCGCGCTCGACGCTGGTAGGCAGTTCCACCGAGATCGCCTTGCCGTCATAGAACACCACTTCCAGCGGCATGCCGTCTTCAAGGTAATTGAGCGTATCGCCCATGTTCTCGGACTCGACCTCGTACTGGTTGAACTCCTCGTCCATACACACGTACATCGGATCGGCAAAATACGAGTAGGTGCAATCCTTCTTGTCGAGAATGACCTGGTCCATCTTGTCGTCAGCCTTGAACACGACTTCGGTACCGAAGTTGTTGAGCAGGCTCTTGAGTTTCATGCGGACGGTGGCCGAGTTGCGGCCGCCGCGGCTGTATTCTGTCTTGAGCACGACCATCGGGTCTTTGCCATGCATGATCACATTGCCGGCACGGATTTCTTGCGCTATTTTCATAAGGGTTTTCCATCAAATGCCGTGCAGCGGGCTTTAGTTGACAACAACACTGGCGTGTTCCCGAGCATGCGGCGGATACGTGTGGAGCCGGTGTTGGAGTCCGGCAACTTCCGCAAAGCCTTGAATTTTAGCTTTTTTGTGGCGTGGAATCAGGGCGGCGCTGCCGGGACTCGACAAACCTGAGCAATCGCGTAGTCAGGTCGTCCTGCTGGATCAGGCGCTCCCTTGCTTGTAACGCCGCCTTGCCCCACACACTCAAGTCCGGCTGTTCCGGGGCTTCTTGCACTATGCCGTTCCAGACCTGGTGAAAACGCCACCAGGACTGCGGCGCTTCCACGGCCTGCAGAAAGGTCTGCAGCTTGGCGTGGTGCGCCGCGTCATGCTGCGGATAAATCTGCCAGACAAATGGTTTGCCGGCCCATACCGCGCGCACCAAGGAGTCTTCGCCGCGCACAAAATTCAGGTCGCTGGACCACAGCAAATGGTCGAAGTCGATCTGCGTCAGGTGCGGCAGAAAAGTTGTCGAAAGAACACCTGAGGCCGCTCTGGTTTGTGCCCCTTGATCCAAAGCGACTATGCCTGGCAGCCCAGCCATCGCAGCCGTGGCGCGCCCCGCTGTGACCAGCAGTCGGGTCGGCGCGGGTCCTCGCCGCAACATGGCCAGTAGATCGGCCAGGGCCGCCTGCTCGTAACAGAAGAGAGCCACCAGCTGTTCACCCTGCCATGGTATTCCATGGCTAGCCAGCCAGGCGCCCCGGTCAAAGCTGGTTTGACGAGCCGTTAAATCGGGTTCACGCAGCAGGCCGCCGGTCCGTGTGGTGAACCCGGGGTAAAAAAAGTACCGGGTGTGTCCTTTTGCCGGGCCGGCCATCACGGGCGACGGCAATCCGTGTGCACGCTCGACAAAACTCTCGGCCGAAAGGTACTCCAGGTTGATCCAGACGGGTGGCGCTGCCAAGCGCGCAGGATGGGACTGTGCCGCGTAGAAACGGTGTTCGAGAAACTCCGCGGCGATCTCGCAGCCGAAACCCTCAATCCACACTTCCGCCGGTTCCAGACGGGCAAGCAGGCCGGCATCACGTGATTGTTCCCACGGCATGACACGAACAACACCGGGCCAGCAACCGTCCAGTGCGCCCGGCGCCATCCATGACAGGGGTCTGGGGTCATCCACCCACAGCCGCACCTGCCGGCCGCGTGCCGCCAGGTCGGCCGCCAGCCGCCAGCACACGCCGATGTCGCCGTAGTTGTCAACGACCCTGCAAAAGATGTCCCATGGCTTGGCGGATTTCACCTCTGGATTGTCCGCGAGCGTGGCGTCGGTCGCTCATCAGGTTGCTTCATGCTGCGCATTGTGGAATTCGCCTTGGGAGCGGCCCGGCGGCTCATTCGGAACACCTCCATGCTGCGCATTGCGGTGCTATTCGCCTTGGGAGCGGCCCGGCGGCTCATGGCTTCCCGGCACAATACAAGCCTATGCCAAAGCGCGCCGAGCCTGCCAAGCAAACGGTAGATGGAGAACCACCTGCCAATGCGCAGCCCGCAAGGGAGGACATGTCCGCCGGGCACTCGACCCAACTGCTGGCGGAGGTCGGCGCCTTGCCACCCTTGCCGGGTGTGTACCGCTATTTCGACGCCAGTGGCGCCGTGTTGTACGTGGGCAAGGCGATCAACCTCAAGAAACGTGTTGCGAGTTACTTTCGCAACAACCACGGCGGCACGCGCATCGGCCATATGGTCGGCAAGATCGCCAGCATGCAGACCACGGTGGTGCGCTCCGAGGCCGAAGCGCTGCTGCTGGAAAACAACCTGATCAAGACGCTGGCCCCCAAGTACAACATCCTGTTCCGGGACGACAAGAGTTACCCGTATCTCAAGATGAGCGGGGTGGCGCAAGCCAGCGAGAAAACCCGGTGTGTGAACACGGGGGCGGCAGTGGAGACCGAGCCGGGCGGAAAAACGGAGGCAGCTTTGGCCGGCGCATTTGCCCGCGTGTCCTACTACCGGGGCGCGGTGGAAAAAAAGCACCGCTACTTCGGCCCTTACCCGAGCGCCTGGGCCGTCAAGGAAGCGATCCTGCTGATGCAAAAGCTGTTCCGTCTGCGCACCTGCGAGGACACGGTGTTCAACAACCGCACCCGGCCCTGCCTGTTGTACCAGATCAAGCGTTGTTCGGCGCCGTGTGTGGGCCATATCCAGGCGGCCGACTATGCGCAGGATGTGGCCAACGCGGAGCGCTTCCTGCAGGGTGATGCCAGGCAGGTGCTGGAGCTGCTGGAGGCGCGCATGATGGCCCATGCCGACAAGCTGGAGTTTGAGCAGGCGGCCGAATTGCGCGACCAGGTGGCGGCGCTGTCCAACGTGCTGCACCAGCAGTCGGTGGACAACGTATCCGACCGCGACGTGGACATCCTGGCGGTCAAGGTGCAGGGCGGCAAGGCCTGCGTCAATCTGGCCATGGTACGGGGCGGACGCCACCTCGGGGACCGGCCTTATTTTCCGGCGCATGTGGAAGATGCAGCGGGCGTATACAGCGACAACGATGAATTGGCGCCGGCCGGGTTGTCGGTGGAAGCCCAGGTACTGGAAGCCTTCGTCGCGCAGCATTATCTTGACGTGCCGGTACCGCCCTCACTGGTTACTAGCGAACCGGTAGGCGCAACACTGGTGGAGGCCTTGACCCTGCAGTCGGGTGTCAAAGTCAGTGTGGTGCACCAGCCGCGCGAGCAGCGCCGCATCTGGCTCGAAATGGCGCGGACCAATGCCGGCCTGCAACTGGCACGCCTGCTGGCGGAGGAGGGCTCGCAGCAGGCACGCACCGGCGCGCTGGCGCAGGCGCTCGACCTGGCCGTGGACGACCTGGACGCGTTGCGCCTGGAGTGTTTCGATATTTCGCATACGGCGGGCGAGGCAACACAGGCTTCGTGCGTGGTGTTCCAGCACCACCGGATGCAGAGCGCCGAATACCGCCGCTACACCATAGAGGGCATCACGCCCGGAGACGACTACGCGGCCATGCGCCAGGTGCTGACGCGCCGCTACAGCAAGCTGGCCGAAGCCATGCGCGCGGACGCGGAGGCGGGCTTGCCGTTATCAGGCACCGGCCGTCTGCCTGATCTGGTGCTGGTCGATGGCGGCAAAGGCCAGGTGGCAATGGCACGTGAAGTATTTGCCGGCCTGGGGTTGGATCTTTCGCTGATCGTTGGTGTGGAAAAAGGCGAAGGGCGCAAGGTCGGTCTGGAAGAGCTGGTGTTCGCCGACGGGCGCGACAAGGTCTACCTCGGCAAGGACTCGGCTGCCTTGATGCTGATCGCGCAAGTGCGTGATGAGGCGCACCGCTTTGCCATCACCGGCATGCGCGCCAAACGGGCCAAGGTGCGCATGGGCGGCGGGCAACTGGAGGAGATTGCTGGTATCGGCCCTAAGCGCCGTGCGCGGCTGTTGCAGCGCTTTGGCGGTGTACGCGGTGTGGGTCTGGCCAGCGCCGAAGACCTGGCTACGGTGGAGGGAATTTCGCGCGAGCTGGCCGACGAGATTTACCGCGCCTTGCATTGATACCACTGCAGTGGTTGCCGGTGCCGGGCCGACCACCATACGCCATGCCACAATCCCGACATGTTCCTGACCATCCCGACCATCATGACCTGGACGCGTATTGTCGCGATCCCGCTCATCGTCGGAGTGTTCTACCTGCCGGATAACGTTGCCACCCTGCCGGGCAAGAACCTCATCGCCACCGTGATGTTCGTGTTGTTTGCCGCCACCGACTGGCTCGACGGCTACCTGGCCCGCAAGCTCAACCAGACCTCGTCGTTCGGCGCTTTTCTGGACCCGGTGGCGGACAAATTTCTGGTCTGTGCTTCGCTGTTGGTGCTGGTGCATCTGAACCGCGCCGATGTGTTTGTGGGGCTGATCATCATCGGGCGCGAAATCGCGATTTCCGCGCTGCGTGAATGGATGGCGCAGATCGGCGCCGCCAAGAGCGTGGCAGTGCATATGATAGGCAAGCTCAAGACCGTCGGGCAGATGGTGGCCATTCCTTTTCTGCTCTATGACGGAAAACTGTTTGGGCTGGTGGACACCCACGTTTGGGGCACCTGGCTGATCTGGGTCGCCGCGGTACTGACGGTGTGGTCGATGATCTACTACCTTCAAAAAGCGATACCGGAGATACGGGCTCGGGTGAAATGAATCCGGCGGCGCGCGAAGGCGCTCTGGTACGGGTGATGCCGGTGGTTTTCGTGCTGATCTGGAGCACCGGTTTTATCGTGGCGCGTTACGGCATGCCCCATGCGCCCCCGTTCAAGTTCCTGGCCGCCCGGTATGGCTTGTCCATTCTGTGTTTTCTGCCGTGGATCTGGCTGGCGCGCTCGCGCTGGCCAAGCGGACGCACCCAGTGGCTGCATCTTGCCGTTACCGGAATCCTGATGCATGCCTTGTATCTTGGCGGCGTATGGGCCGCGGTAAAGGCTGGCATGGGGTCAGGCCTGTCCGCGCTGATCGTGGGACTTCAGCCGGTGCTCACGGCCGTGTGGCTGTCGTCCACCGGTTCCCAGGTGGACCGGCGGCAGTGGCTGGGGCTGGCGTTTGGTTTTGCCGGCCTGGCGCTGGTGGTATCAAGAAAGTTCGGGCAAGGTGATGTGGGGGACCACGCCGATCTGTTTGGACTGTCGCTCGCGGCGATGGCCCTGTTGTCAATCACCGTGGGCACGCTCTACCAGAAGCGTTTTGTGAAGGTCTGCGACGTGCGTACCGCCAGCGTGGTGCAATTGGGAGCGGCGCTGGTGGTGACGCTGCCGCTGGCACTGGTCGAAGCCGAGACCATGCGCTGGAACGGTGAGTTGGCCGGTGCCATGGCCTGGTCGGTGCTGGCGCTGACCCTGGGCGGCAGCTCGTTGTTGTATCTGTTGATACAGCGCGGCGCGGCGACGGCGGTCACCAGCATGTTTTACCTGGTGCCTCCGTGTACTGCGCTGATGGCCTGGCTGCTGTTTTCGGAACCGATCAACGCAGCCACCTTGATTGGAACCGCACTGACCGCGTTTGGCGTGAGCCTGGTGGTTCGCGCGGCCCGGTAGGGGGACTCCATGTTCGACGGCTTTCGTGTCCACGGTTTCGAACGCGCCGGGGTGCACCTGCATTGCCGCATCGGAGGCAGTGGCCCACCGCTGCTGTTGCTGCATGGGCATCCGCAGACACATGTGATGTGGCACCGTGTCGCGCCCACGCTGGCCCGTAACTTCACCGTGGTCTTGATGGATCTGCGCGGGTACGGCGACTCGGGGCGGCCCACCGCAAGCGCCGACCATGGCAACCACGGCAAACGCGAGATGGCGCTCGATGCGCTGGCGCTGATGGCGCACCACGGGTTCACGCGGTTCCAGGTGCTGGCGCATGACCGCGGCGCGCGGGTGGCGCACCGGCTTGCGGCCGACCATGCACAGGTGGTGGAGCGGCTGCTGTTGCTCGATATCGCACCGACGCTGGCGATGTACCGGCAGACATCGGACGCTTTTGCGCGGGCCTACTGGCACTGGTTTTTCCTGATCCAGCCGCCACCCCTGCCGGAGGCGCTGATCGAGGCCGACCCGGTGCGCTACGTACGCAGCGTGATGGGTTCGCGCCATGCGGGCCTGGCGGCCTTCGATGTTGCCGCGTTGCGGGAATACGAACGCTGCGCCGGCCTGCCGGGTACGGCGACGGGCATCTGCGAGGATTACCGCGCCTCGGCCAGTATCGATCTGCGGCATGATCGCGCCGACGTGGCTGCCGGTCAGCGCCTGGCGCAGCCCTTGCGCGTGTTGTGGGGCGAACACGGTGTGGTGGGCAAGTGCTTCGACCTGCCGGCCTTGTGGCGTGAGCGTGCCGCGGATTTTTCGGGCCGCGCACTGCCGTGCGGCCATTACATCGCGGAGGAAGCACCACAATGGGTGATCGATGAAGCCCTGAATTTTTTCCGTAGATGACATTGAGGAGTACAGCATGAGCAGCAAACGTATTGCGGTGATTGCCGGTGACGGCATAGGCAAGGAAGTCATGCCCGAGGGCATACGCGTAATGGATGCGGCGGCGCGCAAGTTCGGCATAGATCTGCATTTTGACCACTTCGACTTTTCGAGCTGGGACTACTTCGAGCGGCACGGAAAAATGCTGCCCGACAACTGGAAAGACCAGATCGGTGGCCATGACGCGATCTACTTCGGCGCGGTGGGATGGCCCGAGAAAATCCCCGACCACATCTCCCTGTGGGGTTCGCTGTTGCTGTTCCGGCGCGAGTTCGACCAGTATGTCAACCTGCGGCCGGCCCGGCTGATGCCCGGCATCATCGCGCCCGTCGTGCGGCGCGACGGCAGCCGGCGCGCGCCTGGCGAGATCGACATGTTTATCGTGCGCGAGAACACCGAAGGCGAATACTCCAGCATAGGCGGGCGCATGTACGCCGGCACCGAACGCGAGATCGTGATGCAGGAAACCGTGATGTCACGCATAGGTGTGGACCGCGTGCTGAAATTTGCGTTCGAGATGGCCCAATCACGTCCAAAAAAGCACCTGACCAGCGCCACCAAATCGAACGGCATTGCAATCACCATGCCGTATTGGGACGAACGCGTGGCCGAGATGGCCAAGGCTTATCCGGGCGTGGCGGTGGACAAGTTCCATATCGACATCCTGACCGCGCACTTCGTGCAGCGCCCGGACTTCTTCGACGTGGTGGTGGCCAGCAACCTGTTTGGCGATATTCTGAGCGACCTGGGCCCGGCGTGCACCGGCACCATCGGTATTGCGCCCAGCGCCAACCTCAACCCCGACCGGCGCTTCCCGTCGCTGTTTGAGCCGGTGCACGGCTCGGCGCCGGACATAGCGGGCCAGCAAAAAGCCAACCCTATCGGCCAGATCTGGTGTGGCGCCATGATGCTGGACTTTCTGGGCTACCGGCCCGCACACGATGCGGTCTTGGCGGCTATCGAGAAGGTGCTGGACCCACAAAGCGGTGCGCCGCGCACGCCGGATATTGGCGGCTCGGCGGGTACGTCGGATCTTGGGAAGGCAATTGCGCAGGTAGTTTGACGCTGCGGGTTCCTTGCTTACGTCGGCGAAAGCTCCCGCCCTGAGCGCCACACCGCCACATGCCGCAGCAGCATGGGCACTGTCATGGCCATTCCTAGCAGCGTGGGCACCAGCCCGGGGGCGATCATCAGCAGCGCCGCCGCAAAACACAGCAGCTGTTCCCAGCGTTTCATCTCGACCAGAAAATACTTGCTCAACGCGGCGGCCAGTATCGTGATACCCAATACGCAGCCCACAAACGTGACGATGAAGTCGTACCAGGTAAAGCCCTTGGCCACCAGCAATAGCGAGGGAGAGAACACAAACACAAACGGCACCAGCACCTTGGCCAGCCCCAGGCGAAACGCGGTGTTGCCGGTCTTGAACGGGTCGCTGCCGGCCATCCCGGCCGCCGCATAAGCCGCCAGCGCCACCGGCGGCGTGATGTCGGCCAACACGCCGTAGTAGAAGACGAAGAAGTGCGCCACCAGCGGCTCGACGCCCAACTGCACCAGCGTGGGCGCCGCCACCGTCACCATGATGATGTAGTTGGCCGTGGTGGGGATGCCGCAGCCCATCAGGATACACACCACACCGGTCATGACCAGCGCACACAGCAGCGTAAGCGATTGGGTGGAGGCGAGGGCGGCGGGAAGCAGGACCGACAAACCGCCCGCAATCGCCTGCGCCGCGCCGGTGATGATGAAGCTGATCTTGAAGCCCACCCCGGTCAGCGTGACCACACCAATCACTATCCCCACGGTCGCCGCCGCCGCGCCCACGGCCAGCGCGTATTTGGCGCCGGTCTCCAGCGCCTCCACAAGCACCGGGTAGCCGATCCGGCCGCTGATCCCGCCGAAATGCCGCACCACCAGGGTCAGGGCCGCGGCAAAGCCGAACAGCGAGAGCTTGATCCACTGCTCGATCGACGTGAAGGCAATCGCAACCAGCAGCAGGTGCAGTACCAGCATCAGGCCCCAGTTGCGCGCCTTGTTGCCGCGCACCATGGTGGTCAAGCCCACGATGGCGCAGGAGCTGATGCCCACAAATGCCGCCAGGTAGGGCGTGCGGCCGCTGACCAGGATGCTGATCAGCAGCGCCAGCGGAATCAGCGTAGGCCAACGCATCTTCAGGCTTTGCCGCAGCCGGGGCATTTCTTCCTCGGTCAACCCGCGCAAGCCGTAGCGTTTGGCCTCGAAATGCACCTGCATGAAGACGCCGAAAAAATGCATGAAGGCCGGCACCACGGCCGCCGCAATAATGGTGTGGTAGGGCAGGTTCAGGAACTCGATCATCAGGAACGCCGCCGCTCCCAGTACCGGCGGTGTGATCTGCCCGCCGGTGGACGACGCTGCTTCCACCGCTGCGGCAAAGTGGCGCTGGTAACCCACGCGGATCATCGCGGGTATGGTCAGCGAGCCCACCGTCACCGCGTTGGCCACCGACGAGCCGCTGAGCATGCCGAACATGGCCGAGCCAAACACACTGACCTTGGCCGGGCCGCCGGCGTAACGCCCGGCCACGCTGGACGCGATGTCCAGGAACAACTGTCCCAGGCCGATACGCGTGGCCATGACGCCGAACAGCACGAAGTGGAAGACATAGGTGGCCACCACGCCCACCGCCACGCCGTAGATGCCCTGGCTGGTCAGGTACTGGTGATTGATCAACTGGCTCCAGGTGGCGCCCGCATGTTGCAGTAGCCCTGGAAACCAGCGCCCGAACAAGGCGTAAGCCGAAAATCCGATGGCAATGACCGGCAACGGCCAGCCCATGCTGCGCCGGGTGGCTTCGAGCAGGCTCCCAAACAATATGCTGCCCATCACCACGTCAAGCGTGTTGGGGTTGCCCACCCGCATGGCAAGGTCATGGAAAACCCACGGTATGTACAAAACGCTGGCGGCGCAGCACAACCCCAGCAGCCAGTCCGTCAGCGGGATGCCTCCGGGCGACAGCAGGCTGTGGCGGACCCGGTGCCCAGCACCGTGTTTGGTGCCCGAGAACACCAGGAAAATCAGGCCCAGTACAAAGGTCGGTGGGTGGTCTCGCGCAGCAAGCCGAAGCCGGCCGTGTAGTAGTGAAAGCAGCTCAGCGTGATCAGCAGCAGCTTGATGAGCAACGTGGCTGGCGGCACCGAAGGCCGGAAACGCATCTCCGGGTCAAACTTTTCTTCCAGCTTCAGAAGCTCGTGTTCGTCCGGCAAACTGGTTGTGATGGCCATGGCGGATAGGTGGGGCGTCAAACAAGAACGGGCGGAAAACCCGCCCGTGACTTTGGAACGGCGTGTCGCAGCCTATTTCAGTGCGCCGACTTCCTTGTAGAAACGCTCCGCACCCGGGTGGTAGGGGATGCCCACGCCCTGCACCGCATTCTTGAGCGTAATCATCTTGCCCTTGGGATGGCCGGACTGCAGGGCCTTCTGTGTCGCGTCGCTGAACAGGGCCTTGGTGATCTGGTACACGGTCTCGGCGTCTACCTTGTCCAGCGTCACCCACTGCGCACCCACGGCCAGGGTATTCACTGCCGCCACACCCTTGTAGGTATCGGCCGGAATAGTGTCGTTGGCAAAAAACGGGCTGGCCATGCGCAGGCCTTGTGCCTGCGGCCCGTCTATGGGCAGCAGTTCGATACCCGAGCCGCTGCTGGCCAGCTCGGCGATCGCGCCAGCAGGTGCACCGCCGGTGAAGAAAAACGCGTCCAGCGAGCCGTCTTTCATCTTGTCGCCGGCCTGGTTGGGCTTGATGTATTCCGGTTTGATGTCGGTCTCCTGCACACCGTACGCGGCCAGCACCAGGCGCGCATTGATGAGTGTGCCCGAGCCCGGCTCGTCCAGCGCCACGCGTTTGCCCTTGAGGTCCTGGATGGTCTTGATGCCCGAACCCTTCTTGACCACCACGTGTAGGGTCTCCGGGTACAGGTTGGCAATCATGCGCAGGCCGGGCACATTGGGTTTGCCTTCGAAAATGCCCGTGCCTTTTTGCGCCCAGGTAGCCACGTCGGACTGGCTGAAGCCGGATTCCAGCGAACCCCCGGCTATGCCGTTGACGTTGGCGACCGAGCCGTTGGTGGCGGCGGCGGTGGCAACAATCTTGCCGGGTTGGGACACGGCGTTGGCAATCATGCCGCCCACCGGGTAGTAGGTGCCGGCCGTGCCGCCGGTGCCGATGCGGAAGAACTGTTGCGCGTTGGCGCCGGTGAAGGCCACCGCGGAGATGACGGCGAGCGCCAGATGTTTCAGTTGCATACTGTTTTCTCCAGAAGGGAAGAAGGATGGTGACCAGCGAACCATGCTACACCAGTCGGCTGCTGTCATCAGGGCGGCCGGGCCTGGCGCGCGCCAGGTTCGCCGTGCAGCAGCGCCAGGAATCGGTTGGCGGCGGCGCTCAAAGGCCGGCCCCGGCGCACGATGGAACCATACGGGTCCAGCTCGTTGGTCAGGCGGACCGGCAGTACCTGCAACATGCCTTTGCCGGCGTAGCGGGTAGCCAGCGACGTGGGCACCACGGCCACCATGGGGGCTTCGCCGATCAGGAAGATGGTGGTCAGTATCGACGCGGTCTCGACCAGGTCGTGCGGCGTGTCCAGCCCCTGCAACCGGAACTCGCGCTCCAGCACTTCGCGCATCGGTGATTCGCGCGGCTGCAGCACCCAGGGCTGCTCCACCAGGGCGGCCAGGGTAAGGCGGCGCACACGGGCCAGCGGATGCTGCGGGCCTACCACCACACTGAGCGGCTCGCCCTCCAGCACACGCACCAGGTAGTCGCGGTGCGCATGGCCTTCGGTGATGCGGCCTATCACCAGGTCGAGCACACCTTGCTCCAGCATGTCGAGCAGGCGGTCGCTGGTCTCGGTCAACACGCTGATGCGCAGGCGCGGTTGCTCGTGTTTGATGCGGACCACCGTGCCTGTCAGCAGGGTGGGCGAGGGCGCCAGTATGCTGCCCACGGCCAGCGAGCCACCACCGCCCACGCGCAGGTCGTCGATCTCACGCGCCAGCGTGGCCATGGAGCCGTTCAGGCCATCGAAATGCGCCATCAGCGCCGTGCCGGCAGCGGTAGCGCGCAGTCCGCGGCCTTCGCGATCAAACAGGCGTACGTCCAGGGCCGACTCCAGCTCCTGCAACATGTTGGTGGCGGCCGGCTGCGTCATGCCCAGGTGGGCCGCCGCCGCCCGCAGTGTGCCCAGGTCGCGCAGTGCCAGCAGCAGGGCCACCTGCCGCAGGCGCAGCCGGTTCAGCAGCAGGGAGGCGGTCAGCGTTTGCGCCATGAATAAGCCTGGGTTATCAATACATCAGGAATTTTGAGTTTACCGATAAGCGACAGCGCCCTACCATGGCGTTCATTCAAGTTCAACAAAGACGGGGACACCCATGAGACTTCAGCGCTTTCTGATGGCCGCCTGCGCCATCACCCTGGCGGCTTCCGCGTTCGCGCAGGAGTGGCCCGGCAAACCCTTGCGTATCCTGGTTGGCTCCGCCCCCGGCGGCGGCACCGACGCCATGGCCCGTGCCGTGGCCGACAAACTCGGCCCGGCTTTGAGAGTTCCAGTGGTGGTGGAGAACAAACCCGGTGCCTCCAACACGCTGGCGGCTGACGCTACCGCAAAGTCGACCGACGGCCATACCATGGTGATGGGGGTATCGACCGCGCATGCGATTGCGCCGCATCTGCTCAAGCTGGGTTACGACAACAACAAGGACCTGGTGCCGGTGGCGTTCGTCGGCTCGGTGCCCAATGTGCTGGTGGTCAATAACGAACTGGGCGTAACCACGGTGGCGGGACTGGTAGAACTCGCCAAAAAGCAGCCCGGCAAACTCAACTTCGCGTCCAGCGGCTCGGGCAGCACGCAACACATCGCGGCTGAGTTGTTCAAGGACGCGACCGGCACCTTTATCACGCATATTCCCTACCGGGGCAGCGGCCCGGCCCTGGTGGACCTGATGGGGGGCCAGGTGCAGCTGAGTTTCGACACCATGGCTTCGGTGCTGCCCCATATCAAGGCCGGCAAGGTGCGCGCGCTGGCCGTGGCGTCGGCCAAACGCAGCCCCCAGCTGCCCCAGGTGCCGACCCTGGCCGAAGCGGGCATAAAAGGTGTGGAGATGGGCGCCTGGTACGGCATTTACATGCCCAGTTCCACACCCAAGGCGGTGCAGGAGCGGGTGCAGGCCGAGGTGGCAAAGATGCAGCTGATGCCGGACTTCAGGGCCCGGATGGACGCCATTGGCGCCGAGATCACACCCATGACGCAGGCCCAGTTCATGGCCTTCCACGAGGCCGAGAACAAGCGGTATGCAGAGGTGATCCAGAAGCGCGGCATCAAGCTCGACTGACCACGCCATGCACAAGACTTCAGACAAACCGGTGGTTGCCCTGACCCTGGGTGACCCGGCCGGCATAGGCCCCGAGCTAATCGCGCGCTTGCTGGCGCGGCCTGAAACAACGCAGCAGGCCCACGTGGTGCTGGTGGGCGACCCCTGGCTGTGGCAAGACGGCCAGAATGTCGCCGGCACCACCGTGGTCTGTGAACCGGTGGCCTCGCTGGAGGAGGTGCGGGGCCGCGCCGACACCACGCGCGCCGCCTTTCTGGCCGTCGATACGGTGCAGCCCGGCCAGGTGCACCGCGGCAAGTCCGAAGCGCCGGGCGGGGCTTCGGTGCTGGCCGTGCTGGACCGCTGCATGGACGCGGTGCAGGCCGGCCAGGTGGATGCGATCTGTTTTGCGCCGCTGAACAAGTTTGCGATGAAACTCGGCGGGCTCAGGCACGAAGACGAACTGCACCACTTTGCCGAGCATCTGGGCGTTACCGATTACTTCTGCGAGTTCAATACGCTGGGCCGCCTGTGGACCTCGCGCATCTCGTCGCACGTGCCGCTGCGCGACGTGCCCAAGTACCTCGACCAACAGCGTGTGATCGATGCCGCCACGCTGATCTACCGCTCGTTGCAGGCCAATGGCGTGGACCAGCCGCGTGTGGCCGTGGCCGGTTTCAACCCGCACAACGGCGATGGCGGCACCTGCGGCCGCGAAGAGATCGACATAATTGCGCCCGCGGTGCATGCGCTGAATGCCAGCGGCATGCCGGTGGTGGGGCCATACCCCGCCGACACCATCTTCCTGCGCGCCCGGGACGGCGAGTTCGACGCGGTTGTCACCATGTACCACGACCAGGGCCAGATAGCGATCAAGCTGATGGGCTTTAGCCAGGGGGTCACCGTACAGGGTGGCCTGCCCATCCCCATCACCACACCGGCACACGGCACGGCCTACGACATCGCCGGCCTGGGCAAAGCCAATGTCGATGCCATGACCAACGCGTTTGCGATTGCCGCCCGCATGGGGTACCGCCACTTGGCGGACCCCCAAGGGACAAAACGGCTCGCCCCCACCCCGACCCTCCCCCGACGGGGGGAGGGCTCCAAAACCTGAAACGATCAGATCGCAATATGAAAATCACCAAGGTACGCGCCCGCGTTTTCGAGTGGACTGGCAAGACCGTTCCGCCGCATGGCAACTTCTGTTCCAACGCCATGGACCTGCTGTATTCGAAGCAGGAAACCATGA
Organism: Betaproteobacteria bacterium; assembly: GCA_031367285.1. Lineage (GTDB taxonomy): Bacteria > Pseudomonadota > Gammaproteobacteria > Burkholderiales > Burkholderiaceae_C > CAISIP01. The sequence continues at coordinate 185 of JANLPN010000108.1, read as the reverse complement.
GCAGCTTCCGTTTCCATGGCTGGACCGTGGTGGAGATAGAAACCGATACCGGCCTGGTGGGTTACGGCAACGTTGCATTGGCGCCGCGTATCGCCAAACAGATCATCGACCAGTACCTCAAGCCGCTGGTGATGGGCCAGGACCCCTGGGACTACGAATACCTGAACCAGCGCATGTACCGCGCC
>JANLPN010000209.1:0-4530 GCA_031367285.1 Betaproteobacteria bacterium | reverse complement strand
GGAAGCTTTTGGCGAGCATTGATTAAGTTGGTATCAATATGCAATACCGGGATGTACAGCAATCTGGGATCCATGCGGATATTCATTGAGATCAACAGAAGGCGATGTCCCGTTCATAGTTGAAGGTTGAGGTTGGTGGTTGAAGCCGTCAGGGCCTACAGAATGTGGGTTCTGACATCAACAACCGCAAAGCCAAGAAAGCTCAACCACCGTGAAACAGTCTAAACCCAAACTTCGCGTTATCAACAAATCCGGCATTGCCGGACTCAGCGATCAGCCCCTGTTTTCCGCCAATCCACAAGCGGCTCTGCCGCTGCTGTCGATGATCGGGCAAGCCCAGTTGTCCATCGAAGACTTGCTGGGCCAGTTATCAGGGCAATTCATCGAACAACTACTTGTGCTGTCGGCCCAGTCGGTGGCCGGCGCCAAACACCCCGGGCGTGCGGCCGGCGGCGTGCGCTGGCACGGCAGCCAAAGCGGCGTGGTTGCCATAGGACAGTCCAAGCTGCGCATACTGCGTCCCAGGCTGCGCGGCGTCGATGGCGAAGTGGCGGTGCCCGCCTATACCGCTCTGGCCGGCGATGGCGATCTGTCCCGGCGCATCGCCGATATCCTGGTGTGCAACGTCAGCACCCGCAAATACGCCCGCGTGGTGCACCGCTGTGCCGATCAACTGGGTATTTCCAAGAGCGCGGTCTCGCGCCAGTTTGTCAAAGAGAGCACCCAGGCCCTGGCCAAATTGATGGAGCGCAGCTTTGCCGATGTTGACCTGGTGGCGATCTATGCTGACGGCATCATCGTGGCCTCGCACCACATCATTGCCGCCGTGGGCGTAGACGCGCAGGGCAACAAACATGTGCTGGGGCTGGCCTGTGGCAGTTCGGAGAATGCCAAGGTGGTCAAGGACTTGCTGGGCACGCTGGCCGATCGGGGCGTGGACCTCAATGTTGCCAGGTTATGGGTAATCGACGGCTCCAAGGCGCTGCGCTCGGCCATCGAGCAACGCTGCGGGGTCGCTGCCCGGGTACAACGCTGCCGCATCCACAAGATCAGAAACGTCACGGAGCGGCTGCCCAGGGACAAGGCGCTTCAAGTGCGCTGGGTGATGGCACAGGCGTTCAAGCTCGATCCGGCCAAGGGCAAGAGCAAGCTCAAGGAGCTGGCCAGGCAACTACAGGCCCAGCACCCCGATGCCGCGGCCAGCGTACGCGAGGGGCTCGATGAGATGTTCACCATAACGGAGTTGGGGATCACCGGTGAGTTGGCACGCTGCCTGGCCACCACCAACGTGATCGAGTCGCCCAACTCGGTGGTGCGCCGGGTCAGCCGGCGAGTGACGAACTACAAGGATGCGCAGATGGCCTTGCGTTGGACTGCAGCGGGCTTTCTGGAGGCCGAGAAATCATTCAAGAAGCTGCGAGGGTTCGCGCAATTGAAGTCACTGATAAACGGTCTTCGACCCCAAGTCCAACCGCTCAAGAAGGCAGCATAATTCTCATGACCACCGGCTCAAACCTGCAACTGAGTTTGGGACATCGCCAAGCGAAAGGACCCAGCAGTGAAGCGGCGACGGCGGCCCACCCATGGCTTTGCCTGTAGAAGCGTCTCGATAGCAGAGTACCCCACTTCCGAAAACAGCTATTGCAAAAGGGAAGGCCAAGGCCACACCACCAATCCTTTGTACCATTGCCACTGATTGCCATTTAACCAACAACGAGAGGAGCCAATATGAAAGCCGCCGTACTACACGCCCCCCACCAGCCGATGACCATCGAGGACGTACAGATACAGAAACCCGGGCGGCGCGAGGTGCTGGTGCGCACGGTGGCGGCCGGGCTGTGCCATAGCGACCTGCATTTCATGGAAGGCGCCTACCCCACACCGCTGCCGACCGTGCTGGGCCATGAGGCGGCAGGCATTGTGGAGGCGGTGGGCGAAGACGTGAGCTACCTCAAGCCGGGCGACCATGTGATCAGCTGCCTGTCGGTGTTTTGCGGGCACTGCGAGTTCTGCCTGACCGGGCACCCGTCGATCTGCCAGACACCCAGCGTCAAGATCCCGCCCGGCAAGTCCAAGCGCCTGAGCTGGAAGGGCGAACACATGAACCAGTTCCTGAACCTGTCGGCCTTTGCTGAACACATGGTGGTGCACGAACATGCGCTGGTCAAGGTGCGCGAAGACATGCCGCTGGACCTGGCTGCGCTGATTGGTTGCAGCGTGGTCACGGGGTATGGCGCGGTGGCGCACACCGCCAGGATGCAGCCGGGCGAGACGGTGGCCGTGTTCGGAGCCGGCGGCATCGGCCTGGCCACCATCAACGCGGCCCATATTGCCGGGGCTAGCCGCATCATCGCGGTGGACAAGGACCCGTTCAAGCTCAACCTGTCCAAGCTGTTTGGCGCCACCGACATCGTGGACGCCTCGGCCGGCGACACCGTGGCCCGGATCAACGAACTCACCAAGGGCGGCGTGCACCATGCCTTTGAATGTATAGGCCTCAAGCAGACCACCGAGCAGTCGTTCTCGTCGCTGCGCTCCGGCGGCGCCGCCACCATCATCGGCATGATCCCGGTGGGTGTGAAGATCGAGCTGCACGGCGTGGACTTTTTGCGTGAGCGCCGCATCCAGGGCTGCATGATGGGCTCCAACCGCTTTCGCGTGGACATGCCGCGCCTGATCGAGTTCTATATGCAGGGCCGGCTGCACCTCAAGGAGATGGTCTCTGGCCGCATTACGCTGGAGCAGATCAACGAAGGATTTGCGGCGCTCAAGGCCGGCGGTATTGCGCGCAATGTGATCCTGTTCGACCAGTAGTGCGGCTGGCGCAGAATGGGGATGCCCGGTACCCATCGTGCGCCGCATGGTTGAGCGCCAGAGGAGCCAAAAATGACGCTGGAACGTGTAGCCGTAATCGCCGTCCATGGCGTTGCAGACCAGCAGCCTGGCGATACCGCCCGTGCAGTAGCGGAGCTCCTTGTTGCTTCAGCGCCGGATGGCGTAAAGTATTCCGGGGTTTCCACCGAAAGTTTCAGTTTGCCGGTCCATCCGCTGGAGCCCAGCCTGCGTGTGGCGCGCACCAGCGAGGCAACCCCCTTCGGCCAACATCGCTCCTTGCTGAAGTCCCTGGTCCAGTCCGGCCGCTCCGACTTCCAGCGTGAAAACTGGCAAGCCAGCGAAAAGCTGTCGCAGTGGTTGCAAGACCGCAAGACGGCGATCGCAAAAATCCAGCCCGGCGCGGCTTCGCGGAGCAGGGACGGCGGCGACACGCCGTCCGGCCGCGACCGCGGCATCGAGGCAACCAACTACCTGCTGGAAAAGTCCGCCGCCAATGGCGCCCGGGTCGAGGCCTACCACACCACGCGTATCGGGCTTACCCGTTCCAGCGACGGGGAACACACCGGGGTGGACGTGTACGAAATGTATTGGGCCGATCTGTCCCGGCTCTCGGGCGCCATTCCGCGCATCGTCACCGAGCTGTTCACACTTATTTTCCGGCTCTCAAAACTTGGGCGCGAAACCGTGGACGAGGCGCGCTGCCGCATGCACAGGGAGCGCGGCGGTGCGTCCAAAAGCTGGGACTGGGTGGCGAATACGCAAATTGCCCTCGACTGGCTGTTCTGCAACGGCCTGGCCCAGTTCTTCTCCGCGCTGCTGGTGCTCGCGCTGGTTACCACCGCGCTGGGCCTGGGCTTGGCGGTCAGCGAGCCGGACGACTTGCTGCGCCTGCTGGGTGGGGCCACGGCTACCATTGCACTGCTGGTGCTGGCCTACCGCCGCAACGACAAGCCGGCCTTATGGATCGTTCCGCTGTGTGTGGCCGCGCTGGGCACGGCCATCCTGCCCCAGTTCACCACAATCTCGGCGCCGGCCGCGGTCGTGCTGCTGCTGGTACTGGTGACGCTGGTCTACGAGGTGGGCCTGCGTGTGGCCGACGACCGGTTTCCCATGACGCTGGTCATAGGGCGGACGATGTGGATTGCAATGCTGTTGCTCATGTTGGCCAGCGCATGGGATCTGTCCCTGCACGACTACAGGCAAGTACTGGAACGGTGGATGCGCGCGTCTCTGATGGCCAGCGAAGTCGCGCTGCTCGCCGTCAAGTGGTGGTGGGTGGTGGTGGCCCCGTTGCTGATCGCCTGGTGGATCGCGGGAATGCTTGCGTCCCGCGGCGCCGACTACGAGGGCAAGGCAAGTATTGCCACCGGACGCCTGGGCTTTTGCGTATCGCTGGGCACCTTTGTGATGATGACCATGGCCATCTGGACGCTGCTGAGCACAGTGCTGGATCTCGCGGCCAAAGGTGTTGCCTATGAGCCGTGTATCTTTGTCGATGGCCCGGCGAAACAGCCGCAATATGCCGGGTTCACGTCCTGCCCCTGGGTCAAGTTACCCCAAGTGGTGCCTGAAGCCGCTTCGCCCGCGAATGCAAAGCCGGACTCCCTGGCTGCCGGTGCCGCCGCGGCAGCAGGCCCGCCCCCGTCCAGCGCCCAGGAGTTCATGGCCAGGCGTTATGTCGCAACCACGGCCTTC
>JANLPN010000103.1:0-10435 GCA_031367285.1 Betaproteobacteria bacterium | reverse complement strand
AAGCCCGTCCTCCGTATCCTGCACCCGGCCATGGCGCACGATCCGCTCCGGATTCTTTTCGTCCGGCTTCCAGAACGTTACCTCGTTGACCCAGCATGCCTCCTTGAGCACCCGCTCGCTGAAGTTGAAGGCCTCGAACATTTCCATGGTGCGGCAGGCGATGCCGTCCGCCTGGCCCAGCTGCAGCGGGCCGTCTTTTTGCTCCACGATGCCCACAACAATGTCAGGAAAGGCCGCGAGCTGCGCCGCCAACGTCAGCCCGGCGGGGCCACAGCCCACGATCAGCACGTCCAACTGCCCAGGCACTGCGTCCGTGTGGGGGGCCACCGAAGCGGCGGCGGGGTGGATGTGCGGGTCGCCGGCGCGAAAGCCGTTGAAATGGAATTGCATCGGGGAGTTTCCTGGTTGGTTCTCAAAAGCTGGCATTTTCCCGGCATACGCAGCTACGCGGAGTCTATGGCAGCGGGCCGGGCGAAGGTTCAACAAGACGAGGGGCGCGTTTGTGGGCCAGAGCGTGAGAGCGCCCCCAGCCCAGCCGCTTCGCGTCTGGCCCCCCGAAGGGGGTGCAAGAAAACTTGGGAGCGGCCCGGCGTTTTCTCATGAGCCAATCCAGACAAGACCGCTTGACCTGACACTACTCGCGGGCAGCCTTTGCGTCGTCCCAACCGCCGAAATCAGGCCTTGAAGAAATTGCGGGAAGGGTCTGCCGCGCCGCGTGCGCCGCGTTGCCAGCTGCTGGCAATTTGGGAAACCGGGCCGGCCTCGAACACATGCTCCCAATCCAATACCACGGTGCGGTGCGTGATGCCCCAGCGCGAGGCGCGGCATTGCAATTGGTCGAGGTAGCGAATACCCTGCGCCACTGAACGCTCAACACCCTTGCGATCAAGCCGCAGGTACCAGCATAAACACACCGTCTCGGCGCGCGCCTCGCCGCCATCGATCTCGACCAGGTGGTTGCCAAGCTGGTGCGTGGTGGACACGAGTTTGCCCGATAGCTGCTGCAGAAACCGCATCAGTCCGTCCACGCCGCCCCGGTACAGGCCGTGGTCGTCATAAGCATCCTCAAAGTAACAGGCGCGTACCAAGGCCCAGTCCCCGCGGTCCACGCCGCGTGCATAACGCACCAGCAGGTCCAGGATGCTGGCGCGGGCAAGCAGTTCGCCAAGGTCCATAGTCACAATCCACGCGCTGCCTGGTGGCCTTCGGCGATGGCGGCCGTGAGGAAGCGCTGGGTGCGCGCCTCGCCGACCAGGTGCCCCTGCGCAGACAGCGCGCCCAACGCCGGCTCCAGCGCGGTATTCGGTTCGTGAAATGTCACGTTGACCAGAGCCACGGCTTCGAGCACCGCGTCTGGCCCACCGTCGAGCGAGGAGACGGTGACAGCGCCACTTGCCAGGGCGCTGACAAAACCGCGCGCGTACAAGCGGAAGTCGCTGCGCGCCAGATGTTGCTTGCCAGCCGTCGTGGCAAACGGGGGCATCACCTGGCTGGCCAACTCGGTGTAGCGGCTGACCGCAAGCACACTGTGCCCGGCATCCACCAGCCACTGGCAGATGGCCAGGCCCTCGATATGCCCCACATCGTCCAGCACCACCACGGGCCCGGGCGGCAGCGTGTGTTTGCCGCCCAACAAGTCCCAGCTGCTGACCACCGGAAGCGGCAGCGGGCCGGTCTGCGCCACCACCAGGGCCGGACGACCAAGCTGCAACAGCCCTGGCCGGGGTGCAGGCCCGGTGGCCACGATGGCTGCATCCCATGGGCCAAGTGCCGCAAGGCGGTCCGCATCCAGTTCGACGCCGGTATGAATTTTGACCCCCAGGCGGCGCACCTCGTGCTCCAGCCAGTCCACTATCAGCCCCATGTCGGCACGGCCCGGCGTCAGGCGGGCATATCGGAGCTGGCCGCCGAGCACGTCCGCGCGCTCGTACAACACCACCACATGGCCGCGCAAGGCGGCCACTCGCGCGGCCTCCAGGCCCGCCGGACCACCACCAATTACCACCACCCTGCGCGTTACCGGTGCCGGTGCAATCGCGTCATCACTGCTGCCCTCGCGCCCCACGCTCGGGTTTACCGTGCAGCCCAGGTCCTTCACGAACAGCCCGCCAAAACATCCTTGCAGGCAGCCGATACACGGCCGCACCGGCGTACCTGCCACGGTATGGCGTACCAGGTTGGCGTCGGCAATGGTGGCGCGCACCATGGACACCATGGCTGCGTCGCCCCGCGCGATGATGGCGTTGGCGCTGGCGAGGTCGAGAATGCGGCCGGTCACGACACACGGCGTGGCCACGGCACGCGCAACACGCACCGAATCCGCCAGCTCGTAACCGTGCGCCTCATAGGTCGAGCCAATCATCTTGTGCATCGACTGGTAGACCCCGGCCGACAGGTCGATGAAGTCCACCAGGCCCGACGCATCAATGGCGCGGGCAATGTCCACGCAATCACCCGAGTCCAGACCACCTGGCAACCATTCATTGCCCGACAGCCGGATACCCACCGGGTAGTCGGCCCCGACCGCGGCGCGCACCGCACGCAACACCTCGAGCGCAAAACGAACCCGGTTTTCCGGCGACCCGCCATAGGCATCGGTGCGCCAGTTGGTCAGCGGACTCAGGAACTGGGCGATCAGATACCCGTGCGCGCCGTGCACCTCCACACCGTCCAGCCCGGCGGCCCTGGCACGGCCCGCCGCGGCTGCGAACGCCGCCACTGCATGCCCGATCATGGCGACACTCATGGCCTGCGCCGGCACGCCCAGCGCCCATCCCGGCACGCTGGAGGCCGACCACGGCGCGCTGCCATCGGTCGGTGCCACCTGGTTGCCGCCGTGGTAGATCTGCGCAAAAACACACATGCCATGTGCGTGCACGGCATCGGCAACCTGCTGCCAGCCTTCGATAACCATGTCGCCGGAAGCGTCCAGCGGCGCCGGGCAGATGCGGCGGTCCACCGTGGCGCTCTCCAGGATAGTCAACCCGACGCCACCGCGTGCGCGGGCGGCGTGGTAGGCCACAAAACGCTCCGTGACCCGGCCCCGGCTGGTAAATTGCGTCAAATGCGGCGCACGCACCACGCGGTTGGGTACCACGATGCGCCCCAGCGTAATCGGTGCCAGGATGGCTTCAAAACTCATGGCTTGTGCGCCAAAGGCGTGCAACGTGCATCCCTAAGAGTCCAAGCCTTATTGAAGGACTTTTGCCCGGGTTGAAGACCCGGCCGCGGCAGTACGGCGAAGCTTGGCAGCTGCGGCCGGTGGCGTCTTCGTGATCCTGGGGGACCTTGCCGGAGTTTTTTTCGTCGCGCTTTTCGGCGCTGGTTTTGCTGCTTCGGCTAGCGGCAGCGCGGCAACCCCCTGTACACGGGCGAGTTCGAGCAACGTTTGGTGCTCACTCAACAGGTAGTCGGCCAGCTCGGTCACGTCGGGTACGGCGCGGCGGCAGGCAATCACGCCATAGTCCATGCGCCCGTTATAGCTTTGCACCGTCACGTTCAAAGCCATGCCATGGCCGGGAATCGACACCGGGTAATAACTCACCACTTTGGCCCCCGCAAAATACACCGGCACCGGCGAAGCCGCCACATTGGAAATAACCAGATTGGCCACCGGCGGCATCACGTTGGCCAGGCGCGAGCGGCCCAGCAGCGAGGCCATGCCCGACACCAGCCAGGGTGCGCCGAACATCGGAAAGTCATTCGGGATGACTGCCTTGAACCGGCCCATCATTGCCTTGCCGGCACTGGAGGACGCGTTAATCGCCTTGAGGCGGGCCACCGGGTCGGCCAGGTCGGTGGCCAGCGTCATCCTCAAAAAGCTGGCCTGGTTGTTGGCGTCGGTATTGCCTGCCTCGCGCAAACTGACCGGAACACCCGCCACCAGCGATTTCTGGGGCAGGTCGTCGTTCTCCTTGAGGTAGCGGCGCAATGCGCCCGCGGTCGTGCCCATGACCACGTCGTTGAGCGAGACGCCGAATGTTTTCGCGATCAGCTTGGCCTCTGCCAGCGCAACGGTGCGCCCGGCAAAAGTGCGCTGGTTGGTGATGGCCACGTTGAACATGGTTCTGGGCGCAAAGGGATTGAGCTTTTTCGGAAAATTCCACTGCCGTTTTCCGTTCTCGTCTTTTTTTGGAATCACCACGTCCCTGGCGGCCCGAAGAACGGCTGGGGCCATTTTGAAAAGCTTCGCGTACTGCTGCACGGTATTTTGAAGCGCCGCGCCCGCCAGCTCCGCCATGCCCAATTGGTACTGGTTGCGGCGCAGCCGGGGACGCGGCGGCTTTATTTGCCGGCCCGCCGCCTCCAGGTCAAAGATTGACTTGGCAACCGCAACACCGGCCTGCCCGTCTATGGCGGCATGGTGCAACTTGGTATAGAGCGCTACCTGCCCGCTTTTCAGGCCGTCGATCACGAAGAATTCCCACAGCGGGCGGCTGCGGTCCAGCAGAGTCGAGTGCAGGCGTGCCACATACTGCTGCAGTTGCCGGTTCGAGCCCGGTTTGGGCAGGCTCACGTGGCGGATATGGTAGTCAAGGTCTACGTCCTCATCTTCCACCCACACCGGGTTGGACAAATCAAAGGGCATCAGTGCCAGTTTGCGCGTAAATACGTCGGCCAGGTGCATGCGCCGGCCAACGAAGTTTTTTGCGTCCTCGTAGAACTCCCCGGCGTAACCGGGGGGCAGGTCAAGCACATTGAGGGACCCGACGTGCATCGGCATTTCGGGGGATTCCACATGCAAAAACATGGCATCCATGCCGCTTAAATGGTTCATGGCAAGCTCCTTTTGCTGAATCGTTGGCGGAAAATCGGGTCACGCATTTCTGATCAGGCGGCCAGGGCCTGGTCGCGCAACACGCGGCGCAAAATCTTGCCGACGTTGGTCTTGGGCAACTCGGACAGGAACACTATCGAACGCGGACGTTTGTACCCGGTCAACTGGTCGGCACAGAACTTGGCCAGATCCGCTTCGGTTAACGCCGCGTCTTTCTTCACCACGAAAAGTTTCACGGCCTCACCACTGCCGGCATCGGGCACTCCCACCACGGCACACTCCAGCACCCCCGGATGCCCCGCCACAACACCCTCGATTTCGTTCGGGTAGACGTTGAAGCCGGACACCAGAATCATGTCTTTCTTGCGGTCCACGATACGCAGATAACCGCGCTCGTCCATCACCCCCACATCGCCCGACTTGAAGTACCCGTCCGGCGTAAACGCCTCGGCGGTTTCCTGGGGCCGCTTCCAGTAGCCGGGCATCACCTGGGGGCCTTTGATGCAGATCTCGCCGCGTTCGCCAAGCGGCACGTCCGCGCCGTCGTCGTCCAGAATACGGATGTCAATATTGGGCATCGGCACGCCAATCGTGCCGCTGAAGGCGGTCAGGTTGGTCGGGTTGCAGGTCGCACCGGCCGAGGTTTCCGACAGGCCGTAGCCCTCCACGATCGGGCAACCCGTGGCGGCCAGCCATTTCGCTGCCACGGCTTCCTGCACCGCGGTCCCACCCCCGTTGGACATCAGCAGTTCGCTGAAGTCGAGCTGGGTGAAATCAGGGTGGTTGACCAGGCCGTTGAACAAGGTGTTGACGGCCGGAAACATGTGCAGCTTGTAAGGCTTGAGCGCCGCGATCATGGCCCCCAGATCGCGCGGGTTGGCAATGAGAATATTGCGGCCGCCGGCGCGCATGCCCAGCAGGCCACAGACGATAAAGGCAAACACATGGTAGAGCGGCAAGGCGCACACAATCGTCAGCGGTGTGGACCTGGGCAGCCGCTTCAGGCCGGGCTGCATCCAGGCCTCCGATGCCAGCAGGTTGGCGATGATGGTCTGGTGCAGCAGCGTTGCGCCCTTGCTGACACCGGTAGTACCCCCGGTGTACTGCAATACCGCTACGTCCTGGGGTGCCATGGCAGGCCGCGTATAGGTGAGCCCCGCCCCCTGCGCAATGGCATCGGTCAATCGCATGGGGCTTGCCGCCGCCGCATTGGCGCCAGCCCGGCCCAGCACCGCGTCCAAAGCGCCCCCCCTGGGCAGGCCCAGCAGGTCGGTGCCGCCAGCCACCACCACGGTCTTGACCAAGGTGTCGGCCAGGATGGGGTTGAGCGTGGCCAGAAACGGCTCCAGAATCAGAATCGCCTTGGCACCCGAATCCACCAGCTGGTGCGACAACTCACGCGGTGTGTACAGCGGGTTGACGTTGACGGCGATGCAACCCGCGCGCAACACCGCGGCAGCGGCCACCGGGTAACTCAACAGGTTGGGCAGCATGATGGCGACGCAGTCCCCTTTTTGCAGACCTTGTGCCTGCAACCAGGCGGCCAGGGCGCGCGACAAGGCATCCACATCGCCGTAGGTCAGCACCGAGCCGGCAAAGACATAACTGTCGGCGTCGCGGTACTTTTCAAAGCTTTCTTCCAGCAACTCGACCACCGAGTTGTAGCGGGTAATGTCCACCTCGGCCGGTACGCCGGCCGGGTATTGCGTCAACCATCTGTGTGCCATGTGGGTGTCTCCTGTTTTATGGGTCTGTTATCCGGCCAGAAACTGTCTACGGCTTTGCTGGCGGCGGCATGTCCTGGTGCAGCTTGCGGCGAGCGAACTCCCACGCGCCGTTCACACGCCGGAGTTCGTCTTCGTACCGACCTGTAAAGCGGATCTGCACGCCTTTGTCGGTGGTGTGGACCAGTTGCAGGTAGGAGCTGGAAGTGGCCGTGTCCCCGCTGATCACCGACAGGATGTTGACGGTGTAGTGCTTGAGGGCATGAATCTTCGAGCGGATGGCACCCTCGTACTTGTCGGCAAAGGCCTGAATCTGCGGCTTGCCCGTGAGGTACTGGCCAATGCCGTCCAGTATTGCGTCGTCGGCCCAGCAGGCGACCCAGGTCGGGTAATCGCCACCGTCCAGCGACTGGTTGTAGCGGGCGATCAATTCTTCAATGGCGTGTTTGTCTTCGATTTGGCTGGGCATGGTGGTTCTCCTGGTGAAAGTGTTGTCAGGCGGCGATTACCGAGCTCACACCGCCATCGACGGCGATGACCTGCCCGGTAATGTGTTTGCCGGCATCGCTGGCCAGCAGCAACACCAGGCCCTTGAGGTCTTCGTCGTCGCCGGTGCGGCGCAGCGGCACATTGCGCGCCAACTTGGCACCGCCGCCGTCGGCGAACATCGGCGCGCTCATCTTGGTCTCGAAGGAGCCCGGCGCGATGGCGTTGACGTTGATGCCGTGCGGCCCCCATTCCGCGGCCAGCGCCTGGGTGAAGGTAATGCAGGCGCCTTTGCTGGTGTTGTAGGCAATGGTTTTCATGAACGCCGGGTTGCCGCCCAGCCCGGCAATCGACGCCACGTTGACGATGTGCCCGCTCTTGCGCGGCAACATGCTCTTGCGCCCGACCAGCTGGGTCAGCAGGAAGATGCCGCGGATGTTGAGGTTCATCACCTTGTCCCAGGCCTCGATGGCGTGGTCCTCGGCCGGTGCACCCCACGAGGCTCCGGCGTTGTTGACCAGGATGTCGATATGGCCCAGCCGCGTTATCGCATCCTCGGCCAGGCGTGCGACGTCGGCGTCCTTGCCGGCGTCCGCGGCAATCCAGTCGGCGTTGATGCCCTCGCCCTTGAGCTGCGCCACGGCGGCTTCCAGCTCGGACGCCTTGCGCGACGACAGCAGCACACGTGCACCGGCCTCGCCGAGGGCTTGCGCCATCTGCAGACCCAGCCCGCGCGAGCCGCCCGTGACCAGCGCGGTCTTGCAGGTCAGGTCGAATAATTGTTTGATGGTGCGTGCCATGGAATTTCCTTCAATGCTCGAATGGTGGGCAAATCTACTTCACGAAATCCGTGACGTTGACCCAACGGCCATTCTGGATTTGCGCGATGCGTGCCTGGCTGTTGCCCAGGTGTTTCTTCGGGCCAAACGAGATGTCGGGGGTACCGAGGAAGGAGCGTGGAAAAGTGGTGGATTCCAGCGCCTTGACGAACGACTCGGTGGTCAGGTTGGGGCCGGCTTTTTCGACCGTCTTGAGAAACATGTCCATCACGAACCAGCCCTGCAGTCCACCAATGTCCGCCTCGCTGCCAAAACGCGCTTTGTAGGTGTCCATCCATTCGTTGAGCAGCCGGCTGTTGCCTGGGTTGTCCCGATACGGCGTGGGAATCTCGTTCATGTTGAACAGGCCTTCGATGGCCTTGCCGCCGAGTTTGGGCAGGGCCGGAATGTACGAGCCCTGGCTGCCGAAGAAGTCGCCGGTATAGCCGATCTTGCGCGCCTCGGCGATCGAGCCTATGGTTTCGCGCACCACGGTGGCCAGCACGATCAGGTCCGGGTTGGCGGCCTTGAGTTTTTGCATCTGTGATGAAAACTCGGTTGCGCCGCGCTTGTAGCTGGTACGCTCCACCAGCGTCAGGTTGGCCTCTTTCAGGGCAGCTTCGGTGCCATTCAGGATGTCCAGGCCGAACTCATCGTCCTGGTACAGGATGGCAACGCGTTTGTAGCCTTTTTTCAGCAGTTCCTTGACACCGGCCCGCGTGCTTTCGGTGTATGGCGTATAGGCTGCGAACTTGAGCTTGTGGAAAGGCTCGAACATGGCACGGTGGGCATTAAGGGGGAACAGGTGCAGGGCACCGCTGTCCACCACCGCATCGATCGTCGCCACCGCCGGCGCGGCGCCCAGCGTGCCGACGACCGCGAACACCTTGTCGCTGTTGATCAGCTTGTCCGCTGCCAGCACCGATTTTTTGGTGTCGTAGGCTCCATCTTCCACCACCAGCTTGATCTTGCGGCCAAACACGCCGCCCGCGGCATTGGCCTGGTCCACCCGCAACAGCATGCCGTCGCGCGCGGGTTTGCCAAAAGATACGATCGGGCCCGACAGGTCCTGTATCGAGCCGACGACGATTTCGCTCTTGCTGACGCCTGGCGTACTGGCCGCCAGCACCGAGGCGGGCAGGATGGCGAGGGCCGAGGCCAAAGCGGTGAAATGCCGGCGATTGAAATGCATGGGAGTGTCTCCTGGGTAGTGGGGTTTCATGAGCGGTACATGGAATCGATCAAGTCCGCATATTTGGTGTTGACCAGCTTGCGTTTTAGCTTGAGCGTGGGGGTCAGTTCTTCGTCTTCCGCCGTCAACTGGGTTTCCAGCAGGCGGAACTTCTTGACCTGCTCGACCTGGGCAAACTTCTGGTTCACCCGGTTGATTTCGGCTTCGATCAGCGCGAGCACTTCCCCGGTACGCGTCAGGCTGGCGAAATTGGTGAACGAGAGCTGCAGGTCCTGCGCGAATTTTTCGACGTTTTCATGGTCGATCATCACCAGGCAGGTGAGGTAGGGCCGCTGGTCGCCAATCACCACGGCGTCACTGACGTAGGTGGAGAACTTGAGCTCGTTCTCGAACTCGCTGGGCGTGATGTTTTTGCCGCCCGCGGTGATGATGATGTCCTTCATGCGGTCCACGATGCGAATGAAGCCGTCGGCATCGATACGGCCCACGTCACCGGTATGCAGCCAGCCATCGGCATCGACCGTCAGTGCCGTCTGCTCCGGCTTGTTCAGGTAGCCCATGAAGACAGCCTCGCCGTGCATCTGGATTTCGTCGTGTGCCCCAAGCCGGATGTCGGTGCCCAGGGTTGGGCGCCCCACCGTGCCGATGCGCGCGGCACCCGGCATGTTGGCCGCGCCGGCGCCGGTCGATTCCGTCATGCCATAACCTTCGAGCAGGTTGACCCCCAGGGCCCGGTACCATCGGATCACGTTCGGGGAAATCGGCGCGGCGCCGGTGATGGCCCAGCGCAAGCGGTGCAGGCCCAGAAAGCGGCGCGTATTGTTCAACACCAGCGCGCGCGCCAGCCACCACTGCACGGCCAGCCAGCGACTGACCGGGCGGCCTTCCTCTTCACACCTGGCGCCCTCGGTGCCGATGCGCAAGGCCAGGGCATAGGCCCATTTTTGCAGCCTGGTGGCGTCTTTCGCCGCGAGGGTGGACAAGGAGTAGAGCTTTTCCCAGATGCGGGGTACCGCCAGCAGCGAGGTTGGCGCGATTTCACGCAGGTTGTCGATCACCGTATCCGGGTTCTCCACATAGTTCAGGCGTGACCCGGTCTGCAGGGACAAAAGCTGGCCAGCCCCGCGTTCGACCACATGGCATAGCGGCAAAAAGGCCATCTTGTCGTCGTCCGCTCCCTGCGCCAGCGAGGGCCCAAAGGTTTCCATCACAAACGCCAGGTTGCGGTTGGAAATCATCGCCCCCTTGGGTTTTCCGGTGGTTCCCGAGGTGTAAATCAGGATCGCCAGGTCATTGGCATGGCGGCTCGCGACGCGTTGCGCCAGGAGGTGCGGATGGGCGAGTTCATGGGCTCGACCCAGTTCCTTCAGCCGCTCCAGGCTGATCACGCCCGCATCCGCCAGTTCGTGCAGACCGTCCATGTCCATGACCACAATGC
>JANLPN010000097.1:0-14732 GCA_031367285.1 Betaproteobacteria bacterium | reverse complement strand
CTGCCCAGTGCGATACCGCAGGTCAGGAAACACCAGGCCACCGTGGTCCAGGGGCGCGACCAGCGTGCCCAGGCCGCGTCCAACCGCCCCGACAACAGGGCCGCGACCGCAAACGCAAACGCGACCACGAACCCCACATACCCCATGTACAACATGGGCGGGTGGATCACCATGCCGGCGTCCTGCAACAGCGGGTTCAGGTCTTCACCGTCGGCAGGCGCGGGAAACACACGCTCGAACGGATTCGACGTGAACAGCGTAAACAGCAGGAAACCGCAGCTGATCAGGCCCATCACCCCCAGAACGCGGGCCAGCATGCGCTGGTCGAGCTGGCGCGAAAAAATGGACACGGCCAGGGTCCAGAGCGACAGAATCAGCGACCACAGCAGAATCGAACCCTCATGGTTGCCCCATACCGCAGTGAAGCGGTAGACCAGCGGCAGGGTCGAATTGGAATGCCGCGCCGCCAGGAGTATCGAGAAATCACTGGTGACAAAAGCATGCGTGAGGCAGGCATAGGCGATGGCCACGAACACAAACTGGCCACGTGCGGAAGGGCGCGCGAGTGCCATCCAGGCCACGTTGCCGGTCTGGGCACCCACCAGCGGCAACACACTTTGCGCCAGCGCCATGGTGAGCGCCAGGATAAGGGCGATGTGGCCCAGTTCGTAGATCAAGGTTTGGCTCCGGCTGAATAAGCTGCCGCCCCGGCAGCGCCCGGGTCGGCGGACAGTGTTGCACTGGACTGCTGCTTGTGGGACGCCGCGTTTTTCAATGCGGCGGCGGCCTCCGGCGGCATGTAGTTTTCGTCATGTTTGGCCAGCACCTGCTCGGCGCGGAAAACGCCGTCGGCCCCCAGCTTGCCCTGGGCCACCACGCCTTTGCCTTCCTTGAACAGGTCGGGCAGCAGCCCGGTATAGGTCACCGGGATTTTGTGCGCCAGGTCGGTCACGGCAAAACGCACGGTCAGGCCCCGCGCGTCGCGCTGCAGACTGCCTTGCTCCACCAGCCCGCCGATGCGGAAATTGCGCTCGCGCGGCGCCTCATTGGCCACCACCTGCGAGGGGCTGAAGAAAAACACCAGGTTGCTCTGGAACGCGTTAAGCACCAAGGCGCTGGCAATGCCCAGTGCCGCCAGCGCGCCGACCACGGCCAGGCCGCGGCGTGTTCTGGGTTTCATACGCCAGACCCTCGTGCGTCCGGCAGCACATCGAAGGCCTCACGCGCCAGCGCCCGGCGGCGCAACGCAATCAAGGCCACCTCCAACACCAACACCAGGACGCACATGCCAAACGATCCCCACACATACAGGCCATAACCACCCATCGCCGCAAACTGCGACCAAGTCATGCTGCCCCCAACTCACGTTGCGCCCATAAGGTATGGCGCTCACGCTCCAGGATGGTGGTGCGCAGGCGCGCCAATGCGGCAGCGATGCAGTAGGCCCAGAACGCCAGCGCCATCACCAGCATACCAAGCAACATCGTACTGGCCATGCTGGGCGACTTTGTCAGGCTGACCGAGGCGCCCTGGTGCAGTGTGTTCCACCACTTGACCGAGAAATAAATGATGGGCACGTTAACCACGCCTACCAGCGCCAGCAAGGCGGCGGAGCGGTCGGCACGGCGGTCGTCGTCAATGGCGGCATGCAGGGACATGAATCCTATGTACAAAAACAGCAGCACGAGTTCCGAAGTCAGCCGCGCGTCCCACACCCACCAGGCGCCCCAGGTCGGTTTGCCCCACAAGGCGCCGGTCCACAGGGCCAGAAAAGTCATCCAGGCGCCGGTCGGCGCCAAGGCCGTGGCCAGCATGGACGACAGACGCGAATTGAATACCAGGCCGATGCCGGCCCAGAACGCCATCACCAGGTAGACCACCATGGACATCCAGGCGGCAGGCACGTGCACAAAAATAATCCGGTAGGCCTCACCCTGTTGCGCGTCCGTGGGCGCCACCCACAGGCCCAGGTACAGGCCGGCGCAACCCAGCACCAGGCCGGCAAGACCAAACCAGGGAATCATGCGGCCTGCCAGCGGGTAAAAGCTTTGGGGGGCGGCGTATTTGAACCAGTTGATGCGGCTAACAGGCATGGCGTGTCTCGTTGGGGCCTGAATTTACCTTAGTAGCTGGGAGCCCAGCGGTTTGGGGGCTACTGTTACGTTTGGCCAAAACCGGACGCCGGCTCACTCGACTGCGATCCGCAAGGCCGTGGCGGTGGCCCAGGGAGCTCCGGCCAGGGCCAGCACCAGCAAGGCACCCAGCAGCGAGAAATGCCCCGCTACGCCCAGGCCGGTACGGCTGGCTTCCACCGCCGCCGCACCAAAAATCAGTACCGGGGTACACAAAGGCAGCACCAGCAACGGCATCAACACAGCGGCACCACGCACACCCACCGTCAACGCCGCGCCCACGGCACCTATCAGACTCAGCAAGGGCGTGCCCAGCAGCAACGACAGCAGCAATACCCCCGTGCCCGGCCACCCCAGGTCGAACTGAAGCGCCAGCAAGGGCGACACCAGCGCCAGCAGCAGACCGGAACACAACCAGTGCGCGGCAATTTTTGCCATCACCAGGAGGGGCAAGGGGCAAGCCGCCAGCAATAGCTGCTCCAGTGTTCCGTCCTGGTAATCGTCGGCAAACATGCGCCCGAGCGACAACATGGCCGAGAGCAGGGCGGCGACCCACACCACGCCGGGCGCCATGCTGCGCAGCAAACCAGGCTCGGGCCCGACGCCGAGCGGGAACAGGCTGGCCACGAGCACAAAAAATACCAGCGCACTCAAGGTGTCCGCGCGCCTGCGCAAGGCCAGGCGCAGATCGCGCAGCAACACGGCGCGCATACACGCAAGTACACCAGGGGCCGGGGCTGTTCCGGCACCGGCTGCGACGGTAACTGCGGTTTTCACAGGGCCACCGTTATCTGTTTGCCCAGGTGGTCCAGGCCCACGTCCTGGTGGCTGGTCAGCACCACCACCCCGCCTCTTGCAAGCTGCGCGGTAACCAGGCCGCTGAGCCATTCGGTGGCGGCGGTATCCAGCGCGTTGAAAGGCTCATCCAGCACCCACAGTGGCACGTCGCTGGCCAACACCAGCCTGGAAAGCGCTACGCGCCGTCGCAGGCCCTGGGACAACTGGCGCGCTGGCACGCGTTCACGCCCGGCCAGGCCCGCCTGTTGCAAGGCCAGCCCGACTTGCCGCGGCGTTACGGCCAGGCCACCCAACTGGCAGGCAACCAGCAGGTTTTCGGTAGCCGACAAATCGTCCTTGAGCGCCGCCGCATGGCCGAGGTAGACCAGTTGTCGCCCAAATTCCTCGGCCAGGCCCGACGTTGGCCGGCCGCACCAGCGAACCTCGCCCTGCGCCGGCGGCAACAGACCACAAATCAGGCGCAGCAGGCTGGTTTTGCCGGACCCATTGGCGCCCGACACGCGCAACAACTGGCCGGCCGCCACACGGCAGTTCAGGCCGCTGAACAGGGCACGCCCGCCGCGCTCGCAGGTCACGGCGCGCAGCTCAAGCAATGCCGCCACAGCTGCTTCAAGCCCTGATTCATCCGCCGTGGCCAACGAGATTTGCACCGTAAGTGTCAATAAATTGTTTCAAGAACGGTATCAATTTCGATTGACACCTCCATTATCCGTGCCACGTATGCCAGCGCAGGGAGAAAAGTAACCACGTCCACCGCCACCAGGGAAAAGCCGCAAGCCATCGTAATCGGAAGCGGCTTTGGCGGGCTGGCAGCCGCCCGGCTGGGTGCACGCGGGTACCGGGTGAGCGTACTGGAAAAATTCGATGCGCCCGGCGGACGCGCCTCTGTTTGCCGGCAGGACGGCTTCACGTTCGACGCCGGACCCACGGTGACCACCAAGGACCATCCGGAGCTGGTGGGGAAAGCAGCGCCGCAATTTGCGCTGCCTGTGGCACATCAAGCGTACATCGTCGCAACTGCCACTTACAAAGCAGAGAAGCCCTGCAACGGCAGAGCTTCTTTGTGTTGGTGCTAAGGCCGGATCGCCGCCGCGTGTCAACGCGTAGTGACCACGGAACGGGGAGAAACCCCAGTCGCAACGGTGCCGCCCGTCACCGCCGCCAAGGCGCCGGTCGTGAGGTTGATGCTGAAGGCCAAAACGGTGTCATTGTTGTTGTTGACGACATAGACGAACTTGCCCGAGGAGTCCACGGTCACTGAATAGGGAGTGGTTGCGACCCCGGTTGCAAACGGACTGCCCACCGCCGCCGTCAAGGCGCCGGTCGTGGCATTGATGCTGAAGTGTAGCGTTGGGCAACCAGGGGTGAGGCCGCGTCCGCGCTGTAGCTCTACAGCGCTTCGAGCTGATCCAGCGCCTCCGGCGCGAAGACAACCGCGAAGACACCGGAGCCGGCATCCGGCTTTGGCAGCGCCTCGCTTGTATACGCTCGTAAGGCGCTTTCGTAGCTGGGCAATGGGAACCGCTCTGGAGGGGGCGGCCTTGATAGCGTCGCGGGCCATCAGGATCCGCAGGCCGTCACGAAGAAGGCTTGAAACTCAGCCGTTTCGGGTTGCTGATCGAAATCGAATAAAGTTATCGCATTCGCTCACCGCCCACCCACCCAACCAGGTTGACACCCATGGCTGCAGAACAATCCAAAATCATCTACACGTTGACCGACGAAGCGCCGTTCCTGGCGACCTGCGCCTTTTTGCCCGTCATTCGCGCTTTTGCGGCGCCGGCCGGCATCGATGTGGTTGCTAGCGACATTTCGGTCGCAGCCCGTGTGCTGGGTGAATTCCCCGAATACCTGACCGATGCGCAGAAGCTGCCCGACAACCTGGCGGAGCTGGGCCGCCTGACCCTGCTGCCCGACACCAACATCATCAAGCTGCCCAATATCAGTGCCTCGGTGGCCCAGCTGATCGATGCCATCAAGGAACTGCAGGGCAAGGGGTACAAGATCCCGGACTATCCCGATAACCCCAAAACAGACGAAGAAAAAGCGCTGCGCGCCCGTTACTCCAAGTGCACCGGCAGCGCGGTCAACCCGGTGCTGCGCGAGGGCAACTCCGACCGGCGCGCACCGCTGGCGGTCAAGAACTACGCGCGCAAGAACCCGCACAGCATGGCCGAGTGGAGCCAGGCCTCGCGTTCACATGTCTCGCACATGCACCACGGAGACTTCTACCATGGCGAGAAGTCCATGACGCTGGACAAGGCATGCGACGTCAAGATGGAACTGGTCACCGCCAGCGGCAAGACCCTGGTGCTCAAGCCCAGGGTGGCGCTGAAGGACGGCGAGATCATCGACTCCATGTTCATGAGCAAGAAGGCGCTGGTGGCCTTCTATGAAAAGGAGATAGACGACGCATTCAAGACCGGCGTGATGTTCTCGCTGCACGTCAAGGCCACGATGATGAAGGTGTCGCACCCCATCGTGTTCGGCCACTGCGTGAAGATCTTCTACAAAGATGCCTTCGAGAAACATGCCAGGCTGTTCGAGGAGCTTGGCGTGAACGTCAACAACGGCATGGTGAACCTGTACGACAAGGTCAACGCTCTGCCGCAGTCCACGCGCGACGAGGTCCTGCGCGACCTGCACGCCTGTCATGAGGGCCGGCCCGAGCTGGCCATGGTGGACTCGGCCAAGGGCATCACCAACTTCCATTCACCCAACGACATCATCGTGGACGCGTCCATGCCGGCCATGATCCGCAACGGCGGCAAGATGTGGGGCGCCGACGGCCGCCTGAAAGACGTCAAGGCCGTGATGCCCGAAAGCACCTTTGCCCGCATCTACCAGGAGATCATCAACTTCTGCAAGTGGCACGGCAACTTCGACCCCCGGACCATGGGCACCGTGCCCAACGTGGGCCTGATGGCCCAGCAGGCCGAGGAATACGGCTCGCACGACAAGACCTTCGAGATCACCGAAGACGGCGTGGCCAATATCGTGGACCTGGCCACGGGCGAGGTGCTGCTGTCGCAAAACGTGGAGCAGGGTGACATCTGGCGCATGTGCCAGGTCAAGGACGCACCGATCCGCGACTGGGTCAAGCTGGCCGTCACGCGCGCGCGCAACTCCGGCATGCCGGCCGTGTTCTGGCTGGACCCCTACCGCCCGCACGAGAACGAGGTGATCAAGAAGGTCAAAACCTACCTGAAGGACCACGACACGGCGGGTCTGGACATCCAGATCATGTCGCAGGTGCGCGCCATGCGTTACACGCTGGAGCGCGTGATCCGCGGGCTGGACACGATCTCGGTCACGGGCAACATCCTGCGCGATTACCTGACCGACCTGTTCCCCATCATGGAACTGGGTACCAGCTCCAAGATGCTGTCCATCGTGCCGCTGATGGCCGGTGGCGGCATGTACGAAACCGGCGCCGGCGGCTCGGCGCCCAAACACGTGCAGCAACTGGTGGAGGAGAACCACCTGCGCTGGGATTCGCTGGGCGAGTTCCTGGCGCTGGCCGTGTCCATGGAGGACTTGGGGTTAAAGACCGGCAATAACAAGGCCAAGATACTGGCCAGCACACTTGATGCCGCCACCGGCAAGCTGCTGGACAACAACAAGGGGCCGTCACCCAGGACCGGCCAGCTAGACAACCGCGGCAGCCAGTTCTACCTGGCCATGTACTGGGCCCAGGAGCTGGCCGCGCAGACGCAGGACCCGGCCCTGGCGGCGCATTTCGCCCCACTGGCCAGGGCGCTGACGGACAACGAGCAGAAGATCGTGGACGAGTTCAAGGCCGTGCAGGGCCGGCCGGTGGATATTGGCGGCTATTACCTGGCCGATCTTCAAAAAGTGACCGCGATCATGCGCCCGAGCGCAACCTTCAATGCCGTAATGGAAGGCGCACCGGTCTGATACCGGCGCACTGCAGGCGGGCCGTGGCAAGGGCTTGCGCCAATTCACCCCCGCCTGTGGCTGCGGTCTTCCACTCCCTTAGGGCCGTTGTGCAGATTGGTCAGCACATGCTCCTGGTGCTTGAGCCGCCACGACAGCATCTTGTGCGCCATCTCCAGCATCACTTCGCGGTGTGCCGGATCGCGTGACAGGTCGTTCATCTCCCACGGGTCGTTCTGCAGGTCGAACAACAGCGGCGGCAGGGCGGCGAAAAACACATATTTCCAGCGCTCGCCGCGCAGGATGGCTAGCTGGCATTCATCGGGCTCCAGGCCCAGTTCCTTTTCTGCGTCCAGACCGCCATACGGGCCGGCGCGGAAGTCCAGCTCCATATGCGCCTCGGTGCGCCAGCGCGCAGGGGTCTTGCCTTCGACAAAAGGCAGCAGGGACCGGCCGTCGCACTGGGCCGGCACGTCCATGCCCAGCCAGTCCAGCATGGTCGGCATCAGGTCCACGGATTCGGTAAAGGCGTCTATGTGGCGGCCCCGGCCGGCGTC
This sequence comes from Betaproteobacteria bacterium, assembly GCA_031367285.1. Classification (GTDB taxonomy): domain Bacteria; phylum Pseudomonadota; class Gammaproteobacteria; order Burkholderiales; family Burkholderiaceae_C; genus CAISIP01. Next base: position 7,348 of record JANLPN010000097.1, on the reverse strand, counting down.
GGCCTGCTTGCGCGGGTCGCGCACGATCAGCGGGATATAAAAGCTCTGGTCGAAATACAGCTCCTTGCCCCAGCAGTAGTGGTCGCCCCCCATCTCGCCGTGGTCGCAGGTAAAAATGATCAGCGTGTGTTCGTACTGGCCGGTGGCCTTGAGCTGCGCCACGATGCGGCCCACTGCGTCGTCCACCTCGTTCATCATGCCGTAGTAACAGGCGCGCATCTGGCGCAGCTCCAGCTCCGGCATGGTCACCAGGTTGTTGGGGTTGTGTTCGTCGTAACTGTTCGGGCGCGAAAAGCGGTTTATCCACTCGCGCAGCTGCGGGTGCTGGGCCGCTTCTTCGTGCGGTGTGGCCTTGCGGTGCGGCATAGTCACGTCGGCGGGGTCGTACAAGGCGTTGTAGGGCTCGGGCGTGATCACCGGCGGGTGCGGGCGCAGGAACACGCAGTGCATGAACCAGTCCTTGTCGCGTTGGTCACCCAGCCAGTCAACCACCCTGTTGGCCATGAAAGTCGTGTCGCTGTCTTCGGCCTTGAAGATCGTGGGGATAAAGCGGTGGCCCCGGTCGGCCGGTTTCTCGAAACCCGGCCTGGGTTGGTAGACGTCCTTGCGGCCTTCGAACCGGTAACCCTTGGCGCGCAGGTCGTTCATCCATTGCGCCACGTAATCCGGGAACAACAAACCGATGCGGTAACCCGGCAGCGGCCCTTCAAACGTGCGCAAGGCCGGGTCGTCCGGGTGCCGGCCGCGCGGGTCGGCGCTGGTGTCGGTGTAGCCAAACAGGGTAGGGTCCAGCCCGATCTTGCGCACCTCGTGGGCGATATTGGTGTGGCGATTGTCCAGCGGCGTGCCGTTGCGTCCAGAGCGGTGGTTCATGAGGTACAGGCCGGTCTGCATGCTGGAGCGCGAGGGCCCGCAGGGCGAGGTCACGGCATAGTGCCGCTTGAACAACGTCGAGTCGGCCGCCAGTGCGTCCAGATGCGGCGTCCTGACGACCGGGTGGCCCAGGGCCGAGAGGCATTCGCCGCGCCATTGGTCGGCGGAAATAAACAAAACCTTGCGTGGCGCGGCCATGGGTGTGTTTCCTTTGGGCTAAGGCCGGACCACAGGCTGGGTTCCCGGGCCCGGTACTGGCGGGAACAGGCATCTTAGCCGCCCATCACAGTCCGCATCGCGCGCGGCCCAGGGCGTGTGCACAAGCCTCGCTCAATAGGGGTCCAGCGCAATGGCGGCGAGCATCTTGCCGTCATCCGGATCGATGAAGGCAGTCCAGAATTCCTTGCGTCCCGCGAGCGGCAGATAACGCAGCTTTTCAATGGGGCGGCCGCTGGCCTTGATGCCCTGATCGATCAGGCTGGCTTTGGCGGCAAAACGCGCTTTAAGTTCGCTGACCGGTTTCGACTGCTGCAACACCTCGGACCGTGCCTTCTCGTAAGGCTGCCAGAAATCTGGGCGGGCACTGACCGGCAGGCCGGCCAGTTCCTGCATGCCCACATCCGCTTTCTCCTCATTCGTAACGCGACGTACCGACAACACGGTCGGACCGGTCAGCGGCAAGGCCTCGATTCCCGCAGGCGTTTTTGGCAACATTTCCCGTGGGACTTCGATAGCGTGCACCACGCGAAAGCGGTCGTACTCAAACACCAGATGTACCGGGCGCGCGGCGAATACGGTAAACAGTCCGTAACCGAGCGCAAGCAGCTGGGCCAGGCCGATGACCGAGAAGTCAAACACCAACGCCCGACGCGATTTGTTCCGGTCAAAAATCGACAGGGTCAACATCGGCCCGAGGATGACGTCGATCGTCACAAGTATCGCGAACAGCTCACGCCCGCCGGAAATTTCGCGGTAGGGATAGGGGTACCAGACAAAAAATACCAGCAATGCAGCCAGCGCGGCAATTAGCAGGCTGATGGTGAGGTGGATGCCAAACGCCTTGAAGCGATCCCGCCAGATGATCATGGGTTTGCTCACATGTCGAAATTGAACACGGCGTTTTATCTATGGATTTCCGGGAAGGAATTCAAGAGCGCCGGCCAGCGGGGCCCGGGCAGCACCGGCACATGCCGCCCCAGGTCAAGCGGCTGACACCGGGTCAGGTTCGCATTATCGGCAGCTTCGAGCACCTGCAAGTGCGCTACCGGATCGGGGCCTGTTCACAAGGGCTTGGTCCAACCCCTCGGCGGGCGCACTTGCGCGCGACCGCAGCCCCCAGCTCCACAAAGCCTCGGACGGCAGTGGCAAAACCAGGAACCAGTGCTCCAGCACCGCCAGTGACAGCAGGGTCGCGGCGAAGATCAGGGAGGTGGCCTCAAACCGGCCTATACCTTCCAGCACCGCTGCCTGCCAGATCAGCCATGCCACTACGCTGGACACCAGCACCGAGGCCGGGAACAGCGGGTTCATGGCCCTGCGTTTGAAGTAGGTCTGCAGGTATTTGAGGTGGTTGGGCAAAAAGTTTTCGTTCAGGTTGCGGGCGCCCAGAAACACATTGAGCATGGCGCTCTGGCGCATCACCCACAGCACCATGAAGGTCCAGAAGCCGGTCTGGTTGGCACCGCCCCAGGTGGCTGCGGTGACGGCTGCGCCGAGTACAACCGGTGCCAGCTCATGGTGCAACACCGCCAGCAAGGCAAAGCAGGCGCGCCACCAACCGGTGGCGGTAGGCGGGCAGATGGTGCGCCGCAGGCCAGTCACGTACTCCAGCAGAAACGCCACTTCCTGCCAGGCCCAGACCACGATTGCAAACGTAAACGCCAGGTAGGCCCCGGTGATACGCGTGTGCTCGGCAGTCACATAAAGCCCCAGCAAGGCCAGTGCCAGCAGAAAGCTGGCGCCCAGCAGGGTCCACTTGAAAGTCCAGCGCGGCAAGCCGTCCAGGTAAAGGATCACACCGGTGCCTAACCACCAGACAAACAGCGTGTACAAAACCGGCAGCAGGTACTGCGACATCTGGGGTCAGAGCCCGGCCTTCGCGCAAACCATTGGTCAAGCTGGCAACGGGCGTCGCATTGTGTTACTTCCCGGGCCTGGGGAACAACATACTTTTGGCCTGGTCATGGTGCTGAATTTTTCCGCCGTGCCGGCTGGGATGTTGCCGGGGGCCCCTGGGAGGCCGGCGCCGACAAGGTGGTGATGGTCAAGCGCGAGTGGTTTGATGTGGTCGGCTTTTCGGTCGGCACGGAACTGCATCCGGAGGACTTGAGCGAGTGCATCCAGGAGGTACGCAAAGCCGCTTTGAACGACCATGTGGGCATAATGGTAGGAGGACCGATATTCGGTTTGCATCCGGAATGTGGCACCCGCGTGGGTGCCGATTGCGCTTCGGCAGATGGTCGTGAGGCCCCTGCTCTGGCCGAGCAAATGACGGCCCGACAAAAATAGTACGAAAGCACGGGATGCAGGAGGGAACGCGACAAGCAAACATGGGGCACTTTGAGACTCCGGAACAGTTTTTTCGGAACCTGGATGCCGATGTTGCCGGCGCGTTGATTGCTGCCACCGCCGACGTTACGCTGGTAATGGATGAGGCGGGCGTAATCAGGGATTTGGCATTTGGGACGGAAGAGCTTTTGACCCATGGCTACCACGCGTGGCTGGGAAAATCGTGGAGCGAGACGGTTATTGTGGAAAGCCGCCCCAAAGTCGAGGCTTTGTTGCGTGGGGCGGGCTCTGGAAACAAGCCGAAGTGGCGCCATATCAACCACCCTGCCGCCGACGGTGCGGATTTGCCTTTATCGTATTCGGTGGTACCGGTGCACCGCAAAGGCCCGGGTGCACGCAAAGGTCATACGGTGCTGGCACAAGTACGCACTAACGGCCCTGCCGACACCCTGCGGGTGCGGCTGGCTGATGGCGGGGAAGAGTTCGCAATCTCGGTCTCCCTTTTCAGGCAGGAAAACATTATCCACTTCATGCTGCGCCTGTCAGCGCTGGGAGCAGCGTCGCAGGAGCCGGCGGCGAGCGGCAAGCAGATGCTGCTGCGGGTAATGGAAAGTGCGCCGGATGCTTTTGTGGTGACAGACCTGGATGGCCGCATCCTGAGCGTCAACCATGCGTTTCTCGACCTGATGCAACTGACCAGTGAGGAATTGGTTCGCAACGAGTCGCTGGAAAAGTGGCTGGGACACAGCGGAGTGGACCTCAATGTGCTGGTGTCCAATTTGCGCCAGAGCGGAGCCGTGCGGCTTTTTGCGACCACCCTGCGGGGCGAATATGGATTGACTGCGGACGTCGAAATTTCCGCCGTGGCGGTGAGCAGTGGTGAGCAGCCGTGCCTGGGTTTCACGATTCGCGATGTCGGCCGGCGCCTGACCAACGACGCGCGCACCACCCGCGAGTTGCCGCGGTCCGCCGGCCAGATGACCGAGCTGGTCGGTCGCGTACCGTTGCGCGATATCGTGCGCGAAACCGACGACCTGATCGAATAGCTATGTATCAAGGCGGCGCTTGAACTTACCCACGACAACCGGGCCTCTGCCGCCGAAATGCTGGACCTGTCACGCCAGGGCCTTTACGTGAAGCTGCGCCGTTTCGGCATTGGTGACGCACTGCCGGAAGGTGAACATTAATACGCCGGGCGTGGCGACCGGTCTGTCCGAACGCCTGCGTAACGAAACCCGCGCCTTGCATACCGAGGTCGAACGGGGTCCTTTCATGCACGCCATGCTGCGTGGCCAATTGGGTCGTCCGGCCTACTGCAGGCTGCTGCGCAACCTGCACCCCATCTATGAAGCACTTGAGACGGCGCTGGTCCAACACGCGACGGATGCGCTGGTTGCGCCGGTCTACTTCCCGGCCCTGTTTCGCTCCAAGGCGCTGGAGCGTGACCTCGATGCCTTGCACGGCAACAACTGGCAGCGGGAAATTGCGACGCAAGCTGCCTGCAGGACTTATGTCACCCGGCTTCACCGGATGCAGAAGAACGACGCTGCCTTGCTGGTGGCACATGCCTACGTGCGTTACCTGGGCGACCTCAGCGGCGGTCAGATGCTCAAACGCATCGTGGCGGATAGCCTGCAAATCGCGAACGGGGCCGGCACCGCCTTCTATGACTTCGGCGATGCCATCCAGACGACCGCCCTGACGCAGGCGTTTCGCTCAGGCCTGCGCAGTGTCCCTGCCGACGAAGCGCAAACCGGCATGATCGTCGCCGAAGCGGTGCTGGCTTTCGAGTTGCACCGCAGCCTTTTCCGGCAGCTGGACCTGGCGAGCCGCCCGTCCACCCCATCGCCGGTCAAGGCACCGTGAAACTGCGGATACGCGCGTAGGGGCCTGCGGCGCGCTGGGTCGAAGCTTCAATCTCCTGCAGCAATTCAGCCACCGAAGGCCCGTTGCTGCCGTCGACGATGTCCATGCTTTGACTTGCAGGGTGATGTCCACGAGTGATGCGCCAAAGGCGAGCGCCGGGGTGACAACTCCAGCGGATCGGGGCGAGCCAGTCGTCATTTTTCTTGTGCGTGGTCAGGTTGTCCAGGACGACGTGTATCTGCCGATCAGGTGGCTGATCGGCGATGACTTCATCCATGAATGCCTGAAAGTCCGCACGCTTTTTGGTTTGCGTCGTCTTGCCGCGGATGATGCCGGTGGCGACCTCCAGGGCCGCAAAGAGGTTGATTGTCCCGTGACGCTTGTAGGCGCTTCATCCCCTGCACGATCTTGCCACTGCTGGTCTGAACGTAGCCGCGCGCACGCTCGAGCGCCTGGATCGATGGCTTCTCATCCACGCTGAGCACCAAAGCGTTTTGTGGTGGGTTCAGGTACAGCCCGATAACGTCAGCCGACTTGGCCACAACTCAGGGTCGGTGCTCACGCACCAGGAGCGATGGCGCTGCAGTTAAACGCCTCGCTTGCGCAGCACGCGCCACACGGCGTCATCCGACACCCCCAGCGCCAGCGCCAAAGAGCCGCCATCCCAGCTCGCCATCCCCGCAGGCGGGGGCAACTCCAACCGCGCCAGTACGCGGTCACGCAACTCGCTGCCGTACTTGACCGGCTTGCCGGGTCGAGGCTGATCGCGCAGTCCCACAATGCCGCTGGCCGCAAAGCGCTGGCGCCACTGCCCCACCGTATTGGGTCGAACGCCAATCTCGCTTGCAACTTCGTCATTGCGTTTGCCGGCCAGGCACGCCAGAACGATGCGCGCCCGCTCGGCAATGCGCACTTCGCCGCTGCGCCTGCGAGACAAGCGTTCAAGTTCGGCCATTACACGCGCTGTGCAGGACAGCGCCACCGCCACTCGTGCCATTGCATCCCTTGCTTGAACCTGGAGGAATCCTAAAACTATCGTACATAAATGCAATTAAACACTAGTATAGTGACTTATAAATAACGATACAAATATACAATGATGACACTTCCACTACTTATGAGGAGTGTTCACCATGCGGCAAACAGAACTGCACTTGTCCGCGGACGATCGCATTACGGTCGAGGCGATTCGCGCCAAGGGCACGCGTTCGGCGCGCGAAGTCAATCGAGCGCACATCCTGCTGGCGCTGGATCGCAAGATTCCCGAGACCCAGGTCATGGCCGTGCTGGGCGTGGGGCGCATGATGATCTGGCGCACCCGCGCAGCGTACTTGGATGGTGGGCTCGATCTGGCGCTGCGCGACGTGCAGCGCTCGGGCAGACCCCGCCAGTACGACACCGAAGCCGAAGCTCGGGTGGCGGCACTGGCGTGCTCACAGGCTCCGCCGGGCAGTACGCGCTGGACGGTGCGGCTGTTGCACGATGTGGCCCGAGCCGAGCCTGGACTGCACCCCATCAGCCGCGAGACCGTTCGCCGGCTACTAAAAAAAACTGCCTCAAGCCGTGGCGCAAGCTGATGTGGTGTATCGCGGCGCTGACCCAAGAGTATCGTCAGCGTATGTACCACCTGCTGGAGTTGTACGCGCTGCCGTTGCGCCGCGACGAGCCTGTCGTGTGCGTGGACGAAAAGAGCATGCAACTGCTGGACCACAGCCGCACTCCCATGCCAATGAGACCTGGCACCTTTCGCAAGGAAGACTACGAGTACGTGCGTCGGGGCACTTGCAACCTGTTCGTGGCTGTTCAACCCAAGGCGGGCCTGAGAACGGTTGTCGTAACCGACCATCGCGGCAAGGCCGACTTCGTCGCCTTCGTACGCCATCTGCTCGCCACCACTTACCGCAGGGCTCGATGCCTGCATTTGGTGCTGGACAACCTGAACACCCACTTCGCGACAAGCTTCGTCGATGTCCTGGGTGAGCACCGCGCCGCCAAGCTGCTGCGCCGGGTCCGATTCCACTACACGCCCAAGCACGCCAGTTGGCTGAACATGGCGGAGATCGAAATCGGAGTCCTGGCGCGCCAATGCCTGAACACGCGC
>JANLPN010000062.1:0-6299 GCA_031367285.1 Betaproteobacteria bacterium | reverse complement strand
GGCCAATACCAGGGCCGCGACCAGGAACAAGCCGAATTGCGGGGATTGAAAGGTGGACATGCGGGGCTTCAGATCGCGGCGCTACCGCTTATACACGTGACGCTCTGGCCGCCTACCCACACCTGGCCCGAGGCATCGCGTTCTATAAACACCCGCCCGGCGCGGTCCAGGCAGGCACCCTGCGCCGCGACATAACGCTCCGGCGCATGGCCGTCTGCGATCAGCCACTGGGCCAGGCTGGCGTTCAGGCTGCCCGTAACCGGATCTTCGTTGATGCCCATATGGGGCGCGAAGCCGCGCACTTCGACACTGGCCACGTCGGCTTTTGGTGGGTGCGCAGCCTGCACCGCCACCACACCCACCTTCTGGCCCAGTTCCTTGAGCTCGGGGAAATTGGGCGTAAGCTGCAACACGGTGCTGGCATCGGCCAGCAGCAGGCCGAGCCAGGTCGTGCCGTTGTCCAGCAGTTGCGCTGCAATGATTTGTTCGGCCTTGAGCCCCACCGCCCTGGCCACACGCGCCAGCAAGGTGGTGCTGGGGGCGCTGCGTCGCATGGCCGGGGCGCCGAAAGCCAGCCGGTTCTGCTCGCGTCGAATCTTCACCAGGCCCACACCACACTGTTGCACCACAAAGGCTTTTGCCTTGGGCTTGCCTCCGGCCTCCAGCCAGGCATGGCAACTGCCCAGTGTAGGGTGGCCGGCAAAAGGCATTTCGCCGCCCGGCGTGAAGATACGTATCTGGTAGTCGGCCTGCGGGTCGGTAGCCGGCACGACAAACGTAGTTTCCGACAGATTGGTCCAGCGTGCAAACGACTGCATCTCGGCGCTGCTCAGGGCCGCGCCATCCAGCACCACGGCCAGCGGGTTGCCCAGGTAAGGCGTGGCGGTAAAAACATCGACCTGTTTGTAGGGACGCGTGTGCATGGCGGGTTTGGCTTTCAGGACAAGGGCGCATCCAGCACACTGCGGATCGCCGGGCGCTGCATGAGAACGGCAAACCAGCGCTCCAGGTGTGGCCACGCGGGCCGGGGCAGGGGCAGGCCGAACCAGCGGTGTACTTCGCAGCCCAGCGGAATATCGGCCATCGTGAAGTCGTCGCCCAGCATAAAGGCCCGCTGCGACAGATGCCGGTCCAGCAAGGCCATCAGCGGCTCGGTGGCGGCAACCGACTGGCGCAACAGCTCCGGCTGGCGTTGCTCCGGCGCTGTGCGAAAAAGCTGAATAAAGGCAGTACGCCCGGCCGGGTTGGTGGTGGTCTGCTGCCAGTCCATCCACTGCTCGGCTTCAAAACGTTGCGCCACCGTCCGCGGCAACAGTTGGGCGCCAGGGTATTGCGTGCTGAGGTAACGCACGATCACATTCGATTCCCACAGCGTGAGCTCCCCGTCCTGCAACACCGGCACCAGCGCATTCGGGTTCAGGCGCAGGTAGTCGGGCGTGTTGACCACGCCAAACTGGCCGCCGGCATCGGTGCGGGTAAATGGCACACCCACCTCCTGTGCCGCCCACACCACTTTGCGCACGTTGATGGAGCTCAGGCGGCCCCAGAGTTGCAGCATCACTTGTCTCCCGCCGCGCTTCAGGCAAATGCGGGCATGTTTTCGCGCACGGCCGCCGCCAGCGCCGCAACCCCGCGTTCTATCTCGGGCACGCTGGGTGTCACAAACGACAGGCGCAGGCTGCGCGGGTCGGCATGGTCGGCAAAAAAGGCCAGGCCCGGCACAAACGCCACCCCCTTGTCCACCGCCTTGGGCAGCAACTCCACGGCGTCCATACCCTTGGGCAGGCGTGCCCACAGGAACATGCCGCCTTCGGGTTTGTTCCATGTCATGCGGCTGTCGTCGCTGCCATCGCCGCGCGGCATTTCGCGCTCCAGCGCCGCCAGCATGGCGTCGCGCTGGGTCTTGTACAGGGCGCGGATGGTGGGGATGTGGCGGTCCAGGAAACCGCCTTTCATGACTTCGGCAATCATGCGCTGGTTAAAGCCCGGGCTGTGCAGATCGGCCGCCTGCTTGGCCTGCAGCAGTTTGGGGAACACCGCCTTGGGTGCCACCAGGAAACCGAGCCGCAAACCCGGCGCCAATACCTTGGAAAAAGATCCCAGGTAGATGCAGCCGTCCGGGTTGCGCGCGGTCAGTGGAGCGGGCGGCGGCGCGTCGAACCACAAATCGCCGTAAGGGTTGTCTTCGACCAGCGGCAGGCCCAGTTCGGCCGCGCGTTTCACCAGCGCCGCGCGGCGCGCCTCGGTCATGGTGCGGCCGGTCGGGTTCTGGAAGTTGGGCAACACGTAGAGGAAGCGGGGCGGCACTTTGCACTTTGCCGCGAGGTCGTCGACGTCCACACCGTGCTCGTCGCTGCGCACGCTCACGATCTCGGGCTCCATCGGCGTAAAGGCCTGCAGCGCACCGAGATAGGTGGGTGTTTCCACCAGCACACGGCTGCCGGTGTCGATGAGCACCTTGGCGACCAGGTCCAGGCCTTGCTGTGAACCCGTGGTGATCAGGATCTGGTCCGGGTCCACCTTCCATGGCAGGCGCTGCGCCACCATCTCCACCAGCGGGCCGAAACCTTCGCTGGCGGCGTATTGCAGGGCTGCCTGCGCGTCGTCACGCAGCACCTTGGCGCAGGCGCTTGCAAACTCGGCCACGGGAAAGGTCTTGGCCGACGGCAGGCCACCCGCAAAACTGATGATGCCTGGCCGCTCGGTGACTTTGAGGATTTCACGGATCACCGACGGGTTCATCTTTTCGGCGCGGCCGGCCAGTTTCCAGGGGTTGCTTGTACTCATCTTTTCTACTCCGTGCGGGCCATGGGATGACCCTGGTTGCAAAGTCCGGCCTGAAATTATCAGGCCGGTTGTGAACGGTAGGTGGCCTGCGCCACGGGCATTTTTTTGCCTATGAATACGGTGGCAATCACGGCCAACGCAAACCCCACCGTCAGCAGGTCGAGCTTCTCGCCCAGCAAGGGCACCGAAAACAGCATGCTCAAAAACGGCTGCACCAATTGCACCTGGCTCACGCGTATCGTCCCGCCCAGCGCCAGACCACGGTACCAGGCAAAAAACCCGATCCACATCGAGAACAGCGCGACATAGCCAAAACCCAGCCAGGCACTGGTGCCCACGGCCTGCTGTGGCCAACTGAGCAGCATCACGGGCAAGGTGAGCGGCAAGCTGATCACTAGCACCCAGCAGATAACGCGCTCCGCACCCAATTGCGCGGTTAACTGGCCGCCGCTCACATAACCAAAAGCCGCGCTGAGCACTGCCAGAAACAACAGGAGGTCGGCCAGTTGCGCGCCGCCGCCGGCAGCACCTGCGCGCAGCCAGACGAACGCCCCGACCAGCGCGCTGCCGGCAATCGCGCAGACCCAGAATCCGGCACTCGGACGCTGTCGCAGCCACACCGAGCCGACCACGGCCGTGGCCAGTGGCAGGATTCCCATGATCACCGAGGCATGGACCGACTCCACATGGCGCAAGCCCATGGCCAGCAACAGCGGGAAACCAACCACCACCCCGAGCGCCGTGAAAAGCAGCGCCCCCCATTGGCGGCCCCTAGGTACCGCACTGCGGGTAAGCAGCAGGTAGACACACGACAGCAAGCCGGCCACCGCGGCGCGGCCAAAAGTCACGAACACCGGTGACAGTTGCGGCGTATCAAAATTGCCGGTGGCGAGTTTGGTCATCGGCAAGGTGGCGGCAAACAGCAGCACGCCCAGGAAACCAAGCCATAGACCACGGGTTTCCTGCGCTTTCATACGGTCACCATCCAGGCGGCAGTGGCCACCAGCACCAGCGCCAGCGCGCGGTTGAACCACAGCAGGCGGCGGCCGCGCGCCAGAAACTCGCGCAGCAGCGAGCCGAGCAGTGCATAGGCGAAGTTGCTGGTAAATGCAAAAGCCATCATGACGACGCAGATGATGGCCAGGCGCTGGCCTGGGTTGGTGGCGGGTTGCCCGGCCGCATTAACGACCCAGCCGGCGGTCAGCGTAAGCGCCAGCATCCAGGCCTTGATGTTGACAAACTGCAGGCCCACACCATTCCAGAAGCCGATGTCCAGCCGCGCTGCGTCCACTTGCGTGAGTTGTGCCGCACCGCTCAGTTTCCAGGCCAGCCACAACATATAGGCCACCCCCAGCACCTTGACGGCCAGACGCAAGGCCGGCACGCCCAGCACCAGCGCACCCAGGCCCAGGCCGCAACCCAGCATCAGCAACGTCCAGCCCGTGGGCACCGCCAGGCAAAAACGCAGCGCACGTCTCAGGCCGTGGTTGGCCGCAAGTGCCGTCGCCAGCGTGGTGTTGGGTCCGGGCGAGAAGCTCATCGCAGTGCAAAACGCGAGCAGGGCGGTCAGTTCGGCGGAGCTCATGGTTTGGCGCGGCGTAAGAAGATGGGCTTGTCAAGCTGGAGCATTCAATGTAATCTGCCGAACCAATACACGGCCAGTACAGATAGGCAGCGCAGTTGTCGATCTGTATTGTTTCTCTTGGCAATACACGCGACTTCTCAAGGACGCCTCACCATGCTCATGAAAAAGTCGGCCCAATCGCTCACCGAGCAACTCTCGGGCCGCTTTGCCGAGCGTATCCGCAACCGCTTGCTGGCGCCGGGTGCACGCCTGCCGTCGGTACGCCAGTGCGCGCAACAGCACGGTGTGAGCCCCGCCACGGTGGTCGCCGCCTACGACCAGCTACTGGCCCATGGCCTGGTGCAAGCGCGGCGCAACCGGGGATTTTTCGTGCGCGAGATGGCGCCCGGCAGCGAACCCAGCGCGAACGGTGTCCAGGGCGGTGACGCCACGACCGACACCAATGTTGCGCCCGTGCGGCGCGCGCCCATCAATGCCGCCACCCTGATACGTGGCATGTTCCATTCAGTCAGCGACAAACCGCAACCCGGCATGGGCGTGTTCCCACCCGAGTGGCTGGAGAGCACATTTATGCCGGCCGCCGTGCGCAAGGTGACGGGAACGCAGGCGCTCAAGGAGTTTTCGCTGCAATACGGAGAGCCGGCCGGCGACCTCGGCCTGCGCCGCTCCCTGTCCAAGAAGCTGGCCGGGCTGAACATCATGGCAACGCCGGAGCAACTCATCACCACCGTGGGCGCCACCCATGCCCTGGATGTGGTGAGCCGTACCCTGCTGCGCGCGGGCGACTACGTGATGGTGGAGGAGCCCGGCTGGGCCATCGAGTTCGCACGCCTGGAATCCCTGGGCATGCGTATCCTGCCGGTGCCGCGGCGTGAACGCGGGCCGGACCTGGAGGTGATGGCGCGTTACTGCGAGCAACATGCACCCAAGCTGTTTGTGAGCGTGAGTGTGCTGCACAACCCCACCGGATACTGCCTCACGCCGGGCAGCGCGCACCGCGTGGTGCAACTGGCCAACCAGCACAACTTCCACATTGTTGAAGACGATACCTACAGCCATATCGCGGCCGAGTCGGCCACCCGGCTGTGCGCGCTGGACGGTCTGCAGCGCACGATTTACGTGAGCGGTTTTGCCAAGATACTGGCGCCCAACTGGCGCGTCGGTTTTATGGCCGCGCCGCCGGATATTTACGAGCGCCTGCTCGACACCAAGCTCTTGTCCACGCTCACCACGCCGGCCCTGCTGGAAAAGGCGCTGGCCTGGTGCATCGACCAGGGGCAACTGCGCCGCCACGCGGAGCGCATCCGCACCCGGCTCGACCTGGCGCGTGCACGCAGCGTCAAGCTGGCACTCGAAGCCGGTTGCCGCTTTGCCGCCGAACCGGCCGGCTTGTTCGGCTGGGTCGACACCGGCGTGGACACCGATGCCTTGTCGCAGCGCATGCTGGACCTCGGTTACCTGCTGGCGCCCGGTGCCCTGTTCCACGCCCGGCGCGAACCCAGCACCTTGATGCGCATCAACTTCGCCACCACGCAGGAGGCGCAGTTCTGGAAGGATTTTGTGGCGATACGGGGGAGTGTTTGAATTGTGCGATGTGCTTGTGGAGCTCCGGTCGGCGTGGCGCCTTGGTATGCAACCCCGTTCATCTGCCGCTTCCTCGCTGGGATCGGGCCGCCGGCGCACTCAGCTCCGCGGCTGTCCCCCCGGCCTCGCGGCCTCCTTCCTTAATGCCGCTGCGCTGAGCGCCCCGCCGACCCGATCCTGGGGCGGGGTGGGCGTGTGAGCCCGGCAAACCGGGCGCAGCCGGATCGGCGTCGGGAACTTTGGAACTCTCGATGCATTGCAAATTCAGGTTCCCGCGTGGCGCATGCATTGCTACCATTCTCTGACTGAAGACAAATACTGGCTGCGGGTTTTATGGCAATTC
>JANLPN010000028.1:0-5294 GCA_031367285.1 Betaproteobacteria bacterium | reverse complement strand
GGGGGGGCGCTGCTTCACAGGGTGTATCGGTGTGGCTGTGGGGGGGGCTGTTTGCTTCGCTGGGCCTGCAGCGGCCCGGCCCTGAGTTCCACGCCGGCCTGGGGCCCCGCGCGCGCCTCGTTGCCCGCCGACCGGCGAATCAGCAATAGCCTGGACATGGTGCCAGGGCCGGCCCAACGTAATTGCGCCTCGTCGATAAGTATTCAGCGCGGCACGCCGGGTCGGTAAACAAAGCGCGAAACCGGGTGCTGAAGTGCTCGCGCCCAAGTCGGGGCGGGCGCCCGGCCCTTGCGAATATCGATCATGGAAATGTCGGTCGGGTGGCTCCAGAGGGTGGACGACTCGTTGAAATGGGCATTTCCGGATGCCTCGGTACAACCGAGCGGGGCCTTGATTGCATGTGTGACCCTTGCACCATAGCCCCTCGCAAAACCGCCGTCTGTGCGCTATCGAACAGTAAGCGCAATTTTTCGAACAATATTTCTGCTCAGCCCCTGAATGAAAACGCCAGCAGCAACAGGCAAATGGCAGCGATCCACGAGCCCGCCACCCGGACCCCGATGTGCGCCCATTTTTTGGCTGGGCACAACGAGGTGTAGTACGAAAAATTCAGCGCGCACAGGCACAGGCTAATCCATGTCCCGGCAAGTGCGGTTACCACTGCGGCCAGGGGCGGCCCCGGGTCTACGCCGGAGTCCAGGCCAACGGCCAAGGCGGCCAGCGCCACGCCCGGCCAACGCACCCAGACCGGCGGCCGCGCCGACACCGCCACGGACAGGGCCATGCACAGGGCGATCACCACCAGCACCGGCTGGGCAGGAGCGGCTGCCCAGGCACCCGCGCTCGCCAGCAGCCCGACCGCGGAGAACGTGGTGAACAACAGTATCGGGACCCGCAGACGCAGCGGTGGGTGTTGGCCAAGCCACAGGCCCATGGCCAGCAGAACCATCAGATGGGCGGGTGTTATCAGTGGGTGAAGCAGACCAGCGCTAAATTCCCCGCTGCCCCGGATCAAGGCATGCCCACGCGATGTTGCGGGCAGGGCCACCAGAAAGAAGCCGGCAAATAAGGGAGACGGCCAGCGACCGACCCCCGTTTGTCTCCCCGGATTCACACCCATCCAAAAAGAAAGGCGAAGCCGGTGGCCGCGATCACGCCGCCTGCGGCCCGTACGGCCAACCGCCCTGCCGGCCAGCGGATCAGCAGGCCAAGGGCAATGCCGCCAAGGTGCAGCAGGCCGGTAGCTACGACAAAACCAACGGCGTACATCACCGCGTTGGCTGCTTCGGGCAGTTCAGCGCCGTGCGCGTGCCCGTGAAAAATCGCAAAAAACGCCACCAGAACGGCGGCGACCCACAGCGGCGGACGAGCCGCCAGAACAATCATCATCCCGAGCACCACGCCTGATAACGCGATTGCGGTTTCCACGCCGGGCAGTGGGACGCCGAGGATGCCCAACGCTCCGCCGAACGCCATGACCACCGGGAAAATGACCGGAAGCAGCCACATGGCAGGCGCACCGAGAAACGCGCCCCAGATTCCCACCGCAACCATGGCTGCAATATGGTCGGGCCCGAGCAGCGGGTGCAGAAACCCACTTACAAAACCGCCAATGGCACCGGTGTCCGTGTGCGCATGGGCCAGGGCTGGCCCGAACACCGCCCATGCCACAAAGGCGGCCCGGAGTATGTGCAGCGCCCGAAATAGGCTTGGCTCCATCGACGATGACGAAGACAACGAAAGGTCAGCTTGGCGCATTTTCGGCTCCTTGGTTTGCAGCAGGTCGCATCATTATGGAGTCCTCGCCGTCTGACGAATCGATCAGTGCGACAGTGAGCGGCCGCTGCACTGCGGCTGGCGCGGGCGGGGCAATGGCATACAGGTCGGCGGCGCAGCTTACTTTGCCGCCCCACCGTGCGCCGGCCGTCAGAAGCCCTGGCCAGCGGCGCGCCAGGGCGAGCAGCAACGCGGCCGAACCGGGTCGCATGGCCATGTGCGCAAAGGCCGCGGCCACGCGCAGCCGGGGTCCGAACTGGCGCCGCCAGTCCACGGCATAGCGGCGCGCTGCCTCGTGTTGCCACGCCTTGCCGGGCACCGCCCCCTGCGGTTCGCCGGCAAGCAGCTGCGCGCACAGCAGCCATGCCGATTGCAGCGCCATGCTGATGCCTTCACCCAGGATAGGATGGGCTTCGCCGGCCGCGTTGCCGATACGCAGGGGGCCGTTGATCGCTCCCAGGTGGACAGCTGGCGCAATCGGGCCGGCCGCCAGCCAGGGCCCGTCGCGGCACGCCGAATGCAACGCCAGGCGCACACCAGCGCACTCGCGCCCCAGCAGTGCTTCGACCACCTCGCCCGCGCGCAGCCCCGGCGAGGCGCGCCGGGCTGCCTCCAGACGATCGCGGCGGATGCAGCAGGCCAGTGTGGCCAGGCCGTCGTCGGCGACCACCATGCCCCCATACCCGCCGTCGAACAACAGCACCGGCAACACACCCGAATCCAGCGTGACGCCCCGGAAATTGGCCTTGAAAGCAAGCAGGTCAGCGGCCCGGCGCGCCGGCCGAGGCCCAGCCCGGTCCGCGGGCAATGGTTCCCAGGAACCCTGCGCGCAAATGGCCACGCGCGCGCGCACCAGCGCGGCGGCGCCTGAATCGGCACACTGGACCAGGCAGCGCCACGCGCCCACCGAGCCGTCCATTGCCTGCACCGACCAGGGCTGCAAAACCTCAACGCCCACGGCTTGTGCCTGGTCGCGCAGCAAGCTGTCGAGTGTCTCCCGGCCCAGCGCCCGGCCGAAACGGTGCCGGGCATGCGGCGCGGCCGGCAGATCCGCAAGCACCTGGTGGTTGCCGTGCATCAACGCCACCTGGCGCAATTGCGGCCCTGCGACGGCTTCGAACGCCGGGCCTAAACCCAGCGCATCGAGCAAGGGCAGATTGCTTGCCGCAATACATTCGCCGCACACCTTGCGGCGCGGGAAACGCTGCTTTTCGACCAGTGCCACCGACCAGCCGGCGCGCGCCAGCAGGATGGCAGCCGTTGACCCGGCCGGGCCGGCCCCAACGATTACCGCATCAAACTGCTTTTGCACCAGCGACCCCGAGGCGCTCGGCGCGAAAGCAATGGCTGAACAGCCCGGCCGGATACTCCGTCAACTTCCATGGGGCGCCGGCGGATGGCCATAACGCGGTCAACTCATGGCCCGTAAAACCGGCGTGTACGCTCAATACGGCGTCGTTGCGCGTTACCGCATTGGCACCGATCAAGCCGGTCAGGTGGCTGCCCGCCAGCGCCAGCCAGGCCCGGCGCGGTTCGCAGGCGAAGAAGCAATCGGTGGTGGCGACAATCGCGGCCAGCAGCAGCGCTAGTTGCCGGCCTTCGAAATGGTGTAAAAAAAGATTGGCGACTACCAAGTCCCACCGCGCCTGCGTACCGCCCGCTGCCGGTACCTGAGCCGCGCTGGCAGCCCAGTCGAACACGTCAAGCGTCTGCACAGCCGCCGTCCAGCCCAGCTCGGTGTAGGCCTGCAGGGTTCCGCGGTCCACCAGCGGTTGGCGGTCCAGCAGTGTCAGATCGACTGCCGGCCAGGCCAGTCCGCTCTTTCGGGCAACGCCGAGCATCAGGCTGCCGTCGCCGGCGCCGAGTTCCAGGACCCGCAAGGGACGCGCGCCACGCGCCGCACGCAGCTTGTCGTCCAGGCCCCGCAAAACTATGCCGCGGCTGCCCATGGCACGGTGCACCCGCCTTAAATCGCGCCTTGAACGCATTGCCGCAGGGTCTTGCACAGGCAGGTTGTCCAGTGTTTCGGCGCACACACGCCTTTGCAAGGTCATGCGGGTGACCTTGTGGCAACGATGTTCCGGCGCCCGGCGGGTACCATCATGAGTGCACCTTCAGCAAGGCGCCATGGCAGCTGAAGCCGGCGCCAAATGACGACAGCCACCACCAGCCGCCGGGCGCATCGTCGTGCAGCGCGGCCTCAAGCACGAAATAGACAAAGGCGCTCGACAGGTTTCCGTATTCGCGCAGCATCGCCGCGCTGTAGCGAAAGTCGTCCGGGCCGAGTTCAAACCGGCGTTCCAGCGCCTGCAGCACATCGCGCCCGCCGGCATGCATGATCCATGCGCTGATGTCCGCCACGCGCAAGTCCGAGCGTTGCAGCACGGTGTCCAGCACCTGGCGCGCGTGGTGGGCCGCCAGCGCCGGCACGGCCCGCGTCAGGATGTTGCGCAGCATGCCACCGCGCTGCTCGAACATCAGCGCCTTGCGCTGCGTCGGCACGGTCAGCGAGCTGCCTCCTATCCACTCCATGCGCCGGCCACCAGGCTGCGGATGGCGCGACAGCACGGCTGCCCCGGCACCATCGCCAAACAGGCAGGCGCTGACAAGCACACCGGGGTCGTTGTCCAGATACATGGCCGCGCTGCTTACCTCGACGCATACCGACAACACATGCTCGCAGCTATTGGCCGCCAGCAATACGCGGCCGAGTTGCAGGTTGGGAAGGGCGGCCGCGCAACCCTGGCCGACCAGGTCGTAGGCTTGCACGTCGGCGCGCAGGCCCAGGTGCTCTATCACATGGCCACTGAGCCCTGGACAGACATAACCGGTACAGGTGCTTACCACGACGGCGCCAATGTCAGCCGGCTCCAGAGCACTTTGGGCCAGCGCACGACCGGCCGCGGTGGCGGCGAGCCGCGGCGCATGGGCAAGAAAGCGCCGCGCCAGGGTGTCGGGGTCGATGGTAAAAACTTCGGCCAGCGTTTCCACGGCGAGCCGTCGCGCTTCTATGCCGTTGTCACGCTGCAGCACCGTGCGCGCAATCAGATGGGAGCGGGTGTCGAGCCGCGCGAACCAGTCGGATTGCTGGAACGCTTCCAGGCACTGCGCCTTGCTGTAGCGGGCCTCGGGTGTGGCAGTGCCGATGCCGCGAAAGTACATTGGTTTTACGCAATTCAAAAAATAGGCAGAGGGTGGCCCCGCGGGTGAATGCGGCAGCGCTCGATGTCTAACGCTGCCGCACCGCCAAGCGGCCTGGCGAATTGCCCCTCTTCAGGTCAACAGAATCCCGTCATCGTCTTCGTCCGGCGGCACCGCAAAAGCGTCGCTGATCGTCAAGGGCTCCGACGTTTCGTCGGTAGCGCTGAGTGACTGGATAAAGTTGAGGAAGGACGCCACGCTGGCGCCGGCACTGTCAGGCACGCTGGTTGCCACGGGCGCGGGGCCGGCGTCGCCGCCCCCCCCGCAACCCACCACCACCACCCAACCCGCGATTTCCCCCCCAAAACAGATAAACC
>JANLPN010000513.1:0-2398 GCA_031367285.1 Betaproteobacteria bacterium | reverse complement strand
ACGCTGGAGGAAGAGGTCTTCAAGTACCGCTACGCCTTCACCCAGCTGCTGCGCAACGGCCACACCGGCCACGGCCGCGAACTCGTCGTAGTGTTCGGCCCATTCGCGGTAATACATCGACGTGATGGGCAGCGCGGTGGTGATGCCGTTGCGCAGCAGCTGGGTGAAGGCGTAGCGGTACTTGAAGACCTCTTCCTCCAGCGTATAGGTTTCGCGCGAACCCTCTTTCAGGTAGTCCTCCGACCACAGGCGGCCCATCTCGCGCTTGTCGCCGTTGTCGAAGCCGAGCACGCCCGAGTCCAGGTCGCCCAGCGCGTCCAGGTCGATCAGGCCCGGGCCGATCAGCGCGCGGCCGTAGTCGACACGGTGGTCCACAGTGCCGTGGAAGTTACGCCCGACGAATTCGATCCTGTCTCCGGAAAAGACGACTTCGCCATTGCGCCACAGCACATGGGAGCGGCCGTCGAAGCCCACGACGTAGGCGGCCGTCAGCAGGGTGCGCATGGACGGGGCGTCAGAGGCCCAGGAACACGCCATCACGGGCAACGACGCGTCCCCGGCTGATGACCGTGCGGTGCGGGTCGCGGTTGATCACTGCCTCAGCCACGTTCTCGGCCGGCAGCAGCACCAGGTTGGCCATGCATCCTGGCTCCAGCCCGTAGTCCTGCAGGCCCAGCGCCTTGGCGCCGCCGCGTGTGACAACGTCCAGCGCGTCGGCCAGTTGCGCGTCCTTGCCCCAGCCGTAACGCAGCGACATGAACATCGCGCGCTCCAGCATGTCGCCGTTGCCGGTCGGGCCCCAGGCGTCGCGGATGCCGTCCGAGCCGGCCGCCACGTTCACGCCGCGGCTGCGCAGCATGGCCACCGGGGGTATGGTGAAGTGCATCGGTACGCAGGTCAGAATGGTGATGTCCAGCTTGGCCAGCCGGTCGGCCAGCGCCTCCAGGTCGGCCGGCGGGAACGCGCCCAGCGCATAGGCGTGGCTGATGACCACACTCCCTTGCATGCCGTGCTGTTCAGTGAAGTCGCAGATGCGTTCTATCTCCCAGCGGCCCAGGTCGCCCAGGTCGTGCAGATGGATGTCGATCGGTTTGCCGAAGCGTTGCGCCATGCCGAAGATCGTCTCCAGCGCGCGCACCGGGTCACGGTCGATCACGGCCGGGTCGATGCCGCCGACCACTTCCACGCCGAGTTCCAGCGCCTGCTGCATCAGTTCCACCGTGCCAGGCGCGCTCAGCATGCCGCCCTGCGGAAAGACCACGAACTGCAAGTCGATCAAGTGCGCGTAGCGCTTGCGCAGCTCCAGCATGGACTCGATGTGCTTCAGGCCGAACAACGTCTGCGCGTCCAGGTGGCTGCGGAAGTACAGCGAGCCGCGAGCGATGCAGTGCTCGATCAGCGGGCCGGCGCGCTCCGACACCGGCAGCTTGACCTCGTCGCGCAGCACCGCGTGTTCGTTGGTGATGCGGTGCCAGCGCGTCGGGCCGGCACTGTTCGGCCGCCAGGGCATGTTCCACAGCGTCTTGTCGAAGTGCACATGCGCCTCCACCAGGCCGGGCAGCAGCAGCTGGCCGGCGCCGTCCAGCAGTGTGGGCAGCGCCTTGTCCGCCGTGCCGGCAGGGACGAGGGAGTCGATACGCTCGTCGCGGATCAGCATGTCCACGGCGGTGCCGCCCATCGGGCGGACATTGCACAGGACTTGGGTCGGGGATGTGTTCATTTCAAGAAATCTCGTCGATCGGGGTCGATTCCGCGCCTTCCTTCTCCGGCGTCATCGCGAAGCGGTCGCGGGTGCGGATGTAGAAGCTGGCACCGAAACGCGCCACGGGAAAGTAGTTCTGCAGCCGCACGCGCCAGCGCTCGGTGTCGATAAGCTCGTCGCGCGCATGCAGGCACAACACCTCGCCGATGAAGATGTGGCGGCTGTTGGTCTCCAACTTCTCCGACAGGCGGCACTCGAAGGCCACCGGCGCTTCGGCGATGCGGGGTGGGCGTACCAGCCGGGACGGGGCCGCAATGAGCCCGACCAGGGCCAGCTCGCTCTGGTGGGAGGGGAGCGTCTCGCCGCAGCGGTGCATCTGCTCGGCGATGGGTTCGTCGGCGATCTGCACCACGAACTCGCCGCTGGCCAGGATATTGGCCGAGGTGTCCTTGAGGTGGTGGTCCTGCAGCTTGTTGATGCTGATCATCAGGATCGGCGGGTCCTCGCCCAGCATGTTGAACATGCTGAACGGCGCGGCATTGACCACGCCGTCGGCATTGAGCGTGGTGACCAGCGCGATCGGCCGCGGCACGATCAGGCTGGCCATCAGCTTGTAGCGCTGGTAGGCGCTGATCTCTTCAAAATCAATTTCAGTCATGTTGGCAATTGTGAAGCCACCAGCCCGAGTCCGGGCAC
>JANLPN010000482.1:0-6976 GCA_031367285.1 Betaproteobacteria bacterium | reverse complement strand
CCACCATGGGCCCATTGGCCAACAGCCGGCGCGTCGATGTGATCACGGAGATGGTCGGTGACGCCACCGCCATGGGCGCCAAGGTGCGGGCCGGCAGCGAACGTATCGCGGGCCCCAGCCATTTCTTCCAGCCCACCGTGTTGTCCGAAGTGCCCAGCACGGCGCGCGCGATGAACGAAGAGCCCTTCGGTCCGCTGGCCCTGTTCTCGCGCTTCTCGGGCCTCGAGGATGCGGTGGCGGAGGCCAACCGCCTGCCGTTCGGACTGGCGTCTTATGTCTATACGGCTTCGCCCACCACCGCCAATACAGTGTCCTCTGCCATTGAAAGCGGCATGGTGAGCATCAACCACCAGGGGCTGGCATTGCCCGAAACCCCTTTTGGCGGCATCAAGGATTCCGGCCACGGCTCCGAGGGCGGCATCGAGGCGGTGGAATGCTACTTGGTGACCAAATTCGTCACGCGCGCCAACGTGTGATGGGGGCCCGGTAATTCAGGGGGACAACATGCAGCAGGAAATTGTCGTGTGCGGCGGCGACTATGAACATGTGCTTGGTTTCGCGGGTACGCCAGGCGAGGGCCCGGCCATTCGTTACGCCAGGACCGCGCTGGGCGAACTCAGCCGGCTGGTGCTGAGCGGCGAGGTCTTCGACGTGGCCGAGTATTCGCTGGCCAACTACATCATGCTCAGGGACCGTGGGGAAGACCGGCTCACGGCCATTCCGGTATTCCCGAGCCGTGCCTTCCGCAACGCCTCCGTGTTCGTGCCGCAGGGTAGCCCCTTACGTGATCCGCGGGAGCTGGCCGGCTGCACGATGGGCATCAACGAATTCGCGATGACCACCGCTGTGTGGACGCGTGGCCACCTGCACGATGACTGCGGGCTCGACTGGAAGAGCATGCAATGGATGACGGGTGGCAATCCACGCTTTGCGCCGCCGCCGGGCCTACGTGCCACGACCACCACGGACGACCTTGAAACATTGCTGCTGGAAGGCCGCATCGACGCCTTGATGGCCGGCAAGCCGCGCGACCTGCAATTGCCGCCGTCGCAGCGGCGCCTGCGTCCCGTGGCCGCCGATACCGAAGCCATCGAGCGGCGCTTCTACGCCGCCACGGGCCTGTTCCCCATCATGCACACCGTGGTGCTGCACGCGCGTATCGCAGCGCACGAAGCCGCGCCCCGGCGCATATTCGACACCTACGCCCGCACCAAGAAGGCCGCGCTGAAACGGCGCCTGAGCACCAGTTTGCTGCCGTTCTCGGAACGGGAATGGGACAAGCTCTGCCCACCCGGCGCCGACGACCCGTACCGGCACGGACTGACCGATCTCAACCGCCGCAATATCGGCATGCTGGCGCGGTATCTGCTGGAACAGGGCTTGATTGCGCGTTTGCCCGAAATCGACACGCTGTTCGCGCCGGGAAGCGCTGCCTGGGTGGATGGCTGAGGCCGCGATCCAGGCATACACATAAGAACGCGGCGTTGTGAGATTCGACGATACCGGCTGAGCCACCGCATTAAGCTGACAAACAAAACGGGGGATCGGTCTGTTTCCTTGACTGCTGCTTGCCCAAACGCGTCCATCACGTCCGTTTAACGAATGTCCGTTCGCGTCGCATTGCAGTCGTTCGTGTGTCCATTGACGTGTCAAGAGTTTCGCGCGTCGGAAGTAGGCTCATACCTTCATACTCGATCAACTGGATGCCGGTGGACTTGGTCAGGTTTTGATTGAGCGACGGAATCTCTTTCACCCTCTACAAGCCCATCAACTTCGCGATGATGCTTTTCTGAATCTCGTTTGCGCCTCCGCCCACCATGCCGTGCTTGGCTTCTCGCAGATACCGTTCCATGTCCATTTCCGGCAGTTGCGCGTAGCCTCCCAGCGCCTGCATGCCGTTAAATGCAGTCTTGAACAGCGTGTCGACCGCGAACACCTTGGCCATCGACACTTCCTTCACGGCATTCTCACCGCGCGCCATCTTGGCAGCCGCCGAATAGGTGAGCAAACGGGCCGCTTCGACGGCGATGGCATCGTCCGCCATGCGGTGCTTGAGGACCTGGAAGTCCGACAGAGACTTGCCGAAGGCTTTGCGCTGCTTCGTGTAGGTGATGGTGTCGTCCAGCGCAGTCTGGGCATTGCCGACATACGAGGCGGCGAGGCTGAGCCGCTCATGCTCCAGATGTTCGCCGATGTAGGTCCAGCCCATGCCCACTTCACCGAGCAGGTTTTGCTTGGGAATGCGCACGTTATCCAGGTACAACTGCGTCGTGCCCAGGCTGCGCCGCACGATGGTGTTGAGCTTCGTGATCGTGAGCCCGTTGCTGTCGTTGGGCAGGATGAACAGGCTCAGACCCTTGTAGCGCTCCTCGCCAGTGCGGGCCAGCAGCACGATCGTGGCACCCGGAATGTGCGCGCCCGAGATGAAGGTCTTGTTGCCGTTCAGCACCCATTCGTCGCCTTCCAGCACGGCCTTGGTCCGCACGGCGGCTGCGTCCGAGCCGGACTGCGGCTCGGTCATGCCAATCGAGAAGGTCTTCTCGCCAAGCAGAAAGGGCGGCAGGTACTTCAGCTTCTGCGCAGGCGTGCCGTGGCTGGAGATGTTCGTTGCAGTGAACATCGACGTCATGATGCAGGCCGCGGTGTCCAAGCTGAACTTCGCGATAGCCTCGCAGAAGATCGCGAACATCACCGGGTCGGCATCCACGCCACCATCGGCTTCTGGCAGCAGCAGCCCGAGCCAGCCCTGTTCGCCCATCTTCTTGTACACCTCCCAAGGGAATTCCCGCGAGGCATCGTGCTCGCGCGTGTATTCACGGCCCACTTCCTTATCCATGAAGGTGTGCACTGTGTCGTGCCACATGCGCTGCTCGTCGTTGAATCGGAAGTCCATGATGAATGTTCCTGCCAGTCTTATTCAGGCGTGATGCCAGCTTCCCTGACCAGTTTGGTCCACTTGTTGACTTCGCTCTGTACCCACGCGGCGAATTCAGCCGGCTTCATCGGTCCGGGCTCCGCGCCGAGTTCCATCAAGCGATTGCGCACATCCTGCATCTGGACAACCTTGGTGACCTCGGCGTTCAAGCGATCAATGACATCATGCGGCGTCCCTGCGGGAGCGAACAGGGCGTTCCAGCCAGAGAGGTCGTAGTCCGGCACACCACTTTCGATCACGGTCGGAAGTTCTGGCAGCAACGCGCTGCGGGTACCCGACGTGACAGCTAGCGCACGCAGATTGCCTGCCTTCAGCTGCGCCTGGGCAGCTGCAACGTCGCTGAACATCATGTTGACGCGACCTGCGATCACTTCCGTCATGGCCGGGGGATTGCTCTTGAAAGGAACACGCAGAAGATTCTTCCAGCCGACCTGGCGCGCCAGCGTTTCGCTCTGCACCACACCACTGGCGTTGCCGGTGGCCAGCGTGATTTCATGCGTCTTGCCATAGGCAATAAGTTCGCGCATGGTCGTGACCGGAAATTTCGGGTTGACGACCACGATGCTCGTGAAGACCGCCACCCGGTTCACGTGCTCGAAGCTCTTGATCGGGTCGTAGCGCATTTCCTTCAGCAGGGCCGGGTTTGCGCCGTGCGTCGAATTGGTGCCCATGAGCAAGGTGTAGCCGTCCGGCTTGGCCCTTGCCACGTAGTCGGCGGCAATCGAGCCGTTGGCGCCCGGCCGGTTGTCGACGATCACTGCCTTGCCGAGCGATTCAGCGAGCTTTTGCGCGATCATCCGCGTGACGATGTCCGTTCCGCTACCTGGCCCGAAGGGAAGGACGATAGTGATGTTCTGGCTCGGAAAGGCGCCCTGAGCGGCGGCGCCAAAGGCCATGGCCATACCCAAAAGGCCAATGGCGGATGATTTCAGGAATCTCTTCATGGTGAATGTCTTCTCGAGTGCTAGAAGTTTAATGGTCTGACAATTGAATTGACGTATCATAATCTTTGGAATCGCGGCTTGTAAAGGCTCTCTTAATGAATCAAGTCAAACTTTCTCCCATCTCCGTCCCGAAGACTTCCGAGGTGCTGGCGCGGGAACTCCGGCGCCAGATTCTCGGAATGGGCTTGCCGACGGGCGCGCCGCTGCCCACAGAACGCGATCTGGTGAGCCAAACCGGCCTGAGCCGGTCATCGGTGCGCGAAGCCCTGCGAATCCTGCAGGCGGAAAACCTGGTTCAGACGCGCCCGGGAAGATTCGGTGGCACGGCCACCAACCGCCCCAACGACGATTCGCTGGGGCGTTCAATTTCTCTTTTCGTGCACGGGCGCGGCATCAGCCTGGCCTCTGTGCTGCAGTCGCGCGAGGCGATCGAGCCATCGCTGGCCGCCCTGGCCGCCCAGAGCCGGACAGAGGACGAGATGCAGTTGCTCAACGATACGACCAAACGGGTGGAAGACGCATTCGACGATGTTCCGCTTTTTCTGCGCGAGAACGTGAACTGGCACATCGCCGTTGCGTCAGCCAGCCACAACGAGTTGCTACGCGCGTTCCTGACGGCGAGTTCGAACCTTATATACAAGGCGACCGCCATCGACAACTTCTCGACCGAAGAGGTTCGCAAGCTCGTCATCCACGCGCACCGGCGCATCCTCCAGGCGATTGCTGCACAGGATGCCGAAGCGGCGCGGCGCAGGATGGCGCGCCATCTCGCGGCAGTGACGGCCGCTATGCTGGCGTTTTCTGACTCCCCGCTGGAAATCGACTTCTGAGCCGACAACCCCCCACGGCGTAGTCTCCCACCCCAACCAGGGCAAAAAACCATGACAACACGCTACGAATACAGCGACGGGCTGGCAACCATCACGCTGGCCCGCCCCGAGAAAATGAACGCGCTTACCGTCGACATGCGCCAGGCGCTGGCCGACCATTTCGAAACGGCGACGCGTGACACCGCGGTGCGCGCCGTGTTGCTAACAGCCGAAGGCAAGGCATTTTGCGCCAGCGGCGATGTCGGCAAGATGGGCGACTTCACGCCGGCGAGCGCGCACGCTCTGTTGATGCTGGCCCATCGCATGGTGCGCAATCTTGCCAATATAAATAAACCGGTGGTCGCCAGCGTGCGCGGCGCGGTCGCCGGCATCGGCTGGAGCATGGCCATGGCCTGCGACGCCGTGATCGCCTCCGAAACCGCCAAGTTCATACAGGTGTTTCGCCACGTCGGTGTTGTTCCCGACGGCGGCGCAATCTACTTTCTCACGCAGCACCTGGGCCTGCTGCGGGCCAAGGAGCTCACCATGTCCGGGCGCAGAGTCGATGCGCAGGAGGCGCATGCGATGGGTTTGGTGAACCGCGTGGTGCCCGACGCGGAACTCGACGCTGCCGCCCTGTCGCATGCGCGCGAACTCGCCAGCGGCCCCACGTTCGCCTATGGCGCGGCCAAGAAGCTGTACAAGCAGATGTACCAGCCCACGCTGGAGGCTTTTCTGGACGCCGAGCTGTATGCGCAGAGCACAGCGCTGATGACCGATGACCACAAGGAAGGCGTGAAGGCCTTCTTCGAGAAACGCAAGCCCGTCTTCCGGGGCAAATAATCCGCGGACCTCCAGGGAGATAACGAATGAGTGAATTCATCAAGGTGGAACGAAGCTCGTGCAACGCGGGCATACAGATCATCCGCATAGACCGCCCGCCGCGCAACGCGATGACGCTGGACGCCTACCGGCAGCTGCTCGCCATCTTGCGCGAAAGCAGCCTGGACGAATCGGTGCTGTGCGTCATCCTTACTGCTGCGGGCGACAAATCGTTTGTCGCGGGTGGCGATCTGAGTGAACACGCGCAACTCGATCCCCAGAGTGCACAGACCCGGACTGCCGTGATACGGGATGTTTTCGACGCCGTGCGAACACACCGGGTTCCGGTGATTGGCGCCATCAACGGGTACGCGCTCGGCGGAGGCCTTGCGCTGATGGCATCGTGCGACATCGTCGTGGCCGCCGACTCCGCCAAGTTCTCCCTGCCAGAGGTGAAGGTGGGAATCATGGGTGGCACCCGGCACCTGCGACGCGTCGTCCCCGACAAGGTGGTGCGCATGATGGCGTTCACCGGCAACTTCGTGGATGCGGCCTATTTTCACAAACTGGGGGTCATTCAGGAGGTTGTGCCTCAGAGCGAATTGATGGACGCGGCCACAAAGATCGCTGAAGACATTTGCCAATACAGCCCGGCTTGCATCAAGCTCATGAAGGAAACTATCAACCTGACCGAGCACATGGACCTGGACGAGGGTTACCACGTGGAGTGTTATGCCACCTCCATCATCAAATCGACACCCGAGGCCAAAGAGGCGCTGCAAGCGGTGATGGAGAAGAGAAAGCCGAATTTCAAGCCCACTTGATCTGAAGTGGCAGGCCGTGAATGACCAGTGACTGTGTAGCGAAGGCTGATTGCCCCTGATTCGGCTGCTAGGCGCCTGGAAGGCGGAACGCATCGCCGTTGAAGAATTCGAGGATCTCGCGCGCCACCAGGGCCGGGGAAAGGATCGGCATCGCATGCCCACTGTCGATGACACCGAAGCGCGCATCAGAAATAGCCTTCGCAACCTGTTGCAGGACCTCCGGCGGCCGCGTCGTGTCGTGCTGGCCCGCAATAACCAGCACCGGACAACGAATCTTCGTGAAGTCCGCTTCCATGTCCAGCGTGCAGAGCATGCGGTAGGTGGCGGCGTAGCTAAAGGGATCGTTGCCCAGCAGCCTGCCGCGCACCCGGGCACGGATCCGCGGATCCGCGAAATAGTGCGGCGGGTACGAGTGGTCGAAGCGTTGCAGGATGCGTTCGCGCACGCCTTGTATCTCGAACTGCATGGCCAGTTCGAGGATGCCGGCCTTTTTTTCTGGTACGAGGCCGGTGGCGGGGGCCATTGCCACCACACCGAGCACACGTTGCGGCGCGTGTGCCGCGAAATGCAATGCGGTCGCCGCGCCCACGGCGCAGCCGGCCAGCGCGACGGGCTGCGTGATATGCAGTGCCTCCAGCAGGC
>JANLPN010000205.1:0-4298 GCA_031367285.1 Betaproteobacteria bacterium | reverse complement strand
GAAGCTTGGGTTCCCGTCTGCGCTGAGTGCGCGATAAAGACTTTCACGGCTCAGGCCTGCGTCTTTGGCAACCTGGCTCATGCCTTTGGCGCGTGCAATGTCTCCCAGCGCCTTCGCGATACCCGCCGCATCGTCTGGCGCTTCCTCCAGCCAGGCATCAAGGTACGCGGCCATTTCTTCCGGCGTACGGAGATGCTCGGCGACGTCATAGGGCGTGGTCTTGGTCTTGGCGGTCTTACTTGCTGCACGGGGCATGGGGTTCTACTCCTTGAAGACGGTGTCAGTGTAGCCCACGAGCTACGAATGTCAACCGGTGACCAATGCAGCGATGGGGTGATAGCAGGTTTGGTTGAAAGCCGGGGCTGGGGCAAAAACAAAAGCAAATGCAGGTTCAGTGTCACGTGCAGGCGCAACAGCGAGCCGATGGGGCCGCGGTGGATCCCTCCGCGGCTGTCATTCCGGCCCCGCGGCCTCCCTTCTTTATGCCGCGGCGCCACCCACCCCAGCCTCCTCGGCGGCGAGCGTGGTGGGTGTGCGGGGAGTCCATCGAGTACAGCGCACCTGGTTGGTGTGCGGCGGTCGCATGTCCACCACGCTTGCAGGATCAGGTCGTCGGGGTGCTCAGCGTAATGACATGGGTTATCGAGGCGTCACTCGCGGATGCGAACGCGCTTCTCATCGATGACCCAGAGTTGACCAGCTGTACGTTCAACCGTGGTCAGTCTGATGCCGGCCAGCACCGCGTTCAGCACGCTGTCGAACGCCTGGTTTGGTGGCCGGAGCACCCAGACACCGCGATGGCTGCCAGGTGGATAGGCTCTGATATCCGCGAAGTCGAGATCCAGAGTGACGAGCACCCGATCCTCTGCGGTGCATGCGGCAAGGAGGTCGGGGTCGAGTGCTCCTGCAAGACCTTCGGACAAAGCTGTCTCTACATCGTGTTCAAGATCGCGCAGTGCGGACTCGACCCTTCGAGGAAGGTTTTCATCCAGCTTGAAGCGAAGCGCCACCAAACGCTCCTACACTGGCACTGCGACAATTCGTTCACGGGCCAAGTCAGCCGCGTAACCAATGGCTGCCGGAATGTGCTCTGCCTTGAGGGTTGGGTATTCGTCCAAGATTGTTGCCGTTGTCTCGCCGGCTGCCAGATTGTCCAGAACGACAGACACCGGTATCCGCGTGCCGCGAAAGCACACTGCCCCGTGCATGATCTCAGAGTCTGCTGTGATGTATAGCTTCCAGTCCATGACAACCTCGTTGGTGGTGACAGCGGACCCATCTTACCCGTGCGCGTTGTCGCCTTGGCGGACACTCGGTGCGGCCACCAGAACGACGGCCAAAGTCAGTGCGGCACGCGTGCGCAACAGCGAGCCGATGAGGCTGGGGTGGATGCCTCCGCGGCTGTCATTCCGGCCTCGCGGCCTCCCTTCTTGCCGCTGCGCCACGCACCCCAGCCTCCCCGGCGGCGAATGTGGTGGGTGTGCGACGGTGGAACTTCCATCACTCTCGCAGGGCAACTAAAGCTTAGCCAGCAGCTCGTTTGGCACCGATGCCACACCGATGCCCTCGGATTGACGCACCGACCAATGGAAACCATAATGGTTCCAATTTGGTTGGATAAGAACATGCCCACGACGCTGACTCTGAAGAATATTCCAGATGTGGTGTACGCGCGCCTGAAGACTTCAGCCGAAGCCAACCGGCGAAGCATGAACAGCGAGGCGATTGTTTGCCTTGAGGCCGTGCTGTTGCCGACCAGGGTCGCGCCAACGGAAAGACTGGCGCGTGCCCGCGCCCTGCGGGATAGCTTGCCAAAGGGCAAGTTTCTCGCGCGTGACATAGACGCGCTCAAGAGGGAGGGGCGTTCGTGATTGTGGTTGACACGAACATCCTGGCGTACCTGTACTTGCCCGGGGACCGTACGAAGCAAGCCGAAGCGTTGCTGGAGAGCGAGCCCGAATGGGCTGCTCCCGTGCTTTGGCGCAGCGAGTTTCGCAACATTCTTGCGGGTTACATCCGGCGAAAGGCGATCAGCTTTGCCCAGGCGTGCACTTTGCAGGACGAGGCCGAAAGCATGCTCGCCGGAGCCGAGTTCGAGGTGGATTCAAGCGCGGTGCTGGAACTGGTGCGCGACAGCAATTGCTCGGCCTACGACTGCGAGTTCATTGCCCTCGCGATCAAACTGGACACGAAACTGGTAACGGCGGACAAGAAGCTTCTTCGGGAGTTCTCAAAGCGAGCCGTGTCTCTTTCCGCGGGCTAACTTCGGACGTACCGGTGTGAGCTGGTGCCCAAAACGAGCGAGTTAGACACACAAGGCTGCCTTGGCCCGCGTGCCTGAAGCAATTTCTTCCTCCCGGCTTAGCGCTTTATCCAGCCAGGCCTCGGCAACCTTGGATTCATGATCAAAGCTTTCAATCAAACGCTCCTGAATTCTCGCGCGATCAGCAACTCGTCGGCCGGGCCTATGCCCGACAACATCAATAGTCATCAGGCCGCAACTCGCCTCAGTGGCCAGGTGAGAAGAGGTCCGTAGACAGGTATTTGAGTCCTGTGTCGCAGGCGAGTGTGACGACAGTCCTCCCTGGTCCGAGACGTTGCGCAATCCGCATTGCCGCCACGACATTTGCCCCCGATGATGTACCGGCGAACAGAGCTTCTTCTCTTGCCAGGCGCCTGGTCATGTCTTTCGCCTCTTCCGTGGACACTTGAACTATTTCATCGGCCAGACCGGGCCTCCACCGCGGCGGAACAAAGCCCGGGCCAACGCCCTCGATC
Source organism: Betaproteobacteria bacterium (assembly GCA_031367285.1). Lineage (GTDB taxonomy): Bacteria > Pseudomonadota > Gammaproteobacteria > Burkholderiales > Burkholderiaceae_C > CAISIP01. The sequence continues at coordinate 1,520 of JANLPN010000205.1, read as the reverse complement.
TTGTGAGAACCTGAGGCCTTGCCGCTGAGGACGGCGGACTCGAAGGGTTCCACTGCCACGATCCGGGTATGCGGAGAACGTTTGCGCAACACTTCAGATACACCCGCAATGCACTGCGCGGTTCCGACGCTCTGCACGAACGCGTCAATCGCACCGTTTGCCTGGTCCAGTGCCTCCTGCGCCAGTGGTGCGTAGCCTGCGGCGGCATCTGGATTGTTGAACTGATCCGCGAAGTAGGTGTGAGGCTCGGCGCTGAGTTCGGCCGCCTTGGCGATCATCCGTTGAATCAGTTCCTTCGTTGTCTTGCCACCGTCGCTCGGCAGTTCCACAACGGTTGCTCCGAGCGCGCGCATGTGATCACGTTTCTCACGGCTGAAGGCGTCGGACGTGACCACGGTAATCGGAAATCCAAGTGCCGCGCAGACAAACGCCAGGGAGGTCCCTGTGCTTCCGCCGGTGTACTCCACCACTCGGCCGCCGGCAGGGAATCGTCCGGTAGCAGAAGCAGCTTCTATTACCGCCAGAGCCATTCGATCCTTCATGCTCCCTGTTGGGTTTTGCCCTTCGAGCTTGATCAGGATGCGGGCGGAGCCAACCGGCACGATGCGCCGCAACTCGATCATGGGTGTGTTACCGATCGTCGAAAGCATATGGAGGGTTGGTGGCATGCAGTTGGTGCTCCGCTTGAGCGAGGGGTTGGACGAAGCCGCTTCGCGGAGCAAGCCTGACCCCTGTTCCCAAGATGTAATTCGCATGGTCATGTCGTCAATTCTGTCGGCCTGATTGTGCAGCACATCTCATCGAAGGAGCAGCCCCATGATGCCACTGAACAACGCCAGCGCGGCGTTCGAGAAACGTTACGCCAGCCATCTCAAACACCTCAAACTCCAAGGCCTTCAGCCCAAGACGGTGGACGCCTACGCGCGTGCGATCCGTACCATGGGCGAACATTTTGATTGGCAGATCGACACCCTGAGCGCGGACCAACTGACGGAGTATTTCCATGGGCGCATCGCATCGCACTCCTGGAGCGCCGTCAAGCTTGACCTGTACGGCTACAAGTTCTACGTTGTCCACGTGCTGCGCCAGCCCTGGGCCATGCCCGGACTGATCCGCCCACCCAAGATCAGCCGGCTACCGGACATCGTCACGGTCGAACAGGCGCAGGCCCTGTTTGCCGCCACCCGCACCTTGAGCTACCGCGTGTTCTTCTTCACGTTGTACAGCCTGGGCTTGCGGCTCAGTGAAGGCCTGGCCCTGAGCGTGGCCGACATCGAAGCCGCGCGCGCCCGCGTGCACATCCGTGACTCCAAGGGCAACCGCGACCGCTTTGTGCCCCTGCCCGCAGCAACCTTGGCTGTGCTGCGCCGCTTCTGGCGGGAGCACCGAAACCCCGAGCTGCTGTTTCCCAATCGGCACGGCGGCCTGAGGGGCGCGGCGCTTGCGCGAACGCCGCTGGACCGCGGGGGCGTGCAACGCGCGCTGCGCCAGGTGGCACTGGCCTGCGGCATCAAAAAAAA
>JANLPN010000378.1:0-2143 GCA_031367285.1 Betaproteobacteria bacterium | reverse complement strand
CGGCCAGGGTTATTACGACACCCACACGCCCGGCGTGATTCTGCGCAATATTCTGGAAAACCCCGCCTGGTACACCGCGTACACGCCCTACCAAGCCGAGATCAGCCAGGGCCGCATGGAAGCGCTGGTGAACTTCCAGACCATGGTGTGCGACCTGACCGCCATGCCCATCGCCAACGCGTCCATGCTGGACGAAGCCACTGCCGCAGCCGAAGCCATGACGCTGGCCAAACGCAGCGTCAAGAGCAAAAGCAATGTGTTCGTGGTGGCTGGCGACAGCCATCCGCAAACCATCGAAGTCATCCAGACACGCGCCGTGCCGCTGGGCCTGCAAGTGGTGGTGGCCAACTCCGCAGCCGAGTGGGACTCGGCAATAGCCGGCGATTTCTTCGCCGCCTTGATCCAGTACCCCGCCAGCAGCGGCTGGGTCATGGACTGGGGCCCGGAAGCCGACAAGATCCATGCCAAGGGGGCCGCCTGCATAGTCGCCGCCGACCTGCTGGCCATGACGCTGCTTAAGCCCCCCGGCGAATGGGGCGCCGACATCGTGGTGGGCAGCACGCAGCGCTTCGGCATGCCAATGTGCAACGGCGGCCCGCACGCCGCCTACCTGGCCTGCCGCGACGAACTCAAACGCTCCATGCCGGGACGCCTGGCCGGTGTGAGCGTGGATGCGCACGGCAACCCGGCCTACCGCCTGGCGCTGCAAACGCGCGAGCAGCACATCCGCCGCGAAAAGGCCACGTCCAACATCTGCACCGCGCAGGTGTTGCCGGCCGTGGTGGCCAGCATGTATGCCGTGTACCACGGCCCCGGAGGCCTCAAGCGCATCGCACAACGCGTGGCGGCCTATGCGGCCATCCTCTCCAGGGGCCTGGCACAACTCGGCTACACGCGCACGCACCACGACTCGGCATTCGACACGCTGAGACTCCAGACAGACGCCGCGACCCAATCCCTGGTGGCGAAAGCCCTCGCCGCCGGCATGAACATACGCGCGGCGTGGACCGACTACCTGATCATCGCGCTGGATGAGACCACCACGCGCGACGACATCATGCAGCTCTGGCGCGTGTTCGCCAAGGACGGCCAGGCCCTGCCCGCCTTCGACGAATTGGCAAGCGGCGGCATCGAGCCGCTGATCCCCACCGCGCTGCGCCGCACCAGCGCCTTCCTCACGCACCCGGTCTTCAACACCCACCATTCCGAGACCGGCATGCTGCGCTACATCCGCAAGCTCAGCGACAAGGACCTGGCGCTGGACCGCAGCATGATCCCGCTGGGCAGTTGCACCATGAAACTCAACGCCACCAGCGAGATGATCCCCATTACCTGGCCGGAGTTTGCAAACATCCACCCGTTTGCGCCGGCGGCGCAGCGACAAGGCTACACCGAGCTGGACCAGCAACTGCGCGACTGGTTGTGCCAGGCCACGGGATACGCCGGCATCAGCCTGCAGCCCAACGCCGGCAGCCAGGGCGAATACGCCGGTCTGCTGGCCATACGCGCCTTCCACGCCGCCCATGGACAAGCGAACCGGAACATCTGCCTGATCCCGTCCAGCGCCCACGGTACCAACCCGGCCAGCGCGCAGATGGTGGGCCTGACCGTGGTGGTGACGGCCTGCGACGCCAACGGCAATGTGGACATGGCCGACCTGCAGGCCAAGTGCGAAAAACACAGCGCCAACCTGGCCGCCGTGATGATCACCTACCCCAGCACCCACGGCGTGTTCGAGACCCAGGTGAAGGAGCTGTGTGCCATGGTGCACCAGCACGGTGGGCGCGTCTATGTGGATGGCGCCAATATGAACGCGCTGGTCGGCGTGGCGGCACCGGGCGAATTCGGCGGCGACGTGAGCCACCTGAACCTGCACAAGACCTTCTGCATCCCGCACGGCGGCGGCGGCCCCGGTGTAGGGCCGGTGTGTGTGGTGGCCGATCTGGTGCCCTACCTGCCCGGCCACGCCACGGGCGGCTTGCCTGTCAACGGTGTGGGCGCCGTGTCGGCGGCACCGCTGGGCAACGCTGCCGTGTTGCCCATCAGCTGGATGTACTGCCGCATGATGGGCCCGGACGGCCTGCAGGCCGCCACCGAAACCGCGATCCTGAGCGCCAACTACATCAGCGCCAAGTTGCGCGAC
>JANLPN010000289.1:0-1944 GCA_031367285.1 Betaproteobacteria bacterium | reverse complement strand
GGGCGCCCAGCGCGGCAATGCAATCAGCTGCCGCCAGCCCCATCCATCCGTCCACGGACGCTTTCGCCACGTCGCCCCCCGATGACGCTGCTGCGTTGCGCGCGGGCCTGAACACGATCTGGCCGCTGGGCCGGGCGCTGGCGCAACTGCAGGGTATCTACATCCTGGCCGAGAACGCCCAGGGCCTGATCATCGTGGACATGCATGCGGCGCACGAACGCATCGTCTACGAGCGGCTCAAGACGCAAATGGAGTCGGCATCGGCAAGCTCGGGCGAAAGCGCAAGCGCGCTGGCCAGCCAGCCCTTGTTGTTGCCGGCTGCGTTTGCCGCCACGGCACAGGAAATTGCCACCGCGCAAGCCCACGTGCAAACGCTTGCGACGCTGGGCCTGGAGATCACTCCTTTGTCCGCCAGCACCCTGGCCGTGCGTGCGGTGCCCACCACGCTGGCGCATGGCGACGCAGCGGAGCTGGCCCGCAGTGTGTTGGCCGAACTGGCCCAGCACGATGCCAGCACCGTCATCCAGCGTGCGCAGTACGAGTTGCTGTCGACCATGGCCTGCCACGGCGCGGTACGCGCCAACCGCAAGCTCACCATCGAAGAGATGAACGCGCTGCTGCGCCAGATGGAGGCCACCGACCGCTCCGACCAATGCAACCATGGACGGCCCACCTGGCGCCAGGTGACGGTCCGGGAACTCGACGCCCTGTTCATGCGCGGGCGCTAGGCCCATCGACCCCCGGCATAAGCATGCAACGTCGAACCGCAACAATCACTGTCGCCCTGCTGCCCGTGCCCACCGTTTCCATGGCCCAGACCAACACTTCGCTCGTGGACGCGGCGGCGCGCGGCGACCTGGCACGGGTGCGGCAACTGCTCGATGCCGGTGCGCCGCTGGAGCAGCGCGATGCCCGCGGCCGCACACCGGTGCTGGCCGCGACCGCCGGCAACCATCTGGCGACGGTGCAATGGCTGATAGAACGCGGCGCCGATGTCAATGCGCAAGACGAGCAAATGGACAGCGCATTTTTGCTTGCGGGCGCCAGCGGCTACACCGGCATCGTGCGCGCCACGCTGGCGGCCGGCGCCAACCTGAAAAGCACCAACCGGTATGGCGGCACGGCCCTCATCCCGGCCTGCCACCAGGGCCACGTGGATACCGTGCGCCTGCTGCTGACCACCGCCATCGCCGTGGACCATGTGAACAAGCTGGGCTGGTCGGCGCTGCTCGAGGCCGTGATCCTGGGCGACGGCGGGCCGGCACACAGCGAGATCGTGCGTATGCTGATCGCGCGTGGCGCCGACCTGAACCTGCCGGATGGCCAGGGCGTGACGCCGTTGCAACATGCCATGCAGCGGCGGCAGACGCAGGTGGTCCAGTTGCTGCGCGCCGCCGGGGCGCGTCCATGAAGCGCTGGCCCCTCTTCACCGCAGTTGCAGCCACCCTGGCTTTATTGCTGGGCTGCGCGGTACTGGATGAAAAACAGGGTGAACTGATCTTCCAGCCTTCTGATCGCACCTGGGGCGGGTACGGTGCCGCCGACGGCATGGACGACACCTGGATCGAATTCGACTCCCAGCGCACCGGCAAACGCGTGAAGCTGCATGCGTTGTGGCTGGCGGCGGATACCAGGTCGGGGGCCGGGCGCGCCGTGCAAGCTGAAAAAGCTGAACGGGTTGAAAAAGGGCCGGTAATGCTCTACCTGCATGGCTCGCGCTGGAACGTCACCAGCTCTGCCTTCCGGGCGCGGCGCATGCAGGAGCTGGGCTTTTCGGTGCTGGCACTGGACTACCGGGGTTTCGGCAAGAGCGACCCGTCCGCGCCGTCTGAATCCATCGCCTACGAAGACGCCCGCGCCGCCTGGGACTGGCTGGCGGCCAGATACCCCAACCGGCCACGCTACATCTTCGGCCATTCACTGGGCGGTGCCATTGCCATCGAG
>JANLPN010000333.1:0-4618 GCA_031367285.1 Betaproteobacteria bacterium | reverse complement strand
GGCCACGACAACACCACCAACAACGTCGCCAGCGCGGGCGGCGCCGCCTCGTTCGGCGTGGACCCGCAGGCGCGCAGGGACTTTGCCTACAACGCCTACGACCAGGTCACGCAGGTCGGCAAGGCCCTGGTCAAGGTCTTTTACCGCCAGGCGCCGCAGCGCGCCTACTTCGTGGGTTGCTCCGAAGGTGGCCGCGAAGCGATGCTGATGAGCCAGCGTTTTCCCGAGCATTACGACGGTGTGGTCGCGGGTGACCCGGTGCTGCATATCCCGCTCGGGCCGCTGGCCGGGCTCTACACCACGCAGCTGTTTGCCGGCCTGGCGCAACGCAGCGGACTGAAGCTGGCCAATGGCGACCCGGCCCTTGGCAAGACCTATTCCGACACCGACCTGATGCTGGTGCGCAAGGCCGTGTTGGACGCCTGTGATGCGGCCGACGGCCTGGCCGACGGCATGGTGGACAACCAGCCGGCCTGCACCACGGGCGTGGTCAGCGCCAAGCTGGCCGAGGTGCAATGCAGCGGCGCCAAAACCGATAGTTGCCTGGGAGCAGACCAAATCGACACGCTCAAAAAGGCCTACGCTGGTGCGGTCAACTCCAAGGGTACGCAGCTGTATTCCGACTGGCAGTGGGACGCCGGCATAGGCGGCCAGAGCGGCAGCACGTACAACCCCTCGTGGCGCTCCTGGTGGCTGGGGTCGTATGCCTCGTCCACCAACAACGCCACCAAGCTGACCTTCGCGACCGCCGAGGCAGTGATATACACCACTCCGCCGCTGTTGCCGATCTCGGTGGCCGACTCGCTGGCGTATTCGCTCAATTACAACTTCGACACCGAGCCGATCAAGCTGTTTCTGACCACGCCGACCTACCCGCAATCGACCGCCAGCATGACCTTCACCGATGCGCTCGACCTGTCGCGATTTGAGCGCCGCGGCGGCAAGATGATGCTGTACCAGGGCGCCAGCGATTCGTCGGTGTCGATCAAGGACACGTTGCGCTGGTACGACGCGATGCAGGCGCATAGGGGCCCCAAAACCCAGGACTTCGCGCGTATGTACGTGGTGCCTGGCATGGGCCACTGCAGTGGTGGCCCGGCGACCGATAGTTTTGACATGCTGCCGCAACTGGTCGAGTGGGTGGAGAAAGGCGTGGCGCCGGACTCTGTGCCGGCCAAGGCCACCAATCCGGGCTACTTCGGCGTTGCGTCCCGGACACGGCCGCTGTGCCCGTATCCCAGGCAGACGCGTTATAACGGCAGCGGCGACATCAACGACGCGGCCAACTTCAGCTGCAAATAACTTTGAGGAGATATTCCATGACCACCCGACGTTTGCTGGTTTCCGCCGTGGTAGGCCTGGCCAGCCTGTTGCCGCTGTCCGGCGTGTACGCCCAGGCCTGGCCGACCAAGCCGGTGCGTATCGTGGTTCCGTTCGCGGCGGGCGGCCCGGCCGATGCGCTGGCGCGTTTCCTGGCCAACAAGATGGCGCCCGACATCGGGCAAACCATCATCATCGACAACAAGGGCGGGGCCGGGGGCACGCTGGGCTCGGCCGAAGTCATCCGTTCCACCGACGGCCACAGCCTGCTGTTTTCGTCCACCGGTGCACTCGTCATCGTGCCGGCCCTCACACCCAACCTGGGCTACAACCCGGAGCGCGACCTGGCGGCGATCGGCCAGGCCGTGATTACGCCATCGGTGATTGTGGTGTCGGCCAAGAGCCCCTTCAACACCCTGGCCGACCTGGTGAAATACGCCAAAGCCCATCCGGGCAAGCTCAACTTCGCCTCCGCCGGCAGTGGTACTTCGACCCAGCTCGGTATCGAGCTGCTCAAGAAGGAGGCCGGCATTTTCATGACCCACATACCCTACCGTGGCGCGGCGCCCGCCACCACCGATCTGATCGCGGGTGTGGCCGATCTCATGGCGGCCGACGTGCCGGCCGTGGTGGCCTTCATCAAGGCCGGCCAGCTAAAGGCACTGGCCGTGGCATCCCCCACGCGTTCGCCGGCATTGCCCGATGTGCCGACCACGGCCGAAGCCGGGCTCAAAGGGGTGGTCAGCGGCACCTGGTACGGGCTCATGGGGCCGGCCAAGACACCGCCCGAGGTGATCGCCAAAGTGAACGCCGCGCTCAACAAGGCCCTGCAACATCCCGAAACAGTGGCCTTCTTCAAGCTGCAGGGCGTGCAGTCGGTGGGTGGTTCGGCGGACGAATTTGGCCAGTTCATCCGCGCCGAGGCGAGCAAATGGGGAACGTTGGCAAAGGCGGTGGGGGCGAAACTGGATTGAGGTCTTGTGGCTCCGGTCCTAAAAGCCAACTCGACCCGCTCACCACGACATCTTCACCAGCCCTGAACCCGTTTTCAGAGTTGCGTGTTGTTGCGCTCGGCATCGAGCGCCGCCAGTATCTCAGGCATGCGGGCACTGGCATTTGCCTGCGCATCGGCATAACTGCTGTTGCCATGGGCATCAATGGCTACCGTGACCGGGCCCAGGCCTTGCACGCGCAGTCGTACCAGGCGGTAATGCATCAGCATGTCGGCCCAGCCAACCTCCAGCACTTCGCGCACGGCGCGCGTGTGCAGCGTGGCGCCACCGCCCAGGAACGACAGGTAGACACAGCCGGTCTCGCGCATGGCTTGTACGCAATGCGCATCCAGGCCGCCCTTGCCACCAACCGCGTGCAGTTGCAGCTCGCGGATCAGGCGCGGCATCAGCGGGTTGAAACGTGTGCTGGTGGTGGGGTTGATGTAGAGCAGGTCCAGGCTGGCGGCGCCGTCCGCCGAACTGCTTTCGCGGCTGTAGCTGCCCAGGTGGAACAGCGACTGGCCCAGCAGCGGCATCGGCAAGGCCTCCTTGCCGTCCAGGCAGGCCAGCAGCCGGTGGTGGGTCGGCAAGCCGGCCGTGACCACGATCTCGCCGTCGATGATTAGCTGGTCACCCGCACGCAGCTTGCGTGCGTCGGCCTGGGACAACGGAAAGTTCATGCGGTGGGTGGTGAGGGACATGGCGCGGGCCCTATTCGATGGTTTCCACCCGGCCGTCATTGAAGATGCGCGCCCGCGTGCGCCGGTTGATCCAGCAATTGAAGGCCACCGCCACCGGTGTGAAGCCGTGGCCCGCCGCATAGTTGACGTGTACCGCCATGGCCGTGCTGTCGCCACCCGTGCCCATGGGGCCGAAGCCGGTCTTGTTGACGGCCGCCAGCAGGCGCTGTTCGATGCCGGCCACCAGCGCTTCCGGGTGCGGCTCGCCGATCGGCCGCAGCGTGGCCTCCTTGGCCATCTTGGCCGCGTAGTCGAAAGTGCCGCCGATACCCACACCGATCACCACCGGCGGGCAGGGTTGGGAGCCGGCGCGCACCACCACGTCGAGCACGTATTTTTCTATGGTGCGCAGGTCGGGGAAGCTGAAGATTTCCAGTGCTGCCCAGCGGCCCGATCCCAGGGCCTTGGGCGAACAGGTGATGTCCACCCAGTCCGAGCCGTCTTCCAGGTCGAAGGTCACGATGGGCATACCCTTGCCCTTGTAGCCGCGCTCCAGCGTGAGCGGATTCGTCACGTGGGGCAGCAAAGGCGGCTGTATGGTGGCGACCAGTTCGTCGAATCCGTCGGTGATGGCCTGGCGCACATTGCCGCTGAAACGCGCCTGTGTGCCCACGCGTACAAAAAACACCGGCACGCCCGAATCCGAACACACGAAATGGCCGCCCTGTTCGGCCGCCTGTGCGCTTTGCACCATGATGCGCAGGGTGTGGCGTGCCGTCTCGTTGGTCTCCACCGTGTCCGCCTTTTTCAGCGCGGCCATGGCGTCGGCGGGGATGCGTCTGAGTGAACGCTCGTAGAGTTGCGCCGTGACGCTTTTGATGAGTTCCGGGGTGATGGACATACGCGTTAAGCTTTCAGCAGGCCGAATGTTTTTGCCCGCATGTGCGCCAGCGCATACACCGTATCCAGCGTTGCGGTGGCGACGCCCACTTTGCGGCCGAGTTCGGCCACCGCTCCCAGGATCGCATCTATCTCCACCGCGCGGCCGGCTTCCGCGTCCTGCAGCATCGAGGTCTTGATATTGCCGAGTTTGCGTGTGATGGCAATACGCTGCGCCGGCTCGATGCCGGGGTTCAGCCCCAGTGCCGCCCCGACGGCCAGGGTTTCAACCATCATGGCGCCAAACAGGCGGTAGATGCCCGGGTCGTCAATCAGCAGATCGGTGGCCGAGCCGGTCAGCAGGCTGACCGGGTTGAAGCAGGCATTGCCCAGCAGTTTTTTCCAGACTTCGGTGCGGATGTCGGTGCTGGTTTCAGCGTCAAAGCCGGCCGCCTTGAGCATGGCCACCAGAGCATGCAGCCGGGCCGTGGGTGCGGCCCCTGCCACGGCGCCGGGTTCGCCGAACACCAGCTTGGAGCCGGAGTTGTGGCGTGCCACACCGGGCTCCGGGCTGGAGCAGGCCGGGTACACCACGGCCCCGATCACGGCCGGTGCGGGAATAGCAGCGCTTATGGCACCGGTGGGGTCGGTGCTGTCGAGGCGCCCGCTAGGGGCAAGCCCGTTGTCACCCTGCGTGAACCACCATGGCACGCCATTGAGGGCCGGCACAACCAGCGTACCCGGCCC
>JANLPN010000281.1:0-5496 GCA_031367285.1 Betaproteobacteria bacterium | reverse complement strand
GGGCGATGCCGTCCGGGTGCGGCCCAAAGGGCGACGGGCCGGCCTCGGTCGTGCCATAACTGTTGTTGATCAGCGCCGCGGGAAACAAGGCTTGCACCTTGTCCACCAGCGCCTGCGTCAGCGAGGCCGAACCCATGGTGACGTTGGTGACGGACGAAAAGTCGAGTCCGCCCACCAGTTCGCGCTCCCTGGCCACCAGCGCCAGCATGGTGGGCACCGAGGTGAGCCAGGTGACGCGAAAACGCTCTATGGCCAGCGCATAGTGTTTCGCGTCGAAGGACGGCAACAGCACGATGCTGGCACCATTGGCCAGAGCCCCCTTGACACTGATGGTGGCATTCATGTGGAACATGGGCGCAGCCACGATGTAACGGTGCTGGGGACGTTCGCCATAGGTGCGGGCCGAGGTCTCCAGCGACCAGCGCTGCGATTCGTGCGAGAGCAGCACGCCCTTGGGTTTGCCGGTGGAGCCCGAGGTGTACAGGATCATGCCGAGTTCGCGCTTGTCCGGCACCACGGTCTCGAACTGGCCCGGATCCAGCAAGGCCCGGTAGCCTTGCGCGTCGTCAAAATCAAAACGCAACAGGCCTGCGGGACAGAGTTCGGCACGCTCGCTGTCATGGAAGACGGCGCTCAAACCGGCGTCAGCCACAATGTAGTCGATGGTCTCGCGCGCCAGCTTGAAAGAAATCGGCACGGCCGCCAAGCCGGCACGCATGGCGCCGAAATACGCGGCCAGCAACTCGAAGCGGTTCAGTGACAGGATGCCTACCCGGTCGCCGCGCTGGAGACCCTTGCCAAGCAAGCCGCGGGCCACCGCATCACATTCGGCATCCAGGCCCGCGTAGGTAAGCTCCAGCGGCTGGTCCCAGCTCCTGAGGTCGATAATGGCCACCTTGTCCGGCGCACGCGACGCGTCAAAACAGCGGCCTAGGTTGGGGTGGATGGACATGGGTGCGAACCGACTCGTCTGTGGTTGTATCGCAGTCTACCGAAATTAGCTCGTCGCGGGTTTCGGTTTCGTTCACGGTTTGCCGTCAGGGTGCGAAACTGGTCCAGCACGATCAGCCCCTGCTTGCCCTGAAACGTGAGCGGCACGCGTAAAGCCGGCCAACACAAAGGGATCGGAGGCGAAGGACACCAAGTCGATAGACGCCGCCGGATCGTTCAGTTCGCGCCGCGCGCTGATGGCTTGTGCAAAGACATCGATCTGCCCCAGCTCGCTGTGCTCCCACAAGCGGCGCGCGGACAGGCCGTATTCGCTTTCCGCTAGGTGCGATTCAAGGGCCGCTGGCGTCGGTGAAGTGCCTGGCATGATTGCGCTTGAATGCGAGCGTGTTCGGGGACTCCAAAGTCTTGCGAAATCAGGTAACGATTGCTTCCAGTCCTTTTACCTCGATCAATTGCAGTAACTTGGCCGCGGCGCCGCTTGGGTGCTTACCTGAACTGGGCGACTCCCATTTTTGGACCGCGGACACGCTGACGTTCAGGATAGTCGCGAATACCGACTGGCTAACCTTGGCCTTCTTCACTCTGATGTAGGTGACTTTGTCAGCGGTGTACGCCGGCGGGGTCCGGCACAGGAGTTTCATTTTGGCCATGTCCTGCTTCGAGATGAGCTCGTGGCCTTGCAGCGCCTGCGCCATTTCCATCATTTCATCCAGAATCCGGCTCTGGTCAATTGGCTTCTTGCTTGCCATTGCAAATCTCCTTCAAGGTTCCAGCCCCAAGCAATTCATCCAGCTTTCGGTAGTCCGCCGCCTGTAAAGCAGACGCAATGATTTTGGTGGCATCGACTTCCTTGTCTGAAAAATCAGACCCCGGTTCATTCTTTTCACGCCCGGCCAGAAAGAAGATGGCTTCTTTGTGCCTCTTGGCCACCAAGATACGCGTCGCACCACTCTTGCCTTGTCCGGCAATGGCAACGCGTTTCTTGCACACACCGCCACCCAGGTCGGCCTCGAAAAGCCCCTGCTCGATCTCGCCCGCAGCTTGACAAAGCAAGGCATCACTCAAAACCTTGCGCGCCCACCGATCAAAAGTCCTGATTTTAAAGACTCGCTTCATCGGGCAATTCTACGCAGCTATAGCACCAAGTGCAATAACAAGCCTATGTAAACCCAATCTCCGCTGTCTCGGCATGAGAAGATAACGCCTCCGCATGCCTGCCGGCAGGCTCGGCGCACCGCGGGACAACAAAAGGCAAGATGAACCATTTATTTGAGGCCATTGCAATCCGAGTGGATACATGGCGCACCGCGCGTTACACCTGCGCCGACTACCCCGCTATCCAGGAAATTCTGGACTTTGCCGTGGAAGACAATACCAGCGGTCAGCTTCGCTTCCTGCGCCGGGCCCAGTTCCGGGCCTTGGAGACCTATTGGTACTTGCGGTTGGTCCTCAACACACCGCGCATACCAGACCTGTACACGACGCTTTTTCCGGCAAAGAGCGAGTGCCGCGCGGCCATGGGCCTGAACTCCAAAGAACTGACTGCACTGATCGCCGACACCAGCCTCGACGAGATTATTGACCGGCTGAAAATCGACAACGTCTTCGTGCGCAAGCACTGCCTGGAGTCGTTGCGCGAAACTTTCGCGCTGGACTACCCGAGCTACATCCTGGCGTTGGCCATGGGCGCAGGCAAGACCATTCTGATGGGCTCTATCGTCGCCACGGAGTTTGCGATGGCGCTGGAATACCCGGACGGCCCCTTTGTGGAAAACGCGCTGGTCTTTGCGCCGGGAAAAACCATTCTGAGTGCGCTGCGCGAGATGGCCGACATCCCGTTTGACCGCGTGTTACCGGCCCGCCTGTACAAGCCTTTCGCCGCCAGCCTCAAGCTCACCTTCACGCGCGACGGCGACAAGCAGATCCCGATTACGCTGGGCAGCAGCTTCAACGTCATCGTTACCAACACCGAAAAAATCCGCATCCAGAAGCCCACGGTACGCAACGGCAGGCAAAGCCGCATTTTTGCCGGCAGCAAGGAAGAAGAGGCCACCGCACTGGCCAACCTTCGGCTGCAGGCCATTGCGTCGCTGCCGCACCTGGCTGTTTTCTCGGACGAAGCGCACCACACCTATGGCCAGAAGCTGCTGGGCAAATGGGAAGTTGACAAGCAAACGGGCGAGCCGGTTTTCAAGGACGACGGCATCAAAAAAGTACGTCGCACCATCGACTATCTGGCCCAGGAAACCAATCTCATCGTCACCATCAACGCCACCGGCACGCCCTACTTCGAGCGCCAGCCGCTGCGCGACGTGGTGGTCTGGTACGGCTTGGGCGAAGACATACAGGATGGCGTGCTCAAGGAACTTGCAGGCGGCATCAGGGTATTGGAGCTGGGCGACGGCGATGCCGAAAAATGGTTCGAGGCCTGGTCAGCGACTTTGCCAAGGACTACTGGGCTGTGTCGCTGCCCAATGGTGCGCAGGCCCGCCTGGCACTTTACTTTCCCAGCATCGAAACGCGCGACGAACTGCGCCCGGCCATTGAATCCACCCTGTTGACGCTCGGCATCGGCCTGGACTGTCTGCTGGCCGTGGACAACAAGTCCAGCGAGGCCACACGCCGCGCCTTCGAGGCGGTAGCGCGCGATCCGGCGGCCGTGCATCGCGTGCTGCTGTTGGTCAACATGGGCACCGAAGGCTGGAACTGCCCGAGTCTGTTTGCCTGCGCCTTGGTGCGCAAGTTGAGCAGCAGCAACAACTTTGTGTTGCAGGCCGCCACGCGTTGCCTGCGCCAGGTGCCCGGCAACACGACACCGGCGCGCGTCTACCTGACCAGCACCAACAAGAAAACGCTGGAAGACCAGCTCGCTGAGACCTATGGCACCAGCCTGAAGGAACTGGGCAACCAGCATGCCGACCGCCTCGAAAAGACCATCCAGTTGCACAAGCCCAATCTTCCACCGCTGCTTATCAGGAAGCGTGTACTGCGTATCCAGCGCAAGACCGACGCGGCGAGTATTGCGCCGCTGGTTTTTGCCGTGCCCGATGTTGCGGCCCCGCAAGGCGCTGCCGTTCAAACCTGGAGCCCGGTGCAAACCGCCAGCGGCGATACGCGCCTGCAACGCCTGGATGCCGGGGACTTGTTACTCGACGCCTACACACCGGAACTGAACTTGTATGCCGCAGCGGCCGCGCTGGCCGCCAATTACCACTTGCCCACAGCGGAGCTGCTGGAAGCGCTGCGCGGGAGCTACGGCCCCGAAGCCCTTGTGCCCGATCACCACCTCGCCGCTCTGGGCGAACAGATTGAATCCCAACGCGCCCAGTACGAAGAGGCCTGGGACGAAGTGGAAGTGGCGGTGGCCGTTGTCAAGGCCGATGGATTTGACCTCTCGGAGATCAACGGCAAATCGGTCTACACCGCCCGCATCAGCTTCGCCAAGGAACATGCCCCGCTGTACAAGACGGCCAATGACACCGCCCACACAGCGCTCGCCCTGCAAACCAGCTTTCACTACGAGGGCTATAACTTCGACTCCGCGCCCGAAGCCGAGTTTCTGGAGTGGACACTGGGCCTGTTGCAGGCCCACCCGCACCAGATCGAAGGCCTGTGGTTTACCGGCGGACTGACCGACGCCGGCAAGACCGACCTGCGCGCCGAATACCTGGGCGACGATGGCCGCTGGCACACCTACACACCAGATTTTGTTTTGCGCCGTGCGGACGGCAAACATCTAATCGTTGAGGTCAAGAAGGACACCCTGAGCCCCGACATCCGCGCCGACCTGGCGCGCCACGAAAAGGGCGAAAAACCGCAGACGCTGGAAGGCCGCAAGGCAGTGGCCCTGAAACGCTGGGAACAGCTTAACCCCGAGCGGCTGAGCTACCACGTCATGTTTGCCGACACCACGCTGCACGACAGCGGCAAGAAGGTAGTGCGTGACTTCATCACCAGCGCCGCGCCCGCCACCGCCTAAAACACCGCATGCCATGACCGAAAACGCAAAGACGAACAAGAAACCCACGGACGTGACCATCACGCGCGCCAAGGGCCGGCCCATGCTGAGCTGGGTCGGCAAGAAGCCGCTGGGCCGCGTAACCGCGTTCCCGGCGCAGCACGTCGAGCGCTACAGCGCCGTCGGCGCGGCGAATAACTCGCCGCTCGCTACGGCCGACTGGGCAAAATGGCCCAAAGACCTGCCCCGTGGGGGCCTGCTGTACCACGGCGACAACAAGGAAGTGCTGGCCCACCTGCTGGCCAACGGCATGCGCGGTCAGGTCAAGCTGATCTACATCGACCCGCCATTTGACAGCGGCGCGGATTACGTGCGCAAGGTGCAACTGCGCGGCCCCAAAGGCACGATCAAGATTGACGGTGAGGACTATGTCTTGGGTGAGCAGGTGGGGCCGGCACCGAAGTCCACCTGCGCGGCCTCGCCCGGGGCAAAGCTCAGGCGCACGGTCACGTCCGCCGGCGCCTGAGCGCGCAACTGGTGCAGCATGCGCATCACGGCCGAGTAGCTGCCCCCGTAGGCGTGCTCGC
>JANLPN010000280.1:0-2153 GCA_031367285.1 Betaproteobacteria bacterium | reverse complement strand
ATCGCGGTAGGAAGGCCCGTCGAGCTCGATGCAATAGGCGTTGTGACGCAGGCGGTCCAACGTAGCCGAGGCCAGCAGCCGGTTGGTGGCAAATGCGTGGTCCCATTCGTCGAAGTCCAGGTTGCTGGTCACGATGGTGGCAGCTTGCTCGTAACGCTCGGCGATCAGGTCATGCAGGTCTTCATCGGCGGGCGCGCGAAGCGGCTTGAGGCCGAAATCGTCAATGATGAGCAGCGGTACGCGCGACAGGGCCGCAAGCTTGCGCTCATAGGCGCCGGTGGCGCGCGCGGCGTTGAGGCTTTGGGTCAGGCCCGGGCAACTGGTGAACACCACATCGACGCCCTGGCGCACCGCGCAGTGGCCCAGCGCCTGCGCCAGATGGCTCTTGCCGATTCCGCTGGGACCCACCATGAGCACGGGGGCCTTCTCGTGCAGGTAGCGCCCGGTGGCCAGATCGTGGATCAGCGCGCGGTTGAGCTTGGGTAGCCGCTCAAACTCGAAGTGCTCCAGCGTCTTGGTGGTGCGAAACTGCGCGCGGCGCATACGCAGGCTGAATTTCTTGTTCTCGCGCCTGGCGACCTCGTCACCGATGAGCATGGCCAGAAAGTCGGTGTAGGCCAGCTTGCCCTGGACGGCTTCGCGGTTGCGTGCGTCCAGCGAGTCCAGGATGCCTGACAGGCGTAGCTGCTTGAGTTGCCCGGAGAGTTCGGGAATGGGGTTCATGTATTGGGTTCCTTGTTTATCAATCGTGGTAGGAGGCGGTGGTCATGTGGGCGAAGGGTGCGCACGGTGGGCAACGCAACGCGTTGTCCACGGGGCGTGCCCGGTGCGCGGCACGCGCATCGTCCACATGTCCACGGCCTGGCTGTTGGGTGTTTGCATTGGGTGTCTTGGTGGGTGCTTGGTTCTCCTTGGAAGTGGGTGTCAGTGAACGGTGGTGCAATCGGTGGCGAACAGATCGGCCGCGCTGCGCGTGAAGCGCGCGCGGGCGTAGGCCGCAGGGGTCTGGGGTTCTTGCAACGGCTGCTGATCGGCGCCAGTGGCCAGGATGGTCTTGACGGTGCGGTAATGCGCGCTGTCGTGGGAGAGCGCCCGCGCGCAGGCGGCCTCCAGCCGTATGGCTCCGTAACGCTTGGCAAACGAGAGCACGCCCTGGGCTGCGCGCAGCCGCTCGGCGACGCGGTCGCCCAGCAGCCGGCTCACCAGATCGGCGCAGTGCGGCCCCACCGCCTGCGCCTGCGTGGCACACCAGTTGCGGTCACGCTCGAAGTAGGCCCGGGCCTGCGGGGGCAAGTGATCGGGCAG
This sequence comes from Betaproteobacteria bacterium, assembly GCA_031367285.1. GTDB lineage: Bacteria > Pseudomonadota > Gammaproteobacteria > Burkholderiales > Burkholderiaceae_C > CAISIP01. The sequence goes on along the minus strand of JANLPN010000280.1, from coordinate 848 downwards.
CGTCTTCCTGTGCCCGGGACGCTGGGCACGGGCGTGCGTGTACAGGTGCCGGTAGTCCTCATACAGCGCCACCACGGTGTCGGTGGCACGCAACCACAGGGTCTTGCCCACCAGCGTGAACGGCGCCGAGTACAGCGCACGCTCGTACATGACGTGGCAATCGCGGTGCAGCACCACGCGGTGCCAGGTGCCCAGGTCCGGCGCCACGGCCGGCAAGGCCTGTAGCAGCGCGCGTTCGGAGTCAAACAACACCAGAGGGCGCTCGCGCGTGGTGCCGTGTATCCGGGTGCCGGCCTCGGTCATCACCCAGGCCCTGGCTTGGGCGTTGAGGTCGGCCAGATCGCGGAAGACCCGCGTGGGCAGGAAGTTGGACTTGAGGTATTTGACCCCCGACTCGACGATCCCCTTCTTCTGCGGGTCGTGCGGCGGGCAGGCGTCGATCTTGAAGCCGTAGCCTTCGGCGCATTCGCCGTAGGCGCGCTGCACCAGCGGGTCATGGGTACAGGCCTTGATGATGGCGCATTTGGCGTTGTCGATGATCACGCGGCCCGGCACGCCGCAGAACCACTCGAAGGCGCGCCGGTGGCAGCCCAGCCAGGTGGCCGAGCTCTGGTCCCAGACGAATTCGACGTACTGGTGGCGCGAATGGCACAGCGTCATCACGAAGGCCCAGGTGCGCCGGGGCTTGCCTTGCGGGTGCATGAGGATGGGGCCGGCACCGAAGTCCACCTGCGCGGCCTCGCCCGGGGCAAAGCTCAGGCGCACGGTCACGTCCGCCGGCGCCTGAGCGCGCAACTGGTGCAGCATGCGCATCACGGCCGAGTAGCTGCCCCCGTAGGCGTGCTCGC
>JANLPN010000283.1:0-13525 GCA_031367285.1 Betaproteobacteria bacterium | reverse complement strand
GAAAGAGCCTAACGATCCGCAGCAGGCGTATCGGGCGGTGGGGGGGCCATCAATATGAATGGACTTTTTCGCTCAGCACCCAAGCACTGGCAAAAACTGAAAGTCAAGTACCTCGTTTCATTGCAAAGCGGCGAAGCCATTGGTACTGAACACATCAATGACGTGGGCGAATACCCCGTGTATGGCGGCAATGGCTTGCGCGGCTACCCAAGCGGACGACCGGGCAGCGGTACAGCTTCGATGATGAGATACGGCTGGAGTACTACCGCCTGCAGAAGATCAGCGAAGGGTCGATCAACCTGCGTGACGGTTCCGCCGAAAAGCTGGACGGTCCGCGCGAAGTGGGCTCGGGCATGGGCCATGATGAGGACGTGCCGCTCTCGCGACTGATCGACGTCGTCAACGAGCGCTTTGGGACTGACTTTACCGACGCCGATCAACTGTTTTTTGACCAGATCATCGAGGCCGCGATTGCGGACGGCTCCTTGAGAGAAGCCGCCTCGGTCAACCCGGAGGAAAAGTTTGCGCTGCTGTTTTCGGGTCTGCTGGAAACCCTGTTCATCGAACGCATGGAACAGAACGAAGATATCTTCGCCCGCTTCATGAACGAACGAAATTTTCAGAATCTCGTTTCGGAGTGGATTTCCAAGAAGGTTTACACGCGATTCAGGACGCCGCTAGCGGAGGGTGGACTGGACTTGTAAAGCCAATCCGGTAGACGAGGAGCGGGCAATAAGGCACCGCCCGCCCGAGCCGCGTGGCCTTACTGCGCTGCCGGCGCAAACACCCGCAGCCGGTGGCCGTCCGGATCCAGTGCCACAAAGGTATAACCGAAGTCCAGGTCCGTGGGAGCCTGGACTACCGGCAGGCCCAGAGCGGCCCATTCGGCATGGCGCGTGTCTACCGTGCCTCGGCCATCCACGGCAAAGGCGATTTCGCCGCCGCCCACACTGGTGGCGGCAGGTAATACCGTATCGGCGGCCCACAGGCCCAGCATCACGCCGGACTCCAGCGCAAACATGGCAAACGTGGGAGACGCTTCGACCGGTGGCTTGCCCAGCAGGCCGGTGTAGAAGGCGGCGCTGGCGCCGGGGTTTTTTACGTAGAGCAAAACGAAATTGGGATCGGACATGGGGTTCTCCAGAAATGGCAGGCCGGGCAAGACGCCCTGTGGCCATCGTAAAAAGAGCCCGTGTCAGTTTCTGTCAGCAGTGATCGCAAATTACAAGCTCACAAGCTGCTACTGCTCGGCCACCCCTTCGCGTGCACGCCAATCCTTGAGCAAGGCCTGGCGCCGCCGCGGATAACGGATGTCGGTGCGCTCTAGCGCGGTGATGCGGTCGGTGCGGAAGTGCCGTATGTCCTGGCGCAGCTCGCACCAGGCGATCACCACCCGCAGGCGGTCAAAAAAGCCCAACGCAAACGGCCAGATGGTGCGCGACGTTTCCTTGCCGGAGCCGTCGCGGTAGGTCACTGCGAGTTTTTGTTCCAGCCGTATCGCCTGCCGGATCTCGGACAACTCGGCGTCCCCCGCCGCGATGGGTTCGGCGGGGCCGACCAGCAGCGCCGACGTGTCCAGCTCGTGGCGCAGTTCCGCCGGCAGCACGGCGGCGATCTTGACCAATGCATTACGCGCCGCAGCGCCCAGGCGGCTGTCGCCGCGTCGCGCCACCCAGCGCGAGCCCAGCACCAGCGCCTCGACCTCGTCGGCCGAGAACATCAGCGGCGGCAATACAAACCCGGCTCGCAACACATAACCCAGGCCCGGCGCACCGTCGATATGCGCGCCCTGCACCTGCAAGGTGGCGATGTCGCGGTACAGGGTGCGCAGGCTGATGCCCAGTTCGTTCGCAAGCTGGGCGCCACCCACCGGGTGCCGGTGCCGGCGCAGCAACTGGATCAGGTCGAACAGGCGGTTGGAACGGGACACGGGTACCTCTGCAAAAAAGCTGGGCTGTTTATAGCAGCACGACCCGCGGCGGCAAGGAAATTGCCGCAACCGGGCCCGGCGGACAGGTACGATTGGCACACCCGCTCTACGCCCCGTACGAAAACCCATGCCTACCAGCTCCACACCCCTGATAACCGACCTGCGCGTGATTCCCGTCGCGGGCCGCGACAGCATGCTGCTCAACCTGAGCGGCGCCCACGGCCCGTTTTTCACGCGCAACCTGCTGATCCTGACCGACAACGCCGGGCGCACCGGGGTCGGCGAAGTACCCGGTGGCGAGAAGATACGCCAGACGCTGGACGATGCACGCGGCCTGGTGGTGGGCCAGCCGATTGGTGCCCACCAGCGTCTGCTGCAACAGGTACAGCAGCAGTTTGCCGACCGCGATGCGGGCGGGCGCGGCATGCAGACCTTCGATCTGCGCACCACCATCCATGCCGTGACGGCCATCGAGTCGGCGTTGCTGGACCTGCTGGGCCAGCACCTGGAGGTGCCGGTGGCCGCGTTGCTGGGCGAGGGCCAGCAGCGCGATGCGGTGGAGATGCTGGGTTACCTGTTCTACGTGGGCGACCGCGGCAAGACCGATCTCCCCTATGCGCAAGAACCGGATGCCGACAACGCCTGGTTCCGCCTGCGCCATGAAAAAGCGCTCACGCCCGAAGCCGTGGTGGTGCTGGCCGAAGCCGCCTACGAGCGTTACGGCTTCAACGACTTCAAGCTCAAGGGTGGTGTGTTGCGTGGCGAAGAGGAGATCGGCGCGATGGTTGCGCTGCATGAACGTTTCCCCCAGGCCCGTGTGACGCTGGACCCCAATGGCGGCTGGCTTCTCAGGGATGCTATCCGCCTGATGCGCGACATGCGTGGTGTGGTGGCCTATGCCGAGGACCCGTGTGGTGCCGAAGACGGCTTCTCGGGCCGCGAAGTGATGGCCGAGTTCCGCCGCGCCACCGGCCTGCCCACGGCGACCAATATGATCGCCACCGACTGGCGCCAACTGAGCCACGCCCTGTCGCTGCAGTCGGTCGATATTCCGCTGGCCGACCCGCATTTCTGGACCCTGGCCGGCTCGGTGCGGGTGGCGCAGACCTGCCGCGACTGGGGCCTGACCTGGGGCTCGCATTCGAACAACCATTTCGACATATCGCTGGCCATGTTCACCCATGTCGGCGCCGCCGCGCCGGGCCGCGTGACGGCGATGGACACACACTGGATCTGGCAGGACGGCCAGCGCCTGACCAAGGAGCCGCTGCAAATCCAGGGTGGCCTGGTGCAGGTGCCGAAGAAGCCCGGCCTGGGCGTGGAGCTCGATATGGTGGAAGTGGAAAAAGCGCACCAGCTCTACAAGCAACACGGCTTGGGAGCACGCGACGACGCCACCGCCATGCAGTACCTGATTCCCGGCTGGAAATTCGATCCCAAGCGTCCGGCGCTGGACCGTTGAGCGCACGGCCTGACCACACCCCCCAAGGAGACACCATGAGAGAAAACCGTTTGCGCAGCCTGTGGAAGTCGGGCGCCGCCGCCGTCAATGGGTGGCTGGCCATACCCAACAGCTTCTCGGCCGAGACCATGGCGCACCAGGGCTGGGACACGCTGACCATAGACCTGCAACACGGCATCGTCGATTACCAGGCCATGGTCACCATGCTGCAGGCCATCTCCACCACCAGCACGGTACCGGTGGTGCGTGTGCCGTGGCTGGAGCCCGGCATACTCATGAAAACACTGGATGCCGGGGCGTATGGCGTGATCTGTCCCATGGTCAACAGCCGGGAAGACGCGCAGAAGCTGGTGGCCTATACCCACTACGCACCGCGCGGCACCCGCAGCTTCGGCCCCACGCGGGCCCTGCTGTATGGCGGGGCCGACTACGCACAACACGCCAACGACACCATCGTGACCTTTGCCATGATAGAAACCGCCAAGGCGCTCGATAACCTGGACGACATCCTCTCGGTAGAGGGGCTGGATGCGATCTACATCGGCCCGTCCGACCTGTCGCTGGCGCTGGGCTGTACGCCCACTTTCGACGACGTGGACCCCAAGGCGGTCGAGGCCATAGACCACATACTTGCGCGCGCCAAGGCACACGGCGTGGTGGCGGGCATACACAACGGCAGCCCCGAAGCGGCGCTCAAGCGTATTGCCAAGGGTTTCCAGTTTGTGACCGTGAGCTCCGATGCGCGGCTGATGGCCGCCGGGGCGCAGCAGGTGATGGCCAAGATGCGTGCCGGCCCGAGGCCGTGAATCTTTCTACTGCGCGGGCCAATCTGACGCCTGCGGTGTTGCCTCCGGCATAACAATCGCTTCGCGCAGTTGTTAGCCTTCGCCGCAACTCCGTTGTCACCGTACAGGTGTACGGCTCCGCTCCTCGACGCCACCTTGACCCGCTCGTTACGAAATCTTCACGACCTCTTTGATCTCAGATAACCAAAGGAACCACAACATGAAGATCGGATTTATCGGCCTGGGCATCATGGGCACACCGATGGCCCAGCATCTGCTGGCCGCCGGCCACGAGATGTTTGTGCGTACCCGCAGCAAGGTGCCGGATGTGCTCAGCGCGGCGACGGTGTGCAGCAGCAACGCCGACGTGGCGCGTGCCGCCGACATCGTGTTCCTGATGCTGCCCGACACACCGGACGTGGAGCAGGTGCTGCTGGGCAAGGACGGCGTGGCCCAGGGTCTGGCATCCAGCCAGAGCGGGCCTGACGGCCGCGTGGGCAAAACCGTGGTCGACATGAGTTCGATCTCACCCATGGAGACCAAACGTTTTGCCAAAGCCGTGAACGAGCTGGGTTGCGATTACCTGGACGCACCGGTGTCGGGCGGCGAAGTGGGCGCCAAGGCTGCCAGCCTGACCATCATGGTAGGCGGGCCGGAGGCGGCGTTCGAACGCGTCAAGCCGCTATTTGCCTTGATGGGCAAGAACATTACGCTGGTGGGCGGCAATGGCGACGGCCAGACCACCAAGGTGGCCAACCAGATCATCGTGGCGCTCAATATCGCCGCCGTGGGCGAAGCGCTGCTGTTTGCCAGCAAGGCCGGTGCCGACCCGGCACGTGTGCGCCAGGCCTTGATGGGCGGCTTTGCGGCCAGCCGCATCCTCGAAGTGCATGGTGAACGCATGGTCAAGCGCACTTTCAATCCGGGCTTTCGCATCGCGCTGCACCAGAAGGACCTGAACCTGGCCTTGGCCGGTGCCAAGGCGATGGGTGTTTCCCTGCCACAAACGGCTTCGGCCGCGCAACTCATGCAGACCTGCGCCGCCAACGGCTGGGACCAGCTCGACCATTCGGCCCTGGTCAAGGCACTTGAACTGATGGCGGCACACGAGGTAGCCAAAGCCGAGTAGCGGTGCAGGCCGGGTCAGGCCGCCAGCGGCGTGCTGATCTGGTCGATACGCGCCAATACGTCGGCGGTCAGTTTGGGCAATACGTCCACTGCACCGAGGTTGTCCTGCAACTGGGAGGCCTTGGACGCGCCCGTGATCACGCTGCTGACGCGCGGGTTGTACGCCGCCCAGGCGATGGCCAACTGGGCCAGGTTGCAGCCCAGCTCCGCCGCTATGGTCTCCAGTTGTGCCAGCGCGGAATTCTTGCTGGTGTCGGTGAGCCGGCCCACCAGAAACGCCATGTCCTCGCGCGCCCCGCGGCTGCCGGCCGGCACACCGTTGCGGTACTTGCCGGTCAGCAGGCCGCTGGCCAGCGGGCTCCAGGTGGTCAGACCCAGGCCGATGTCGTCGTACAGGCGGGCGTATTCCTGCTCTACGCGTTTGCGGTGGAACAGGTGGTACTGCGGCTGCTCCACCACCGGTTTGTGCAGGTGGTGTTTGTCGGCAATGTCCCAGGCCGCGCGGATGTCGGCGGCCGGCCATTCGCTGGTGCCCCAGTACAAGGCCTTGCCGCGGGTGATCATGTCGCTCATGGCCCACACGGTTTCCTCGACCGGAGTGTGCGGATCCGGCCGGTGGCAATACACCAGGTCGATAAAGTCCAGGCCCATGCGGGTCAGCGAGCCGTCTATGGCCTGCGTCAGGTACTTGCGGTTGAGGGTTTCCTTGCGGTTGACCGACCTGCCTTCGCGGTCCAGCCCCCAGAAAAACTTGGTGGACACGATGTAGTTGAGGCGCGGCCATTTGAGCGCCTTGAAGGCTTCGCCCATTACCACTTCGCTCTTGCCGCCGGCATAAGCTTCAGCATTGTCAAAGAAGTTGATGCCGGCATCCATGGCCATGGCCAGCATCTCGCGCGCCGCGGCCACGTCCACCTGGTTGTGGTACGTAACCCAGGAGCCGAGAGAGAGTTGGCTCACCTGCAGGCCGCTGTGGCCGAGACGTCGGTAGTGCATAAAATTTGCCTCGTTGGATAGGAATAGGTCGCGCAAGCCTACCAGAGCACGCGGTGGGGTGCCGGCAAGCCGGGCTATTCGCGCGCGCCAGCCCCATGCGCTGATCCCGCAGAGCACCATGTGGGCCGAAGGCAGACAAATGGCATTTCCTCTAAGATTTCGTGCCTGACCTTGACATGCGCTTTTCCACCAACTACCTCGAAGCCCGAAAATGCCGCAGCCGATTCTCTCGGTATTGATCCCCGCCTTCGAGGCTGAAAAAACGATCCATCGCGCGGTCGAAAGCGTTTTGTCCGAGCCCTCGGTTGAAGTGGTCATCACCCCGGATGACGGAACGCACACCTACAAGGATCTGGAAGTCGAATACGCCGGCAGGGTCAAGGTGCTTGCGCCCAGCTTGCGCATCGGGCCGGGCAAGGCGAGAAACCGTGCTTTTGAAGCTTCCGTTGGCACCTTCATTACGATGCTCGATTGCGACGACTACTTCGGGCCGGGCGCATTGCGGGAAGCGCTGGATCTGGCGCGCAACAGCCCCGCGAAAATCGCGTTTTTTCGAACTGTCTACATCCATGACGAAACCGGCGTAGTGTGCCGGGAGTTACCGCTTTCACCCACGCTGGACTTTCAGACCTTCATGGATTTTCATGGCTCCATCCACGCCCTGTACCGGCGTGACAGGTGGCGGCCGTATTCCGGGCATCGGATATCGCAGGACGTGTTGTTTGACGCCAATTTGCTGGCCGCCTGCGATGGTGTTGCGCCGTTGACGCGTGCGCCGCATTTCAAGACGCTGCACCCCAAAAGCGTCACGTCCAAATCGGACCAGCACGACTTCGACGCCGAATACCGGCTCGTCATTGAAAACGCGGCCCAGCTCTGGATCAAGCGCCTGTTCCGCGAAAAACTGCGCATGGGCGAGCTCTACGGCCAGCTTCGATCCGCCGGCTCCATGCTGTCTTTCCATGAGTTCATGCGGCAACGTGGTGCCGGCGAAATCCCGGCCGATTGAGGCTTAGAACCTATCCGCAAATAAGGCGGCCCTGCGCCGGGGCCCCAAGGGGTGCAGGCGTTGGAGCAAGACGCGCCGTGGTGCTCGGCACCACAAGCGGCTTGCGACACCCGCATGTGCCCCTTGGGACCCCGGCCCGAAGGGTTGTGACGATAAAGCGTGTCTGCGTCGTTGCAAACCTTGCCCAGGGGCCTACCCTGGGCTGCGGCCTGCGCCTAGCATCCATCGCTTTCTCGTCACAACGCAGGGTCGTCTTATTTACGGATAGGTTCTTATGCCCGTGCCCGCCGCGTCTCGCGCAGCATGAACAGGTACAGCCCTTCCACCTTGTCGCGGGCCCAGGGCGTCTTGCGCAGAAACTTCAGGCTCGACGGGATGCTGGGGTCGTTGGTGAAACAACGCACCGGTATCTGTTGTGCCAGGCCGGGCCAGCCGTAGTGCGCGACCAGGGCGGTCACGATGGCCTCCAGCGTCAGGCCGTGCAGCGGGTTGCGAGGCTGGGCGGGTGGCGGTGGATCAGGGGTCGGAGGGAGCGCAGGCATGTGCTGATTCTGGCACTGTGCCAAAGCGCGGTCCGGAGCCGCTGCGGCACTTCGGCGCGCCGCCGGTTCTGGCCGGGCCGCGTCTCCTAAAATCTGCACTCCTGCCAACGGCGCCTGCGTCGCACTCCTCTTGACCCACCAAGCCCCCATCACCGCGCCGCAGTTTCGCAACGATCTTGCACGCCGGCAACAACTCGGCACGACGGCCTGGCTGGCCGCGCTGATGGCGGGCCGGAAAACCCCTGCTGCCGCGAGCCGGAACTGGTGCCTGCTGGAGGTGGACGAAGCTGTGGCCGACGTGTTTGCGGAGGCACATATCCCGGCCGCGGCTTACCTGGTCACCCGCTGGCTGGAGCAGGGGCCGTTCTGGAACAAGGTGCCTGACGCTGCCTTGCTGCGACTGCTGCTGGATTTCGGGATTCGCCATGACACCACCGTCGTGTTGTATGGGCGCAGTATGACGGCAGCCGGGCGCGCGGCGCACCTGATGCTGTATGCCGGTGCGCTGGACGTGCGTTTGCTGGACGGTGGCCTGCAAGCCTGGACACAAGCGGGATTGCCGCTGGCGGCCGGCCGACCGCAGGCCCGAACACCGGTCGCCGATTTTGGCACGGCCTTTCCGGGCTGCCCGCATTACCTGGTCAATACGCAGCAGGTGAAGTCGCTGCTACTGCAGCCCGATACGGCGCTGGTGAGCATCCGGACCTGGGACGAATTTAGCGGCCGCACGTCGGGCTACAGCTATATCGACGCGTGCGGTGAGATCCCCGGTGCGCGCTGGGGCCGTGCGGGTGAGAGCGGCGACATGAACAGCATGAGCGCGTTCCAGAATACGGACGGCAGCATGAAGCCAGCGCGGGAAATCCGTGATTTCTGGCACGGCGAGGGCATCCATGCCGGCCTGCACACGGCCTTTTATTGCGGCACCGGCTGGCGTGCATCGCTGGCTTTTTTCTATGCCTGGCTGATGGGTTGGGAACACATCAGCGTGTACGACGGTGGCTGGTTTGAATGGAGCAGCGACCCGCTCAACCCGCGCAGCACGCAGCGCTCGATCGATACGGCGACGATGGAGGTGGTGCAGGCCGGATGTTCAGTGGGCCGCAGCCAGCCCGGCGCGTTGGCGGCGGAAATGCAGGAAGGCCAGATACAGCGATGCGGTCTGCAGCGCGGCGCAAAAGAAAAACGGTGCACCGATGCGCCAGTCGCCCTGGGGCAGGTGCGACACCAGCCCGAGCAGCGGTGCACCCAGCGCGGGCGCGACCACGGCCATCAGGCTGCTGAGCGAATTCACGGCGCCCATGGTCTGGCCCTGGCTGCGGCTGTCGGCGGCCGATGAAATCATGCTTTGTATGGTGGCGGTCACGGTAAAACCGAACAGGTTGACGGCGATGACCGCAAACATCATCCAGCCTTGTGTCGCCGCGCCCCACAGCGCATAACCCAGCGCCGAGGAAACCAGGCCGATCACGGCCAGGCGTTGCGGTGAAAAAATCTTGATCAGGCGCCCAAGCAAAAAGCCCTGCACCGCCACCGACATCACGCCTACGGCCGCCAGCGACCAGCCATTCTCCAGCGGGCCCCAGCCGAACTTGAAGGTGGTGTAAAGCACCCAGCAGGTGTACAACACAAACTGCGCCAGCCCGCTGAAGGCCACCACACCCACCAGCGGACCGACGCCCTTGAGTTGTGCCAACGCCCGGATGGAAGTGAGCGGGTTGGCCGCCTTCCAGCTAAGGGCCGTGCGCCGCTCGGCGGGCAGGGATTCGGGCAACACGAAGTAGCCGTACAGGAAGTTGACCATGGTGAGGCCACCCGCCACAAAAAACGGCAGTTGCAGGTTGATGGCGCCCAGCAGCCCGCCCATTACCGGGCCGACGATAAAACCCAGGCCCAGCATGGCGCCCAGCATGCCGAAACGTTTGGCACGTTCTTCGGGCGCGGTGATGTCGGCCACGTAGGCATTCGCAACCGCCGCGTTGGCCTGCATCGCGCCGCCCACCAACCGCGCCGCAATCAGCACCCACAGGGCGGTGGCCATGCCGGTGGCGAAGAAGTTGATGCCCAGCCCGAAAAAGCCCAGCAGCAATACCGGTCGGCGGCCATAACGGTCGGACAGCGCGCCCAGAACGGGCGAGGCCAGAAAGTTGGCCAGGCCAAACGAAAAGGTCACCACGCCGTACCAGAGCGCGTGGTCGGCCTGCGAGCCGGTAAAGCGCCCTACCAGCGCCGGCAAGACCGGGATGATCAGGCCAATCGCCATCATGTCGATCAGTACCGTGAGCATGATGAAAGGCATCGCTGCCGTGCGGGACCGAAAGCTCTTAGCCATGGGGGTTGTCCTGATTCGCTGTTATTTCAAACGCCGCTTTGGCAAGTTGCCGCAGATGGGCACGGATGTCGGCCGGCCACTGCGCGATCATCGCCTCAAACCGCACATGGTCGGCGGCGAACAGTGCGCGTGCCGCTTCCTCGAACCCGCCGAGGTTGCCGGCCATGGCCGACATGAAGCGGTAACTCGCTTCCTGGGCAGCACGCACGCCGTCCTTGGCCTGGTTGGCCTTCCTGGCCTGCTCCACCAGCTTGCGCAGCGCTACCGAGGCCCCGCCGGGCTGGCTGCCCAGCCACTCCCAGTGGCGCGGCAGCAGGGTCACCTCGCGTGCCACCACTCCCAGTTTTGGCCGCCCCGGGCCGGTCTGTGCGGCGCCCGGCAAGGGTGGCGGTTCCGGAGCGGGCACGGTCTTGCCTGTGGGCGCGGCCAGCCTTTTCAGCATCTGCTCCGGTGTTCCGCGGTAGTCGAAGTCGACCAGCTCGCTGGTGGCCTGGTCAAACACCAGGATCCGCGCGTGGGCCCGTGCCTCGATGGTTTCCCGGGCTTTCAGCGCGACCTGGGCCAGCGCGCCGGATGCAATGCGTTTGTTGCCGTCGAAGGCGATGTAAGCTGATGGTGTGTCCATCGTGATTTCCTGAACAGGGTTGGAACGGTGTGGCCTATTATATCCGGGTAAATTTTTTGTTTTTATATTACCCGGATTAAATTGGCAGTACAGGCCAACCCGCCCTGCGCTGTTTCGCTCCTATGCTTCTGCTGGCCGAGGAGGTTGGGGTGGGTGGCGCAGCGGTATGACGCTCCTATGCTTCTGCCAGCCGAGGAGGCCGTGGTGGGTAGCTCCGCGGCTGTCCTTCCGGCCTCGCGGCCTCCCCCCTTTTATGCCGCTGCGCCACCCACCTCAGCCTCCTCGGCAGTGAACGTGGCTGGTGTGCGTGGGTCGCACGTTCACCATCCTCGCAAGATCAGGCTGGCGGGGCGCTCAGCGCAGCGGCATAAAGGCGGAGTCGTCGGCCCTAGGCCGACACGGGGGACAGCCGCGGAGCTGAGTGCGCTGTCGGCCTGATCCCGTAAAAACGCCGGCGTGCACAAGGAACTGAGTGCCCATCAGCCTGATCCCGTACAAACGTCGGCGTGTACGAGAAACTGGGTGCCCATCAGCCTGATCCGTACAAACATTGGCGCAGGAGGGCAACGGCGCTTCCCTAAGGATTGGCCCGGATAAAAGCCGCGATGGCCGCCGCCACCTCGGGTCCCTTGTCTTCCTGCAGAAAGTGTCCGGCGTTGCGGGTGATGGCATGCGGCTGGCCTTGCGCGCCGGGCACCAGCTTCTGCCATACCTTGTGGCCGCCGCGTGTCACCGGGTCGCGGTTGCTGAACAGCGTGAGAAAGGGCTTGTCCCAGCGTTTGAACAGCTCCCAGGCGCGTTCGTTGTTGGCGCGCTCCGGGTCGTCGGGTGTGGTGGGTACAAAACCCGGGAACAGGCGCGCCGCCGCCGTGTACCGGCCAGACGGAAAAGGTGCGTCGTAGGCCGCGACTTCCGCGTCCGACAGGCCGTGCACACAGCCCATGCGCACAATGCGCCCGATCGGAAACCAGGGGCTATAGCGTGCAAAGGCGCGCCAGACCTTGAACGCCTTGGGCACGGGGGTTGTGCCGGTCGGCAGGCCGCCATTGGCCAGCACAATACGCGCAAAACGCTGCGGCGCTTCGGCCACCATACGCAGGCCCACCAGCGAGCCCCAGTCCTGGCAGAACAGCGTGATGTTGCGCAGGTCCATGGCCTCCAGCCAGGCCGCCATCCACAACACATGGTTCAGGTAGGAGTAGTTGGCCTTGCGCACCGGTTTGTCCGAGCGGCCAAAACCCACCAGGTCGGGTGCGACCACGCGGTAGCCCGCCGCCAGCAGCACCGGGATCATCTTGCGGTACAGGAAGGACCAGGCCGGCTCACCGTGCATCAGGAGCACCACCGGTGCGTCACGCGGGCCTTCGTCGATACAGGCCACGCGCAGGCTGCCTACCTCGGTGTAGCGGGGTACCCAGGGAAAATCCGGCAAATTGGCAAACCGTGCTTCGGGCGTGCGCAGGAATTGGGTCACAACGGGCAGGGCGAGCATGGTCAGAAGCGCCGGGTCAAGGTGATGGTGGTGGCACCCGCCGGCAGGCTCAGCAGGTCACCGTCCGCGGCCACACGCAACGGCCCGCCAAATATGGAGGGCGCGTTGCCCAGAAATGCCCTTTCCATGCCGGGCAGCGGCAAGGCGGGCACGATATGGTTCAGCAGCAAATACCCGACGTGTGCATCCCGAGCCACTTCGGCGGCCTCTTCGGGCGAGCTGTGGTAGTTCAGGATATCGTCGAATATCTTGGCCAGGTTGTTGCGCCCGGCCTGCAGGGCGCCTTCCTTGAGCACGCCCACCAGGCGCGCCGACAGCGCCTCGTGCACCAGCAGGTCGGCACCCTGGGCTTCGCGCTGCACGGCGGCGGATTTGATGGTGTCGCCGCTCAGCACCACGCTGCGGCCCTTGTAGACGATGTGGTAACCCACGGACGGATGCACCGGCCCGTGGTCCACCGGGAACGCGGCCACTTCCAGCCCGGCATCCTTGAGCACCACCACGCGCCCATCGGCGCCCGGTGTGAACGGCATCGCCTGGCCGCCGAAGCCGCCGGCCGGCACGGTGGCCGTGCCGTGGTGTGCCACGCGGTAGTGCTGGTCCTGGTCATAAGCCTGCCGCAGCCCGCCGATCACCTGTTCCACGCCCGGCGGCCCGTAGACCGGCACCGGTGCCGTGTTGCCCGTGCTCACCCAGCGCTGCAGCAGCAACTCGCCCAGGCTGTCGATATGGTCCGAGTGGAAATGCGTCAGGAACACCGCCTCCACGCGCCCCAGGTTGAAACCCATCTTGCCGATATTGCGTACGCTGCCGCTGCCCACATCAAACACCAGCAAGTGTTTGCCGGCCAGCACCAGCGTGCAGGGGCCGGCGCGTTTGTCGTCCGGGAACGGCGACCCGGCACCGCAGACGCCCACATGCAGGCCGTCGGGCAACTCGTTTTGTATATCAAAGGCCAGGCGCTGCGCGGCCACCTTGCGGGCAACGGCCAGGCTCAGCGGCACCTGGAATACATAAGCCGCCGCAACCACAAGGGCCAGCACGGCGATGCCCGAAAAAACCAGCTTGCGGAACTTCATGGACTGCCTTGGGTAATGGTCACGCCGGCACTCACCATGTTGTGGAAATAGCGGTGTTCGCCGTCCCGCACCACGCCCCGGCAACCGGCAAGCGGCCTGCCGCGTCGGTCGAGCCGGTAGGCATGGAAGCGGTTCAGCGCTGCGC
>JANLPN010000265.1:0-1654 GCA_031367285.1 Betaproteobacteria bacterium | reverse complement strand
GGCCACGCATGACACCCACATGGTCGGTCCAACCGACGCTGTTGCAGCCCACCAGCACGTCGTCCTTGAACTGCAGGCTCAAGTGCCGGCCACCGGCACTGTCGGTCAACTCCACATGTTCGCCGCCCGGCACGCCCTGCCTCTCACCAAAACTGGTCGACACCATGCCCAGCGTGTCGAGCACGTTGATCTGCGTGACGCCTTTGAGCGCCGTGCGCCGGCCCAGCATGTTGAGGGCAGCCACGCGCGCCTGCTCGGCGGCGTTGGGCTGGATCGCGCTGACGATGGTCTTGTTGCTGACCTTGTCGAATGCCTCGGCGCAGTCGCCGGCGGCGTAGATGCCCGGCACATTGGTCTGCAGGCGTTCGTCGGTCAGCACGCCCTGCAGGCACTTGACGCCCGACTTTTCCAGGAAGCCGATCGCCGGCCTGACACCGGTGGCGCTGATCACCAGATCCACGTCCATGCTTTGGCCATTGGACAGCTTGACCTTCAGGGCCGCGTCCCCTGTGCCTTTTTCTATCGCCTCGACGCGTGTGCCGGTGAACACCTGCACACCCTTGGCGGCGCACCAGTCCTTGATCATGCCGCCGGCCGTGGGGCCCATCATGCGCGGCACCATGCGGTCGCCCATCTCTACCACGCTCAATTTCACGCCGCGCGCGGCCAGCGCCTCCATGATGATGCAGCCGATGAAGCCGGCGCCCATTTGCAGCACGCGCGCGCCTTTGGTGGCGAGTTTCTGGATCGCACGCGCGTCCTCCATGGTCCAGCAGGGGTGGATGCCCGGCAGGTCCATGCCGGGAATGGGTGGACGTATGGGGTGCGAGCCGGTCGCGATCAGCAGGCGGTCGAACTTGAGCGTGCTCCCGTTGTCGAGCGTGACGGTCTTCGCGGCTGCGTCCAGAGCACTGGCCCTGGCATGGACCATGCTGATCTTCAGGTCGTCAAAGTGCGTCAGGCTCTTGCGCAGGTAGGTGCCGCGTTCGCCCACGTTGCCCATCAGCAGGTAGGGAATCGCCATGCGCGAATAGGGCGGCTCGCTCTCGTCGCCGACCATGGTGATGGTGTCGGTGGGCGCGTGTTTGCGGATGGTCTCGGCGGCGATCACTCCGGCCGGGCCGGCGCCAAGGATGACGTGGTGGGTCATATCGATGTCTCCAGGTGAAAACGCAGTTTCAGTGAATGCCGGGGCACACGGCATGTCGGGCAGAAATCAAAAAGCGGCCCTTGCGAGCCGCCTTTCGTGTCTACGCGTTCGCGGGCTTCGACCGGGCAGTCCCGGGCCGCGCCCGAGGGCCCGGCCCGAACGGAAACGGTACCGGCACGGTCGTTACAACCCCAGGCGTGCCTTGGTCGCGGCGGTTGGGCGGCCCTGGGGGTCCCAACCACGCGCTTCGTAGTACTTGGGCAGCATCTCGCCCAGCATGCTGACCTTGCCTTTGGCCGGGCCGGTCTTGCAGGCCTCGGTCAGCAGGCGCTTGGGCAGGCTGTCATCCTTCTCGGTGAAACCGGCGCGGTTGTTGAACTCGCGCTCCATGTTCCAGATGCGCTCGCCGATTTTCGCCAGTTCCTCGGTGGTGTATTGCTCGCCGCAGGCCGCGGCCATCTGCGGCGCCAGGTCCTGCAGGCCCCAGGCGAAGGTGGTGAAGAT
>JANLPN010000268.1:0-11710 GCA_031367285.1 Betaproteobacteria bacterium | reverse complement strand
GCTCGCACCTGGCCGCGCGGAACAAAACGGCCCATGCCTTCGCGCCCCAGCCACCGCGGCCCGTCCACTATCAGGTTGCCGCGCAAAAACACCTTCTCCACGCGTCCGCGCAGCGTGCGGCCTTCGAGCAGCGTGTAGTCGCAGTTGCCATGCAGATCATGGGCATGTACGGTCTGCGTCGCCGCCGGGTTGAACAACACCACGTCGGCGTCGCTGCCGACGGCAATCGTGCCTTTCTTGGGGAACAGGCCAAACAGCTTGGCCGGGGTGGTGGCCGTGAGTTCGACAAAACGGTTCAGCGACAACTGGCCCTGCATGACGCCAATGTCGAACAGGCTGACCATCCGCGTTTCTATGCCCGGCGCGCCGTTGGGTATCTGCGAGAAGTCATCCTTGCCGCGCATTTTTTGCTGCAGGTAACCGAGGTGGCCCTCCTTCATGCAAAACGGGCAGTGGTCGGTGGCGATCACCTGCAGGTCGTCATAACGAAGCGCCCGCCACAGGTGTTTCTGGTCCTGCGGCGTGCGCAGCGGCGGCGTCATCACGTAACGGGCGGTGGCTACCTCGTCGTTCTGGTACACCGCATCGTCGAACAGCAGGTAGTGCGGGCAGGTTTCGGCGAACACCGGTATGCCTTCGGCGCGCGCCGCCACGATGTGTTTGAGCGCCTGGTTGCTGGACACGTGCACAAAATAGATAGGGGCTTCGGCCAGCTCGGCCAGCCGTATGCCGCGGTGCGTGGCTTCGCCCTCGAGGATGGCCGGGCGGGTGAGTGCGTGGTACCTCGGCGAGGTGTGGCCGGCCTCAAGCGCCTCCTTGATCAGCAGCTCGATCACGGTGCCGTTTTCCGCGTGCAGGGCCACCATGCCCCCGTCGGCACCGACCTGGCGCAACATGCGGAATATGGCGGCGTCGTCGGCCATCATCACGCCGGGGTAGGCCATGAACATCTTGAAACTGGTCACGCCTTCAAAGTGCATGGCATGGCGCACGTCGCGCAGCACCTGTTCGTCAACACGTGTAACGATTACGTGCAGGCTGAAGTCCACCGCCACCTGCGATTCGGCGCTGCGCTGGGCGCGCGCAATCGCGCCCAGCGGCGAGTCGGTGGCGGTCTGCAAGGCGAAGTCCACGATGGTGGTGGTGCCGCCAAAGGCCGCTGCACGGGTGCCGCTGGCAAAAGTGTCGCAGGTGGTGCTGGGGCCGACCACGTTTTCCAGGTGCACATGGGTGTCGACGCCGCCGGGCAACACATACAGGCCGGTGGCATCCACTATGGCCACGTCTTCACCGACTTCGATATGGTGGCCAATGGTGTGGATCACGCCGCCCTGCATCAACACGTCGGCCACGTAGTCGTCGCTGGCCGTGATGACGCGGCCGTTGCGTACCAGGGTCGAGTTCGAAACACTGCTCACGCGATCACCTCTTCCAGATGGTTTATCAGCCGGTCGATCTCGTCCAACGTGTTGTAGTGCGCCATCGACACCCGCACCACACCGCCCTGGGTGTGCAGGCCCAGCGACTCGATCAAACGTTTGGCGTAGAAGTCGCCGAAGCGGATGCCGATCTTGAACCGGTCCAGGTGGCGCACGATGGTTTCCGACTGTTGCCCGGCCACCATGAAGCTCACCGTCGGCACGCGTGCGCCTGCCGCCGCCGTGGGCAGGCCGATGATGCGCACCGACTTCTTGCCGCGCAGGTAGGCCAGCAGGCGCTCGGCCAACGCGTCCTCGTGTTGTTCGAAAGCATCAAAGGCCGCCTGCATTTTTTGCCGCGCCGAGCCGGTATTTCCCAGGCTGGTGCCGACATGTACCAGGTAATCGTTGATGCCCACGCAACCATACGACAGCTCGTAGTTGACGTTGCCCGGTTGCAGCTTGTACGGGATGACCTCCGTGCCGATGAAATAGTGGTTCAGGCTGGGCAGGGCCAGCAGCAACTCGCGCCGGCCCCACAACACCGCGTAGTGGGGGCCGAACACCTTGTAGAAGCTGAACACGTACAGGTCGGCGCCGCTGGCCTGCACGTCCACCAGCCGGTGCGGCGCATAGGCCACGGCATCGACACACAGGCGTGCGCCGACGGCATGTACCAGCGCCGCGACCCGGGCTACCGGATTCACCGTGCCCAGAATGTTCGATGCGTGGGTCATGGCCACCCACTTCACGCGCGGCGAAAGCAGGCGCTCCAGGTCCGCCAGTTCCAGCGCCAGCGTGTCGCGATTCATCTCCCAGATGCGGACCACGGCACCGGCTTCCTCCAGCCGCTTCCAGCCGCCGATATTGGCTTCGTGGTCGCTGTTGGTCACGATGATTTCGTCGCCGGCACGGATCCCCGGCCGGATCGCCTGGGTGAGCTGGAACATCAGCGACGTGGTGGAGCCGCCCATGACCACTTCGTCATCGCGCACCGCGTGGATAAGGTCGGCCACGGAGCGCCGCGCCGCCATGACCCTGGCCCCGGCGTCCTGCGACTGGGCGTAACTCGCACCGAGTTGCACGCTGCTCGTAAGCAGGTAATCGCGCACCCGGTCGGCCACGCGGCGCAGCACCTGCGAACCGCCTGCGTTGTCCAGGTAGACGCAGTCGTTCTGCAGGGCCGGGAATTCGGCGCGTATGTGGTTGAGGTTCAGTGTGGGTTGGGTGGGCGTCATGGCGGAATAGCGTCAATGTTGAAGAATAGCCTGCAAAAAAGCGCGCGTGCGTGGCTCGCGCGGTGCGCTGAAAAACTGCTCCGGCGCGGACTGCTCCACCACCTGGCCGCCTTCCATGAAAACAATCCGGTGGGCGACCCGGCGCGCAAACCCCATCTCATGGGTCACGATGACCATGGTGACACCGGTACGCGCCAGGTTTTGCATCACGTCCAGTACCTCGCCCACCATCTCGGGGTCGAGCGCGGACGTCGGTTCGTCGAACAGCAGCACCTTGGGTTCCATGGCCAGCGCCCGGGCGATCGCCACCCGCTGCTGCTGGCCGCCCGAGAGTTGTCCGGGTAGCTTGTGGGCGTGGTCGGCCAGTCCCACCCGCTCCAGCAGGGCCAGTGCACGTTCGTTGGCCGCCTGCCGGGACAGGTGGCGCACCCGCAGCGGACCGAGCGCCACGTTGGCCAGCGCGTTCAGGTGCGGAAACAGGTTGAAGCTCTGGAACACCATGCCGACTTCGGCCCGCACCCTGGCCAGGGCCGGGCCGCGCTGGACTTTTTCACCGTCAACCCGGACCTCGCCGCGCTGGTAGTCCTCCAGCAGGTTGATGCAGCGTATCAGCGTCGACTTGCCCGAACCCGAGGGCCCAACGACCACCACGACCTCGCCGCTGGCGATGTCCAGGTCGATGCCACGCAGCGCCTCGAACCTGCCGTAGGACTTGTGCAGCGCGCGAATCTCGATCAGTGCCGCCATACCCACCCCTTCATCGGCTGGCCTTGCGGTGCCGAGCTTCAAAGTAACCGACCAGCCGCACCAGGGGCAGCAGCAGCAGCAGGTACAGCAAGGCCGCGCCTATCAGCGGGGTCGGGTTGGCGGCCAGCGCCTGCGCCTGGGTGGCCTGCTTGAGCAGGTCCGGCATGGCGACCACCGAGGCCAGGGCCGTGTCCTTGAGCACGTTGATGCAGTTGCTGGTAAGCGGCGGCACCACGATCCGGAAGGCCTGCGGCAGGATCACGTCGCGCATGCTGCTGAAAAATCCCAGCCCTATGGCCTGGGCGGCTTCGAACTGGCCGCGCGGAATGGCTTCGATGCCGGCGCGGAATATCTCGGCCGTGTAGGCACACGACACCAGGGTCAAGGCGGTGGCGGCGGCCATGAACGACGTCAGGCGGATGCCGACAAAAGGCAGGGCGTAGTACACCAGCACCAGCAATACCAGCAGCGGAATGGAGCGCATCACGTCGGTATAGACACGGGCCGCGGCGCGCAAGGCCGGCACGCCGTACAAGCGCACCAGGGCCATGGCCAGCCCGGTCACCAGCCCGGCCAGGATACTCACCAGGCCCAGCACGATGGTGGTCCAGAGCCCTTCCAGCAATTGCGGAAGGGCGGTCCAGAAGACCTTGGCGTTGAAAAAGGTGTCGATCAGGTCCATGGCCGGCAGGCAATTGTCACGCCGCGGCGTACCGCAAACGGCGACTGCCTGTCACGCACTTGGGCTCGGCTCTCAGAGTTTGGGCACGTCCATGACCTTCACGCTGGATGAAGTGTCCGGTGGTGTGCTGCCAAACCACTTCTTGTGGGTGGCGGCGACAAAACCTTCCTTCTTGAGCGTGGTCAGGATGTCGTTGATCTTGGCCGCGTCGGCGAAGGTCTTGGCGAACATGAAGGAATAACGCTCATTGGTCGGGATACGCGCCACCACCCGGTATTGGGGCTTGTCCTTGATGTAGTACTCCACTGCGGGGATGTCGCTGATGTAGCCGTCGATGCGACCGGCAGCCAGGTCGAGCATGGCCGGCTGCAGGCCTTCGTAACGGGAAATTTTGGCAATTTTGAGTTTGGCCGTGTTCTCCGTGGTGTAGATGTCGCCCGTGGACGCCGTATCCACGCCGACCGTCTTGCCGGCCAGGTCTTCCAGCTTGTCGATCTTGGCCGTTTTCAGCACTGACAGCGACTGGTCGCTGTCGTAGTAGGGCTGCGCAAAGGCCAACGACTCCAGGCGCTTGGGGGTGATGGTGATGGACGAGACGGCAATCTGTATGCGCCCCGACTGTACCGCCGGGAACAGGCCGTTGAACGGAATGTTTTCTATCTGCACGGTCTTGCCGGCACGTTTGGCCACCTCGTTGACCAGGTCGATCTCGAAGCCGATAAATTTGCCGGACGCGTCCTGGAACTCCCAGGGCACATTGCCGATGTTGGCGCCGACCACCCAGTCGGCGGCCATGGCGGGCCCTGCCAGGGCCGCCGTCGCGGCGACTGTCAGGGCGATCTTTGCGACGAGTCTCTTGAATGTCATGCTGTGTTACTCCTGTGTGCGGGTTGGCTTGTGGTCTGTCGCGGCTGGCAGCCCGGATTGCGGCGCAAGGTTTTGACGGACACGCTACGATACCAACTTGAATCAAATAAATCAATATTTAAAAAAATGAATTATTTGCGCCAAACCGGTGCAAGCAGACGGTGTCCGCCTACATTTGATGCATGTCCATGCACCACAACAACGCCGGCATGGGCGGCATAAAGGCCACAACACGGCGCATATCGGCAATGACGGGCTGGTGCGAAAATTGAATGCGATGCTGGCGCACAAGTTTCAAACCCCTGCCAACGTGAGGCACCTCGATCTATGACCTGGTCCATTGTTGCGCGTGATGACGCCGGGCATTTTGGGGTGGCGGTCGCCAGCCGCTTTTTTGCCGTCGGCGCCTTGTGTGTCCATACACGGCGCGGTGTCGGTGCCTTGTCTACCCAGGCTTTGGTGAACCCGCTGTACGGGCCGGCCGGCCTGGATTTGCTGGCGCGCGGCCAAACGGCTGCGCAGGCGGTGGCGGAACTGGTGGGCGCCGATGCCGGTCGCGACCAGCGCCAGTTGCACATGCTCCCTGCTGCCGGTCCCGGCGCGGCGTTTACCGGTTCCACCTGCGTGGACTGGTGCGGGCACCAGGTGTTTGAGGGTTTTAGCGTGGCCGGCAATATGCTGGCCGGCCCGCGTGTGGTCGAGGCCACGGCCGAGGCCTTTGTCGCCGCCCGGGACCGCCCGCTGGCCGAACGCTTGCTGGCCGCTATGGCGGCCGGCGAAGCGGCGGGCGGCGACAAACGCGGCAAACAGGCGGCGGCCCTGCGTATCCACGGTGATGAGGACTACCCCCAGCTCGACATCCGCGTCGACGACCACGCCGAGCCCATCGTCGAGCTGCAGCGCCTGTACCAGGTCAGCCTGGAGCGTTTCCAGCCCTTTGTGTCCTGCCTGGCGGGCCGGCATGACCCGGCGGGCGTGATCGACCGGGCGCAGATCGATGCCCGCATTGCCCAATTTCAAGCCGAACGCCTGGGTAGCGCCAAGTGAGCAATTTGCTCGAAGTGGAGGGTTTGCGCACCCTGTTCAAAACCGATGGGGGTGAGTTTGCGGCGGTGGACGGTGTGAGTTTTGCGGTGGCTGCGGGGCGCACCCTGGCCATTGTGGGGGAGTCGGGTTGCGGCAAAAGTGTGACTGCCTTGTCTATCATGGGACTGGTGCCCAACCCACCCGGCCATATCGCCGCCGGATCGATCCGTTTTGAAGGGCGGGAGCTGCTCGGCCTGCCCAAACGCGAGATGCAGAACCTGCGCGGCAATGGCATGGCCATGATTTTCCAGGAACCGATGTCGTCCTTGAACCCGGCCTTCACGATTGGCGACCAGATCGTGGAAGGCCTGATGCGGCACCGCCCCCTGAGCCGCGCACAGGCCGAGCAGCGCGCCGTGCAGATGTTGACCAGGGTGCGTATACCGGCGCCGGAGCAGCGTTTCCACGAACATCCGCACAAACTCTCGGGCGGCATGCGCCAGCGCGCCATGATTGCGATGGCCTTGGCCTGCGAACCGCGCCTGCTGATTGCCGACGAACCCACGACCGCGCTGGACGTCACCATACAGGCGCAGATCCTGGACCTCATGCATACGCTGCAGCAGGAGAGCGGCACGGCCATCATCCTGATCACGCACGACCTGGGCGTGGTGGCCGAAGTGGCCGACGATGTGGTGGTGATGTACGCCGGGCGGGTGGTGGAGCAGGGCCCGGTGGCGGGGCTGTTCGACACCCCGCAACATCCGTATACGGTGGGCCTGCTGGGTTCAATCCCGCGCCTGGACGGGGAGCAGACACGCCTGGCCGCGATCCATGGCCAGGTGCCCAATCCGCTGCGGCTGCCGCCAGGCTGCCGTTTTGCCGAACGCTGCCCGTTTGCCGACGCGCAGTGCCATGCGTTATCTCCGCCGCTCAGGCCGCTTGGCAACGGCCAGCATTCGGCCTGCTGGAAGGCGCCGCTGGATCCGCAGGTACTGCTGGCACCTGCCCTGACCATGGCCATGACATGACTGCGGCGCCGCTGCTGCAGGTCCAAGGTCTGGTTAAACACTTCCCGGTGCGCAAGGGCATCCTTGGGCGGGTGAGCGGCGCGGTGCGCGCGGTGGACGGCGTGGACTTTGAACTGGCGGCCGGTGAGACGCTGGGCATCGTCGGGGAGTCTGGCTGTGGCAAGTCCACGCTCGGGCGTCTGGTGTTGCGCCTGATCGAGCCCAGCGCGGGTACGGTCAGGTTCGATGGGCAGGACCTTGGCCAGCTGGATGCCGGTGCCTTGCGGGCCCGGCGGCGTGCCATGCAGATTATTTTTCAGGACCCGTATTCCTCGCTCAACCCGCGTATGACGGTGGGCCAGACGCTGGCCGAGCCCTTGGCGCTGCACGGTCTGCATGCCGGGCGCGAACGCGAGCGTGTCGCCGAATTGCTGCACACGGTGGGCCTGGCGCCGCAACATGCACAGCGTTACCCGCATGAATTCTCGGGCGGCCAACGCCAGCGTATCGGCATTGCGCGCGCCCTGGCCGGGGAGCCGCGGCTGGTGGTGTGCGACGAGGCGGTGTCGGCCCTGGACGTATCGGTGCAGGCGCAGGTGGTCAACCTGCTGCAGGATTTGCAGCAGCGGTTCGGCCTGGCCTATATGTTCATCGCACACGACCTGGCGGTGGTCAAACACATCGCCACGCGGATTGCCGTGATGTACCTCGGGCGCGTCGTCGAGATCAGCGACAAACACGCGCTGTTCGCCGCGCCGCGCCATCCCTACACACAGGCCCTGTTGTCGGCGATCCCCCTGCCCGAGCCCGGGGCGCGGCGCGAGCGTGTATTGTTGCCAGGTGATGTACCCAGCCCGCTCAATCCGCCACCGGGCTGCCACTTCCATACCCGCTGTCCGCACGCCAGGCCTTTGTGCGCCGAGCAGACGCCGCCATTGGTGGCCGAAGCCGGCCATGCGGTGGCCTGCCATTTCTGGCGCGAACTTCCCGCGCCGGTTCTGATGGATTCCCGGCGCGCGCTTACTCCCGCGCGTGAGCGCCTGGCCCGTCTGCAAGCGGCCTTTGCAACGCAGCCCGCGGTCGCATAATGAATCAACCTGTCCCTCGCCTTTAGGAGAATCCCCATGAGCCCTCTGTTTCGATCCCTTGTGCCGGCGCTGTTGCTTGTGCTGGCACCCTTGGGGTTGCAGGCGCAAAACCTGCCCAACCTTCGTATTGGCCTGGCCGAGGACCCCGATATCCTGGACCCGACGCAAGGTCGTACTTTTGTCGGCCGTATCGTTTTTGCGTCCCTGTGCGACAAGCTGTTCGACATTGACGAGAAACTCAACGTGGTGCCCCAGCTGGCGACCGGCTACGAGTGGGCGGCCGACAGCAAGACGCTGACCATCAAACTGCGCACCGACGTGACCTTTCACGATGGCGAGAAGATGGACGCGGCAGCGGTCAAGTTCAACCTGGAGCGCCACAAGACCATGCCGGGTTCCCAGCGCAGCGGCGAATTGCGTCCGTTGGCCAGCGTGGACGTGGTCGACGCGTCTACCGTGCGGCTCAACCTGTCGGTTCCCTTCACGCCGCTGCTGGCTGCGTTGACCGACCGCGCCGGCATGATGGTCTCGCCCAAGGCGGCGCAGGCCGGCGGCGCGAATTTCGGCACCAAGCCTGTATGTTCCGGCCCGTACAAATTTGTTGAACGCGTGGCGCAGGACCGCATCGTGTTCGAGAAATACGCCAACTACTGGAACAAGGCGGCGATCAATTTCGACAAGATCATCTACACACCGGTGCCCGATGCCACGGTGCGCCTGGCCAACCTGCGCGCGGGCCAATTCGACTTCATTGAACGGGTGGCGTCGAGCGACATGGAGGGTGTGACCAAGGACAAACGTTTCAAAACCTCGCGTATCACCGGCATCGGCTACCAGGGCATCACCATCAACGTCGGCAAAAGCGAACAAGCGCAGAAGAACCCGCTGGGCAAGGATGCCCGTGTGCGCGAAGCGTTCGAGCTGTCGCTGGACCGCCAGGGCCTGGCGCAGGTGGTGATGGACAACGAGGCCCTGGTCGGTAACCAGTGGGTAGCGCCGTCCAACCTGTATTACGCAAAGAGCCTGCCGGTGCCCAAGCGCAATGTGGAGCGTGCGCGGGCGCTGCTCAAGGAAGCCGGCGTCACCAACCCGAGCTTCACGCTGCTGACGGCCACCACGTCGGAGGCACAGCGCCTGGCCCTTGTGGTGCAGGCCATGAGCCGTGATGCCGGTTTCGACGTCAAGATACAGACCACTGAATTCGCGACCTCGCTCAATATGGCCGACAAGGGCGATTTCGATGCCTACATCCTGGCCTGGAGCGGCCGCCCCGACCCGGACGGCAACCTGTACAGCTTCCATGGCTGCAAGCAGCCACTGAATTACGCCGGCTACTGTTCGCCCGAGACTGACGCGCTGCTTAACAAATCGCGCGAATTGCGCGACCCGGTGGAGCGCAAGAAGGTGTTCGAGCAGATAGCCGCGCGTGTCATCAAGGAGCGCCCCGTGGTCTACCTGTACCACGTCAACTGGCTGTGGGCCTACAACGGCAAACTCGCCGGTGTGCGCAACGTACCGGATGGCTTGCTTCGCGTGCAGGGCCTCAAGATGAACTGAAGCGCACAACGGCACGGTCCTGCAAACACGCGGCCAGGCAATGTTTGAGTTCTTCGTCAAACGCCTAATCACCATCGTTCCTACGCTGGTGTTTGTGTCCATGCTGATTTTCGGCCTGCAGCAGTTGCTGCCGGGCGATCCGGCGCTGGTGTTGGCGGGCGAGGAACGCGACCCGGCCGTGGTGGCTTACTTGCACGCCAAGCTGCATCTGGACGAACCCTTGCCGCTGCGTTACGCGTATTGGATAGGTGGCGTATTGCGTGGCGACCTGGGCGAGTCGGTGCGCAGCCAGTTGCCGGTGCTGGACCTGATCGTGCAAAAGCTGCCGGTCACGGTGGAGCTGGCGCTGATCGCGATGGTCATTGCCTTGCTGATCGGCATACCGGCTGGCGTGGTGTCGGCGGTGGGGCGTGGCACGGCCTGGGACTACGCCGCCAACCTGTTTGCCCTGTGGGGTTTGTCCACGCCCAATTTCTGGCTTGGCATTCTGATGATCCTGCTGTTTTCGGTGAACCTGGGCTGGTTGCCAGCCTCCGGGTATGAGAGCCCGCTTGTCGACCTGAAAGCCAACCTGGCGGCCATGGTCATGCCGGCTTTTGTGCTGGGCAACGCGATTGCCGCCGTGTTGATGCGCCATACCCGCAGCGCCATGCTGCAGGTGCTGCAACAGGATTACGTGCGTACTGCACGCGCGAAGGGTTTGAGCGAACGCGTGGTGGTGCTAAAACACGCGCTGCGCAACGCACTCACCCCCATCATCACGCTGGGTGCGCTGGAACTGGGCACGCTGCTTTCGGGTGCCGTGCTGACCGAACAGGTGTTCACGATCCCGGGCTTTGGCAAGCTGATCGTGGATTCGGTTTTCAACCGCGACTATTCGGTGGTGCAGGGCGTGGTGCTGGTAACGGCCACCACCTATATCGTGCTCAACCTGCTGGCCGACCTGGCCTATTTCCTGGTCAACCCGAGATTGCGGTCATGAGTGTTTCTGCCGTGCTCACCGCGCATGTGCCAGGGACTTCTCCAAGGTCCGAAGCCGGCCCGTGGCTGAGCGCCTGGCGGCGTCTGTGCCGGCGCAGGGGCGCGATGTTGGGACTGGCCGTGGTCCTGGTGTTTGTGGCGCTGGCGCTGTTTGCACCTTGGGTATCGCCGCAAGACCCGATAGCCACTAGCTGGGGCGCCATCCGCAAGGCGCCCAGCGCCGAACACTGGATGGGTACTGACGAGATTGGCCGTGACGTGTTGTCGCGCGTCATCTGGGGCACCCAGGCATCGCTGCTGGCGGGCTTGTGCAGTGTTTCGATTTCGTTGCTGCTGGGAGTGCCGATAGGTCTGGCGGCGGGTTTTCTGGGCGGTTTTGTGGATGGCCTGATCTCGCGTATTACCGATGCCTTTCTGGCCTGCCCGTTTTTGATACTGGCGATAGCGCTGGCCGCCTTTCTGGGCCCCAGCCTGACCAACGCGATGGTGGCCATTGGTGTTTCGGCCACGCCCATTTTTGTGCGGCTTACGCGGGCCCAGGTCATCAACGTCAAGGTCGAGGACTACATCGAGGCGGCGCGTGCGGTCGGCAATCCACCGCTGCGCATCGCGTTGCGCCACGTCATGCCCAACATCCTGGCGCCGCTGATCGTGCAGGCCACGCTGGCGATTGCGGCGGCGGTAATCGCCGAAGCCAGCCTGTCCTTTCTGGGCCTGGGCCAGCAGCCACCCGCACCCAGCTGGGGCAGCATGCTCAATACCGCCAAGAACTACATCGACAATGCGCCCTGGATGGCGATTTGGCCGGGGCTGTCGATCTTCCTGCTGGTACTCTCGTTCAATTTGCTCGGCGATGGCCTGCGCGACGCCCTCGATCCCAGACAACGTTGACACCGGCTTCGGCGCTCAGGCTTGACCATTTCTTCACCATTTCCCCGTCCACACCACCATGCAATTCGACTGGCACAACCCTTACCCCACCACCCGCAGCCCGGTTATGGCGCGCAATGTGGTGTCCACCTCCCAACCGCTGGCGGCGCAGGCCGGGCTGCGCATGTTGCTAAAGGGCGGCAATGAGGTGGACGCGGCAGTTGCC
>JANLPN010000233.1:0-36216 GCA_031367285.1 Betaproteobacteria bacterium | reverse complement strand
CAGGTGTTCTGCAAACTGTCCGGCCTGTGGACCGAAGCCGCGGCTGGTGCGGACGTGGACGTGCTCGAAGCTTATGCCAGCCAGGTGCTGGCCTGTTTCGGGCCGCAAAAGACCCTGTGGGGCAGCGACTGGCCGGTGCTGGAACTCGCGGGCCCCTACCCGGCATGGCAACAGGCGGCAATGGGCCGGGTGGCGCCCCAGGACCGGCACGCCGTGTTTGACCAGACGGCACGGCAGGCCTACCGTTTGTAGAACAGACCGCGGAATACCCGTGGCACCGCGCCGTTAAGATGGCCCGGACTTGATACGATGGCGGTATTCGTCAAAGGTGCCACCATGAATGCTCCCCTGCACAGAGAAATCCCGTCCCGTGTTCTAAACGATGCGCTGGCGCTGGCCCAGGCCACTGCAGCGTGGGATACCGACATCGTCCGGCAGCTGACGCAGTACATAGAAATTCCCGCCAAATCCCCCGGATTCGATGCCAGCTGGGCTCAACATGGTTACATCGAGGCCGTGGTGCGCAATGCGGCGGCGTGGGTCGAGGCACAAAAGATTGAAGGTTTGCGGCTGGAGGTGGTACGCCTTGAAGGCAGGACACCGGTGCTGTTTTTCGAGCTGGCGGCGACCAAACCCGAATCCACCCAGACCGTGTTGATGTACGGCCACCTGGACAAGCAACCCGAGTTCAATGGCTGGCGCAATGACCTGGGGCCCTGGACCCCCAAATACGAGGACGGCAAACTGTACGGCCGCGGCGGCGCGGACGATGGCTACGCGGTCTACGCCAGCATTGCGGCCATCCAGGCCTTGAAGGCGCAAAACGTTCCTCACCCGCGGATCGTGGGCCTGGTGGAGACCTGCGAGGAAAGCGGCTCCTACGATTTGCTGCCGTATGTCGACGCGCTGCGCCCGCGCCTCGGCGATGTGGCGCTGGTGGTGTGCCTGGATTCGGGCGCCGGCAACTACGACCAGCTCTGGCTGACCACCAGCCTGCGTGGCATGGCCAGCGGCACGCTCAAGGTGGAGGTGTTGACCGAGGGCATCCATTCGGGTGACGCCTCCGGCTTGGTGCCGTCGAGTTTTCGCATCATGCGCCAGGTGCTGGACCGTCTTGAAGACAGCGCGACCGGGCGCCTGCTGCCTGCGAGTTTCCACTGCGAGGTGCCGCCCGAGCGGCTGGCGCAGGCCAAGGCCACGGCGGCGATCCTGGGTGAGGAGGTAATCAAGCGGTTCCCGTGGGCGCATTACGACTGCGAAGGCTCCACCAGATTCGTGTTGCCTACCACCACCGATCCGGTGCAGGCGCTGCTGAACCGCACCTGGACCCCGACCCTGAGCGTGACTGGTGCAGAAGGTTTTCCCGCGCTTGCCGATGCAGGCAATGTTCTGCGGCCTTACAGCGCTTTCAAGCTGAGCCTGCGCTTGCCGCCGCTGGTGGATGCGGCGCAGGCGGTGCAGGAGATGAAAGCCCTGCTGGAGGACAACGCGCCGTACCAGGCACGCGTCACTTTTGTGAGCAATGGCGGCGCAACCGGCTGGAACGCACCCGACACCGCACCGTGGTTCGAGCGGGCTCTGAACGAGGCCTCGCAGGCGCATTTTGGCGCGCCCTGCGGCTACATCGGCCAGGGCGGAACGATTCCACTCATGAACATGCTGGCGCGCGGTTTCCCGCAGGCACAGATGATGGTGTGTGGTGTGCTGGGCCCCAGGAGCAACGCCCACGGGCCGAACGAGTTCCTGCATGTCCCTTATGCCAAGAAGCTGACCGCCGCGGTTGCCAAGGTAATTTCCAGCTTGTAATGACGGGCTCGAACTTCAGCCCGTTGACGGCGCGCGACGGTACCAACCTGGTGGTGGTGGACTGGCCGCTGGACAAGGGTCCGGTGCGTGGTGTGGTGCTGATTGTTCATGGCCTGGGAGAACACGCCTGGCGTTATGACCACGTGGCGACCCGGCTGAACGAATGGGGTTTTGCGGTGCGTGGCTACGACCAGTACGGGCACGGCGAATCCATGGGTCCGCGCGGCGCCTTGCCGAGTTCGGACCGCTTGCTGTCGGACCTGGCCGAAGTGGTGGACGAGTCGCGCTTTCGCATGAACGAGGGCACACCGCTGATTCTTCTGGGGCATAGCCTGGGTGGTTTGGTGGCCGGGCGGTTTGTGTCGCTGGCGATGCGCCCGGTACAGGCCCTGGTGATGTCGTCGCCGGCGCTGGATCCCGGCCTGGGTGTGTTCCAGAAGCTGTTGCTGGCCGTATTGCCAAAGTTTGCGCCGGACTTGCGGGTCGGCAACGGCCTCAATCCGGCATTTATTTCACGTGACCCGGATGTGGTGGCCGCGTACAAGGCAGACCCCTTGGTGCACGACCGTATTGCCGCGCGATTGGCGGTGTTTATTGCCCAAAGCGGGCCTGCCACCGTGGCCTGTGCGCCGTCGTGGAAGGTGCCGACGCTGCTTTTGTATGCAGGCGCGGACAAACTGGTCAACCCGGCCGGCAGCCGGGCGTTTGCCAACGCGGCGCCTACGGATGTGGTGAGTTCGCGCTGCTTCGAGGCGCTCTACCACGAGATATTCAACGAGATCGCGCCGGACCGCGAACAGGTATTTGCGGAACTCAGACGCTGGCTGGACAAGCGCTTCTAGCGCGCAGGCGGTGTTGTCAACGCTTACCCAGCAAGCCGCCCAGCATACCCATCAGGTCACCGGTATTTCCCAGGCCACCAGCGGGCGCCTGCCCATGCGGCGTCAGGTGGTCTATCAGCCCCGGCAGGATCTGTGAAATCTGGGTTTCGGCATCACCCATATTGATGCCGAGTTTTGCGGCCAGCCCCGAGATGGCGTCCGAACCCAGCACCTGGTGTAATTGGTCGGCCGAAATGGCCTGGTTCTGGCCGCTGCCAACCCACGAACCGATTACGTCGCCCAGGCCGGCCTGCTGAAACCTGGCCATCAGGCCGCCCAGGCCGCCATGGCTGCCGTCGTTGCCCAGCATGCCGGTCACCGCCTGCAGCATTTGCGGGTTGCTCGCCAGCGCGCCCAGGATGCTGCCCAGCCCCCCGCTCTGCGCCCCTGGCTGCGCCGCGTTGCCGCCCAATACCGAACCCAATACCGAATCAAGCAAGCCCATGGTGTGTTCCCCTCAATGTCAAAACCAGACGATTCTTCACGCGGACGAATTACGTGGCGCTCTGGCGCGAATTGCAAACCAGGCCAGCGCAAGGCCGGTCAGCGCGACGGGGAGCAATGAGCCGACGTTCAGGAGCCTCCAGCCCTGGGTCGTGACCAACGCGCCGGAGGCAAACGAGGTCAGTGCCATGACCGCAAACACACAAAAATTGATCGCCGCCTGGGCGCGGTCCTTTTCTTCCGGCTGGTAAGCCTGCAGGGCCAAAGTGGTGCTGCCGGTGAACAAGAGGTTCCAGCCCACCCCCAGCACAAACAATGCGATGACAAACTGCTGCAGTTCGACGCCCGACAGGGCCACAGCAATACACACCAGATTTAGCAGCACGCCCAGCGCCATGATCTTCTGGACGCCAAAGCGGCGGATCAGGTGGCCGGTGAAGAACCCCGGCGCGAACATGCCGATGACGTGCCATTGCAGAACCAGCGCCGCGTCTTCGAACGGCAAGTTGCACACCTGCATGGCCAGCGGCGTGGCGGCCATCAGCAGGTTCATCACGCCGTACCCCAATGCCGCGCCCAGGGCGGAGACCATAAAAACCGGTTGCCTCATGATCACTCCAAGCGGCCTGCCGGCGGAGTGGCCGGCAGGCTTGGGTGGCAACGCGGGAAATTGCACGCAAGCCATCAGCCCCATGGACAGCACCGCCACAACCGCCAGGGACACGTAGGCCCCGGCAAACGGGATCGCAAACAATGCCTTGGTATGGGTGGCGATGGTGGGCCCGAGCACCGCACCTATCAGCCCGCCGGTCAGTACCAGCGAAATGGCGTTCTCGCGAAAAGCAGGTGCAGCCAGCTCGGCGGCGGCAAAACGGTATAGCTGCCCGTTGGCGCTGTAGTACCCGGCAACTACGGTGGCAATAACGAGCAGCCAGAAATTGCGCTCGACGACGGCGTAACAACACAGCAGCGCCGATAACATGGCAACCACGAGCCCGAGCTGGAACGAGACCTTGCGCCCCCAGGCCGCCTGGGTCCGGGCGACGAGTGGCGTGCTGAACGCCCCGCCCACCACATAGCCCATGACCGGCAAGGTTGCCATCCAGCCCAGGGGCGCGAGACTCAGGCCGATCAAACCATTGATGGCGATGAAAATTACATTGTTGGTGAGGAACAAGCCCTGGCAGACCGCGAGCAGACCAAGGTTTCGGTTCATGCAAGCAGTGTAAGCGCCACCAGCGCCGCCGTTTCCGCCCGGAATACGCGCGTGCCCAATGAGGCCGGCGCAAAGCCACGTTCGATCGCCAGCGCTTCTTCGGCGAGACTCAGGCCACCTTCGGGTCCGGACAACACGGTGATCGGGCCATCCGCCAACTGCCCGTCGGCAATTGTCTGGCGCAGTGCCGGGGCGTCGGGGCGCAACGAGAGCACAAGGCGGGTCCCGGTTTTATCGAGTTGCCGGCCCCATGCCGTCAAGCTGGTGACAAGTTGCACCGCAGGCACCCGGTTTCGCCCGCACTGCTCGCAGGCCGCGACGGCGATGCTGTTCCAGTGGGCTGTCTTTTTCCGTGCCCGTTCGTCGTCCAGGCGCACCACGCTGCGTTCGCTCATCAGGGGCTGGATCCCGGCCACACCGAGTTCAGTGGCTTTTTCAACCAGCCAGTCCATGCGTTCATTGGCCGGCATGCCAATGGCCAGATGTACCTCGCGCAGCGATTCGCGCTCCACGCCGTGGTGCTGCCCGATGACGGCTTGTACGGAATTGCGCCCCATGGCGGCGATGGTGGCGTCGAATTCGCCGGTGTTGGCGCCGCCGAACAGCGTGATGGTGTCGCCCGGTTGCAGGCGCAGCACCTGAACGTGCCGCGTGGCGTTCGCCGGCAGTTCGATCGTGGCGCCCGTGTGCAGAAGCTCGGGGCAATGAAAGCGGGGTGCGCCAAGCATGGTTCAGTGACTGCCGGCTATTGCAAACGCTTTCGCGCCGGCACGGCAGGCCGCGAAACTAGACGCGGCCAAATGCATAACCCGCCGCGTCTTGCACGCCCTCGACCTTGTCGATCAAACGCAGCAGTGGCCGGAGCTCGCGGTAACGCGCAGCGGTGGCCCGGATGTAGCCGATAAAGCGCGGTGTGTCGGCCAGGTAGCGGGGTTTGCCGTCGCGCAAAGTCAGCCGGGCAAAGATGCCAGCCACCCGAAGATGGCGCTGCAAGCCCATCCATTCGACACCGCGGTAAAACGCGCCAAAGTCAGGTCCTACCGGCAACCCCGCGGCGCGGGCCTTTTCCCAGTACCGGATTGTTACGTCGAGCACAAAATCCTCTTCCCAACTCAGGAAGGCGTCCCGCATGAGGCTTGCGATGTCATAGGTAATCGGGCCATACACCGCGTCCTGGAAATCCAGCACGCCCAGTCGCCCTGCAAGCCCTCCGGACGATACCGCGGGGGCCATCAGATTGCGCGGCATGAAGTCCCCGTGCACGTAGACGCTGGGCCAGGCCAGGTTTTCCGCAATGATGGTATTGAAGCTCTGGTCCAGCGTACGTCGCATGTCGGCATCCGGGACGATGCCACGGTATTGGGCCAGGTACCACTGTGGGAACAGCTCCATTTCATTGCGCAACAAGGCTTCGTTGCATACGGGCAGCATGCCCGGCCTGGAGGCCAGTTGCCAGATCAGCAGCGTGTCCACGGCCTGCAGGTAGTGGCCCAGATTCGCCGCTGGCTGCTCCGGCACCAGCAACGCCATCATGGTTAGCGTGCCCAGGTCGCTCAGCAGCATGAACCCGTTGGGCTGGTCCCAGGCCAGCACCTGCGGTACGTTCAGGCC
Organism: Betaproteobacteria bacterium; assembly: GCA_031367285.1. GTDB lineage: Bacteria > Pseudomonadota > Gammaproteobacteria > Burkholderiales > Burkholderiaceae_C > CAISIP01. Next base: position 30,258 of record JANLPN010000233.1, on the reverse strand, counting down.
CGCGTCAGTCATCAATCGGCCCACGTGCTCGAAAGGCCTGCAATCCTCCTGACCGGGCGGGGCGTCCATGATGATGCGGCTGCCATGGGGTGTATCAATGCGCAGGTAGCGCCGGAAGCTCGCGTCGGCGGAGGCTGCTCGCAGGCTGTGGAGGTACAGGCCGTGTTCGGTTTGCAGGCCTGACAGCCAGCGCATGAAGCTTGCGCCACGCGCTGGGTCGCTCCATTGAACCGCTGGAGTGCCCGAAGCATCTGTCGTGGCACATTGCGGGTCCGGCGGCGTGGCGGGTTGGCTCATGGATAATCCATTCTACAAACCCGCCCCCAAACGTCACGCGCACCGTATCCTTTTCCCCGACCCAGCCTCAGCAGATGCGCTTTTCGTTGCATGACTCCAGACCTGTGGCGTCCCGGCCGGGACGCCTCTGGACCTTTGCCAGGCGGATTGCATTGCCGGTGTGTGTGTTGCTGCCGGTTGCCGGGGTGCGTGCGCAGGAGCCGGCGGCGGACCCGGCCCTGAAAAGCAGCCGCATGCTGCGCCAGGTGATACCGGCAAATGAACGCAGTTCCCTGCCCACGTTTATTTACGGGGAGCGGATTTCTTCGCGGGCCGATCTGGATACGGTCATCGAAGGCCAGGCCGAGTTGCGCCGCGGCGACATGGTGATACGCGCCGACCGGCTGGATTACTATCAACCGGAGGACCTTGCGAGGGCCCGCGGCGCGGTGAGCATCAACCGCGCGGGCGACGTGTATGAAGGCCCGGCGCTGGATCTCAAGGTGGAATCGTTCGAAGGTTTTTTTCAGAATCCGAGTTACCGTTTCCTCAAGAACGGCGGGCATGGAGAGGCTGATCGGGTGGATTTCGTGGACGAGCAGCGGGCACTGATCCGCAATGCCAGTTACACCACCTGCCGCCGTCTGCCGGGCCCGGCCTGGATGCCCGACTGGATCCTGCGCGCAGCCAGCATCAGCATCGATAACGAGGAGGAAGTGGGGGAAGCGCAAGGCGCATTGTTGACTTTCAAGGGCTTCCCCGTGCTGCCGATTCCGGCACTCAGTTTCCCGCTCAGCAACAAACGGAAATCCGGATTTCTTCCACCCACGTTTGGCGTGGACAACGTCAATGGCGTGGAGATTACCGTCCCGTATTACTGGAACATCGCGCCGAACCGCGATGCGACACTGTTTCCCTCGGTGATGAGCAAACGGGGCGTGGATCTGGGCGGCGAGTTCCGGTACATGGAAACCGCATATGCGGGCCAGCTCCGGGCCAACTTCATGCCCAGTGACAAGTTGCGCAATACCAATCGGTGGGGCTTGAACTATGCGCACAGCGGCTCCCTGGAAACCGGTATGGCAGCCCTCGGCAACCTTGGGATATCGCTTTCGCTGAACCGGGTCAGCGACGACAACTACTGGCGCGATTTCACGCGCGTGAGCCCCTGGTTGACGCAGCGCCTGCTGCCCAATGATTTGTCGCTGTCTTGGTCGAGCGGTTATTTTTCGACCAGCCTGCGCATGCTCAAGTGGCAGACTTTGCAGGATGTGGCTTCGCCGATTGTCCCGCCCTACGACCGGATGCCCCAGCTCGCATGGCGCTATGCCCGCACCGACGTGGCAGGTTTTGACTTTTCGGTCGATGCCGATACGACCCAATTCAATTCCGACCGGGCGTTGACCGGGCAAGTCAACGGGCGCCGGTCTTTTTCCGTGGCCCGAGTGAGCAGGCCCTGGGTTGCGCCGGGTGGATTCATCACACCCAAGCTGCAGTTGCATGCGACCAATTACCAGTTCAACGGCGCGTTGGCCAATGGCGCCACGTCGGCCAGCCGTGTCCTGCCGACTTTCAGTTTGGACAGCGGCCTGGTTTTCGAGCGCGATGCGAGTTATTTTGGGCGCGGCTTTCGCCAGACACTGGAGCCGCGGGCGTTTTATGTCCACACACCGTTTCGGGATCAGAGCCTGCTGCCAAACTACGATTCGGGTGCCAATGATTTCAACTTCGCGAGCATCTATTCCGAAAATTCGTTTGTCGGTAATGACCGCATAGAAGACAGCAGTCTTCTGACGCTGGGTCTTTCGACCCGGTTGCTGGACCCGGATACCGGTGCCGAGGCGGCGCGTTTCGGGATTGCGCAGCGCATTCGCTTCAAGGACCAGCGCGTTACCTTGCCGGGCGGTGCGCCGGTGTCCAAGGGACTGAGCGACGTGCTCGTGGGCACCACGCTGAACCTGGACCCGCGCTGGTCGTTCGACTCGACCGTGCAATTCAACCCAGATGCCGGCCGTTCGATCCGCTCCACTATCGGTGGCCGGTACAGCCCGGGGAATTACCGGGTAGTGAGCGCCGCCTACCGCCTGCAGCGTGGCTCCAGCGAACAGATCGACGTGGGGTGGCAGTGGCCGGTCAATGATCTGTGGGGCGACCGTGGTGAAAATCTGGCACCGGGGCAAGGGCAGGGCGAGGGCCGCTGGTACAGTGTCGGGCGTCTGAACTTCAGCCTGCGTGAAGGCAGGTTGGTAGACTCCATCGTCGGATTCGAATACGACGGTGGTTGCTGGCTGGGCCGTGTGGTGCTGGAGCGGCTGCAAACCAGTACCTCGTCTTCCAACCGCCGCATCATGTTCCAGCTGGAATTTGTCGGATTTTCCCGGCTCGGGGTTAATCCCTTGCAGACCCTGAAACAGAATATTCCTCGTTACCAGTACCTGCGTGAGACAACGACATCGCCCAGCCGCTTCAGCAATTACGATTGATTCATGATGATCCACTGCGCATTGCGCCAAGCGCTCGCCGGCCTCGTTGCCTGCGTCGCCTTTTCCGTCGGCGCCCAGGGTCTGCGGTTGCCGGGTGTGCCCTCCATGGCAGTTGCACCGGTGGCGGCTGATGCATCGCAGCGCTCGGCCGATTACATTGTTGCCATCGTCAATTCCGAGCCGATTACCAACCACCAGGTACGGATGGAGAAGCTGCGCGTCGTGAGCCAGTTGACCCAGGCGCAACAGCCGATTCCCGATACACGCGAGCTGGCAAACATCGTGCTGGAGCGTCTAATTACCGATAGGGCACAAGTGCATCAGGCACGGGAAACCGGCATAAAAATTGAAGAACCGGCAATTGACGAGGCAGAGCAATCGGTCGCGCGCCAGAACCAGATCGACATTTCCGAGGTTTACCGGCGACTCGCGGCTGACGGAATCCCGCGGACGCAGTTTCGCACCTATCTGCGCGACCAGCTTATGGTGGTCCGCCTGCGGGAGCGGGAGGTGACTCAGAAGGTTCGCATCTCCGAGCTTGATATCGACCAGTACCTGCGTGATCAGCAAAAGAACCAGGACGAGTCAGCGACGGGGATAAACCTCGCCCAGGTACTGGTGGCCCTGCCGGATGATCCCAGCGCGGCGCAGGTGGCCGCTGCTCAGGCGAAGGCGCAAAAAGTGCTGGACAGAGCGCGCTCTGGAGCTGACTTTGCCGGGTTGGCGCGTGAGTTTTCGGACGCGCCGGACGCAGCCAACGGCGGCCAACTTGGCCTGCGCCGCGCAGACCGTTACCCGGCACTTTTTACTGACGCCACGCGAGACCTTGCCGTGGGCGCGTTGGTGCTGGTGCGCTCTGGGGCCGGCATTCACGTCCTCAAGCTGCTGGAAAGGCGCGCTGGCGGTTTGCCTGCCGCGTCGGTGGTGCAGACGAAGGCCAGCCATATCCTGTTGCGGTTGTCGCCCCAGCTGAGTGAGTCCGCGGCGCGCGAAAAACTGATGGATTTCAGAAAGCGGATTCTGGCCGGCCAGGCAGATTTTGCCGCTCTGGCCCGGGAAAACTCGCAAGACGGTAGCGCGGCCCAGGGAGGAGATCTGGGTTGGGCTGGCCCAGGCCAGTTTGTGCCGGAATTTGAGGAGGTCATGAACGCGCTTGCGCCGGGCGAGATAAGCGAGCCGCTGACTTCGCGTTTTGGGGTGCACCTTATCGAGGTCAAGGAGCGTCGTGCGGTACCGCTTAGCCAGCGCGAACAGCGTGCGGCGGTGCGCGCGATGCTGCGCGAAAAAAAGCTCGACGAGGCTTACCTCACCTGGGTTCAGGACCTGCGCGCGCGCGCCTATGTGGAGATGCGGGAACCTCCCGGTTGACGGCCAGTGAGGAATCCTGCGTCCCCCTTTTTACTGCCAGTGGCCCCGGGGTCCGTGGCAGGTGGGGGCAACGATTGAGAGCCAGGGACGGCGCGCTGCGCAAGCATACGCCGCGAAAACGTTTTGGCCAGCATTTCCTGATCGAGCCGTCCATCATTGCCGCCATTGTGGGCATCGTCGCACCCAAGGCCGGGCAATGGATGGTCGAAATTGGGCCCGGCCTTGCCGCTTTGACCCAGCCATTGGTGGAGCGGCTGGGCCATCTCACCGTGATCGAGCTTGATCGAGACCTTGCCAGCCGATTGCGTATGCGGACCGATCTGACGGTGATCGAATCGGATGTATTGAAAGTGAACTTTGCCGAGCTTGCCCGGGTATCTTGTGCGCAAGCCGGCGGTCGGTCTGAAGAATCAGCATCGAAGCTGCGCGTCGTGGGTAACCTCCCGTACAACATCTCCACGCCGATCCTGTTTCACCTGCTCGGGTTTGCGGAACTCATCGCGGACCAGCACTTCATGCTGCAAAAGGAAGTGGTTGAACGCATGGTGGCGAGTCCGTGTACTTCGGCTTACGGGCGCCTCAGCGTCATGCTGCAATGGCGCTACGCGATGGAGAATGTTTTGCATGTCCCGCCCGGCAGTTTTGAGCCACCACCACGGGTGGACAGCGCCGTGGTCCGGATGCTGCCGCGGCAGGACGCGGCGCTGTTGGACGTGCGCAGGCTCAGTGAAATTGTGCAGGTGGCGTTTGGGCAAAGGCGCAAATTATTGCGCCACACACTGGGCACGTGGCTGTCAAACCACGCGTTCGCAGGGGCCTTTGATGTACAGCGCCGGGCCGAAGAAGTCAGCGTTGCGGAATACGTGGCGCTGGCGCAGCACGCATGAAAAAGCCCGTCGCGGGAGACGGGCTTTTCAACTTTCCGACGACGCACACAAGGCAGCGTCGTGTTAACTGGCGCTCGACAGGATCAGGCGGCCGCCAGCCAATAACCGGCGTTGAACGGGCTGCTCATACGCAGCGCCAATGGAGATACGTCCAACAATTTATCGGTCGGCATTTTTTCACCTGATTCGGTTGTCAGCGGGATGCCAGACAGGGTGTCGTTACCCTGGCCGTCGCTTTTTGCCTCGTTAGCCCGTTCTGCTTGGCTGGTGTGTGCAGAACGGGCTACAGAAAAGAATAGAAACATCGGAACGGTATCTTACGGTCGCCCCAGTAGTCAGCCGCATCGCGGAAGATGTCAAGCAATTGCTCGCGCGCTTCCTTGTCGAACTTGGCATTGGCCGGAATGTGTTCCAGTACGGCGATGAATCCAGGCTGGGGTCCGGACTTGTGCACCGGATCGGTCATGCTGTCGTACAAGGCGTCAAAATTCTTGCCGACATGCGCAGGTAGCGTGAACTGCTGGCCAATCATGTCCAGCACGTCCTGTTTGGATTGCGCGTTGGCCAGATTTGCGTACAAAAAGTGTTGACCCAGATGCTGAGCCGCATCCTGCAGATCCTGTACCCGGAAGGCACGAATCGACTGAACGATATTGGTTCTCACGCCACGCAATGGCGTTTCGATTTCTTGACGAAGTGGCATATCCATCCCCGCTTCACTTTCTAAAAAGACAAAAACACATCTAGGGCACGATCCGGCGAAAATTCGCATAGTGGTCGGCCGAGTAATAACAGTCATCCGGCGTCCGGGGCTTGCCTCCACAAACGATACGCCGCGTTCCCCGGTGCTTCAATCCGGGCGTTTGCACCGTGTATTCGCGGTAATAACCCCGATTTCTTTGCGGAAGCAAGCGCTCACGGTTACCAAACACCACCCCGTCCTTTTCGTAAGGAAACGGACCACCCCGTGTTATCAGGTCATAGGTCTGAGAACCTTGGGCTGGCATTTCAGCGATCGAAATCGTCGAGATACCATCTGCGGTCACCGGCGTCTTGGCTTGCACCAAACTGGTTACCAAAGCTGCCGCAAGCAAGAAGCCAGTAAGTACCAACTTTAGGCTTGTAGCGCCTGCCATGAAGCATTTCTCCAGGAACCTCGGGTTTACCCGCAAATTTCAAGAGTTCTAGTGTCGCCGATCTTGGCGCAAAACGCAAGGGCCTGCACAAAATTTGGGCAGATTCCCGAGCCCGCCGAGGCTTGTAAGTCAGTGCTTGCTTTTTCTAAGTGCCCTACCGCGTGGCATTTGCGTCCGCGACCGTGAGTGCGGTCATATTTACAATCCGCCGCACCGTGGTGCTGGCGGTAAGAATATGCACCGGTCTGGCCGCTCCCAGCAGAACCGGGCCAATGGCGATGTTGCCGCCCGCAGCCGTCTTGAGCAGGTTATAGGCAATGTTCGCCGCGTCGATATTGGGAAGCACCAGCAGGTTCGCGTCTCCGCTCAGTGTGCTGTTGGGCATCATGGCGGCACGGGCCTTGCCGTCGAGCGCTACGTCACCGTGCATCTCACCATCAACTTCCAGCCAGGGTGCTTCGACCGTGAGTAAGGCCAGGGTCCGGCGCATCTTCAGCGCACTGGGGCGATTGCTGCTGCCGAAGTTCGAATGCGACAGCAGCGCTGCCTTGGGCCGGATGCCAAAGCGCATCATTTCCTCGGCTGCCATGATGGTGATCTCGGTCAACTCCTCGGCACTGGGGTCATAGTTGACATGGGTGTCGACCAGGAACACCTGCCGGTCCGGCAGCAGCAGTCCGTTCATGCAGGCGTATATGGGAATTTCCCGCGTACCGGAACTGCCGCCTTGCCGCTTGCCGATGACCTGATCGATGTAGGGCAAATGCATGGCTGTTGTACCCCATGTGCCGCAGATCATCCCGTCCACGTCGCCCTTGTGCAGCAGCATCGCGCCAATCAGGGTGAGTCGGCGGCGCATCTCGATCTTGGCCATTTGTGCCGTAGTGCCCATGCGTTCGGTCATCCGATGGTAGGTTTGCCAGAAATCGCGGTAGCGGTGGTCGTGTTCCACATTGACTACGTCGTAGTCGAGCTCTTCGCGCAGACGCAGGCCAAACTTTTCAATGCGCTGGGCCATCACCCGCGGACGGCCAATCAGCGTCGGCCGCGCCAGACCTTCGTCCACCACGATCTGGCAGGCACGCAATACGCGTTCTTCCTCGCCTTCGCAAAACGCGACCCGTTTGCGCGTGGCATTTTTTGCCGCGGCAAAGATAGGCCGCATCGCGGTGCCAGAGGCGTATACAAAACTTTGCAAGCGGTCGAGGTACGCATCCATGTCCTGGATGGGACGCAAGGCCACGCCGCTTTCGGCAGCGGCTTTGGCCACCGCCGGGGCAATCTTCATCATCAGACGCGGATCAAACGGCTTGGGTATCAGATACTCCGGGCCGAACGCCAGTTGCTGACCGGCATAGGCTGCGGCAACCACTTCACTCTGCTCCGCTTGCGCCAGCTCGGCGATGGCATGGACGGCCGCGATCTCCATCTCCAGCGTAATGGTGGACGCGCCGGCGTCCAGCGCGCCGCGAAAGATGTAGGGAAAACAAAGAACGTTGTTGACCTGGTTCGGATAGTCGGTACGGCCGGTGGCCATGATGGCATCGTTGCGCACCGCCTTGACCTCCTCGGGGGAGATCTCGGGCGTGGGATTCGCGAGCGCAAATATCAATGGGTTGGCCGCCATTTTGCGCACCATGTCAGGCTTGAGTACACCGCCTGCGGAGAGACCGAGAAATATGTCGGCGCCCTCTATGACATCGCCCAGGGTCCGCGCCGCGGTCTTCTGGGCAAACACCATCTTGTCTTCGTCCATCAACTCGGTGCGGCCCTCGTACACAACTCCGGCCAGATCGGTGACGAAGATATTCGCGCGCGCGATGCCCAGTTTCATCAGCAAACCCAGGCAGGCGAGTGCGGCTGCCCCAGCGCCGGAGGTTACGAGTTTCACCCGCGCGGGGTCTTTGCCAACCACCTTCAGGCCGTTAAGCATGGCCGCGCCGACCACAATAGCCGTGCCGTGCTGGTCATCGTGGAAAACCGGTATCTTCATGCGGTCGCGCAGTTTGCGTTCCACGTAAAAACAGTCAGGCGCCTTGATGTCCTCAAGGTTGATGCCGCCAAAAGTCGGCTCCAGGGACGCGATGATGTCGACCAGTTTGTCGAGGTCGTGTTTCTCGTTGATCTCGATGTCAAACACGTCGATGCCGGCGAATTTCTTGAACAAAACCGCCTTGCCTTCCATCACCGGCTTGGCAGCCAGCGGCCCGATGTCGCCCAGACCAAGCACTGCGGTGCCATTGGTGATGACGGCCACCAGATTACCGCGGCTGGTGTACTTGAAAGCGTTGTTGGGGTCCTTGACAATCTCCTCGCACGGCGCCGCCACCCCGGGCGAATAGGCCAGCGCCAGGTCATGCTGGTTGAGCAGCTGCTTGGTGGCCTCGATGGCGATCTTGCCGGGTACGGGGAACTCGTGGTATTCGAGTGCGGCTTTGCGCAGCTCGGCGCGCTTCTCTTCTGAATTTACATGGGTGTTGGACATATCTTGTCTCCTGCTGCTGTCAAAGACTGGCCGAACGGGTGTTACGCCAACTCTTGCAAGGGAGGGGGATTGTAGACCCGGGCACCTGCAAAGCCGGGGTTGCCAGACGCATGCGGATCAAAGCCTGGCCGACTGCGCGGGACGCAGATGCGGCTCGGGCCGTCCGTACAGATAGCCCTGCGCGATATCGCAGTTTTGCGCAGCCAGAAACCGGCTTTGCTGCTCGGTCTCGACCCCCTCTGCAACAACCGTAATGCCCAGTTCATGCGCCAGCGCGATGGTGGCCCGCACAATCGCAGCGTCGTCAGAATTGGTTGCGACGTGCCGCACAAAGGAGCGGTCTATCTTCAGATCGTCAATCGGGAAACGTTTGAGATACGCCAGTGAAGAGTAGCCGGTACCAAAGTCGTCCACAGCGTTACGGTGTTTTCCAGACCGCCGTGCAGCAGTTCCACCTCAACCAGGCGGCTGTTGTGCAATACCGGCTGCTGCGACTGCACCAGCCGCAGCTCCGAGTTTTGGCGCACCAGAACACGGGAGCCATCTTCGAATTCGAGCGTGGCACTGGACTGGGGCCGGTAAGCAATGAAGAACCGGGCAGCAATGACTCGCCTTCCACTGCTGCACGACCTGCTCCAGCACCGGTTTGCAAGCGCGTATCGCCGCGAACCGCGAGCACACGTACGCGTGAGGACTGCAACTTGAGCCATTCGGCGGGAATGCGCAGTTGTGTCCCCGGTTGCATCCTGCGGTCATTGGGTATGCGGTTGAGTTTGGCCAGACGCAAGCCGTAAGACGGGTCCTTGCAATAGCGCTGGGCGATATTCCAGGGATGGTCCCCAGCCCGCACCGTGTAGAGAAACTCGTCCGCCGCCTGGGCCAGACCCGCGCCCAAGGCCAGCATGCACAAACCCAAGGCGCGGAAAACAGGTCTGAGAGGACGTAGAGCCACCTTGGTCCACCAGTCTGGCGTCAGAGAAACCCGCGCACAGACGGACTGCCATTGCGCTGCAGCCAGTTTCCAGGGGAATACGTGGAGCGCGCGTCGGTGGCGTGCAGCGTGTAAGCGTGGCGGGAGACAGGCGACCGGTTCGGCCCGCTGTAGTGCGGCAACAGTCCGTGCAACACCACCAGCGTGCCGGCAGCCACCTCAAGGGGAACCGCAGCTCGGGCATCGGGCCACGGCGCGCCGTCCAGCTTTTCCATCACAGCACCGACGCCACTCCTGGTGAATCTCTCACGCAGAGGCCCGCATTGGCCGCCAGGCTCGACCCATAAGCAGCCGTTGTGTCTGTTGGCGTCTTCCAGGGCGAACCAGAACGTGGTCACGCTTTGGGGCGTGGTGTCAAAGAAAGTGGCGTCCTGGTGCCAGCGGACTTCGCCTCCGATGCCGGGCTGCTTGAATATGTACATGGACTGCCAGATTTGCGCTTGCTCCAGTTCCAGTTCGCGCGCCAGTGCCGCCAATGCCGGGCCACGCGAAAACTGGTCAAACACCGGGTCAAGGTCGTGCAGGGCGTGTCCGATCTTGTTGATCGAGAGGGACTTGTGCTGCCTGAGTTGCCCCGACCCGTCAAACGCCTCTTCTTCAAAAAAACAGCGTACCTTGTCGGCCGAACCCATGAAGTAGGCATCCACCCGGCGATCCTGCTCACGGGTGCTGAAGACCGGCATGTTATCGGCTGGGTCGAAGGCATCGACGATCTCAGCGGCGCGCATACGCACTGCGGCTATTTCCGGGAGGGTCTTGAAGGCCGGAAATACCAGGTAACCGTCTTCGCGGTACTGCTGCATAAGCGGGGTGGACATGGATAGCGGGGGTTCAGGCACGCATCAGGGCCTCGATTTCATCCGGATTTACCGGCACGCCGCGGCTGATCAACTCGCAACCGGTGGCCGTGACGATGGCGTCGTCTTCGATGCGAATGCCGATGTTGTGGAATTTCTGCGGTACGCCGGCAGCGGGCCGCACGTAGATGCCCGGCTCTATCGTCATCACCATGCCAGGGCGCAGTACGCGGGCCGGGCGGGTAACAATGGTCTCTCCCGTCAATACATCCTTGCGCGCACTGCTTTGTCCGAGTTCGGTGGGTTCGAAGTAGCCGCCGCAGTCGTGTACGTCCATGCCCAGCCAGTGACCGGTGCGGTGCATGTAAAACTGGAAATAGCTGCGGTTTTCGATCACGTCCTGCAGTGATCCCGTCTTGTTTTTGTCGAGCAGCCCGGTGTCCAGCATGCCCTGCGCCAGTACCTTCACACTGGCTTCGTGGGGGTCGGTAAATCGTGCGCCGGCTTTGGTGACCGCGGCGGCCGCCTCCTGGCTCGCGAGCACCACTTCATAAAGTTCCCTTTGCGGACCGCTGAATTTGCCATTGGCCGGAAAGGTGCGCGTGATGTCGCTGGCATAACCGTCGAGTTCACAGCCCGCGTCAATCAGTACCAACTCACCATCGCGCACCGGGGCGGCATCCGCGCGGTAATGCAACACGCAGGCATTGGCGCCGGCCGCCACGATGGAGCCATAAGCCGGGTACTGCGAGCCAAGGCGGCGGAACTCATGCAGCAATTCGGCATCCAGGTGGTACTCGCGCACATCCTTGTTTTCGCGCAGCATGCGTGCGGACAGTTGCATTGCCCGGATATGTGCGCCAGCACTTATTTGCGCCGCACGCCGCATGGTGTCTTGTTCCTGCAGGTCTTTTACCAGGCGCATTTCGTCCAGCAGGCTGCACAGGTCGCGCTGCTGCTCCGGGCATAAGGCACCGTAACGCACCCGCGCCCGCACGCCGCCCAGCCAGCCATCGATACGCGATTCCAGTCCTTTGTGGATACCGAACGGAAACCAGACGACATCCCGGCCATCCAGCAGTTTGGGTAGCTGACTATCAATCTCGGTTATCGAAAACGCCGCGTCGACGCCCAGCGCCGATGGTGCGTCCGCCGGCCCGAGGCGGTAGCCGTCCCAGATCTCGCGCTCCGGATCCTTGGGTTGGCAGAACAAAGTGGTTTGCCCGTCGCCTGCAATAACCAGCCACGCCTTGGGCTCCGCAAATCCGCTCAGGTAATGAAAATAGCTGTCGTGGCGAAACAGGAAATCATTGTCGCGGTTGCGCGTCTGTTCCGGCGCGGTCGGGACAATGGCAATCCCGTTCTTTCCGAGCTGGGCCGCGAGTAAGGCGCGTCTTTGGGCGTAGTTGGATAAATTCATGGTCTGTTCTGTTGCTTGGGGCAGATGGGTGAGGCGGCCCGGCCGCTACGGCATAGCTGCGTCGGCCGGCTCCCCAGTGTATAACTCCGAGCAGCTTTGGCGTCATCCATCTCATGGAGGCATGCCGGCTTTTCGTCTATTTTCATCCATGGACTTTGGCGTGAAAACACCAGGCAAAGCTGCACGGCAACCGTCGCTGCTTCAAGCCCCCCGAAGCGTGGTGCAAGCCGCAGACGCGCGAAAAGTTCATCGGGCGCGATCTTGACGGACTTATCGAACGATAAAATCGGATTCCTCCCCACCCTTGGTCGAACATCGGAGACAACCCCCGGTATGACAACTCCTCAATCAATGGCCAATGCCATTCGCGCGCTGGCGATGGACGCCGTGCAACAAGCCAACTCCGGGCATCCGGGAGCGCCGATGGGCATGGCCGATATGGCGGTCGCTCTGTGGGGTCCGGATACCGCAAAAGGGCTGTCCACCGGAAATTTCAAACACAATCCGGCCAACCCGCACTGGTTCGACCGTGACCGTTTCGTACTGTCCAACGGCCATGCTTCGATGTTGCTGTACGCCCTGCTGCATCTGAGCGGCTACGCATTGCCGATGGAGGAGATCAAGAAATTCCGGCAGCTCCATAGCAAGACACCTGGCCATCCGGAAATGGGTTTGACGCCGGGCGTGGAAACTACCACGGGTCCACTCGGGCAGGGATTTGCCAACGCGGTCGGCATGGCGCTTTCCGAAAAACTGCTGGCCGGCGAATTCAATCGAGATGGCATCGATCTTGTCGACCACCGCACCTTCGTGTTCATGGGCGATGGCTGCATGATGGAGGGCATCAGTCATGAGGCCGCCGCGCTGGCCGGTGTTTGGAAGCTGAACAAGCTGATTGCGCTTTACGACGACAACGGGATCTCGATCGATGGTCAGGTCACGCCCTGGTTCGTCGACAACACCGCGCTGAGATTCGTGGCGTATGGATGGAACGTGATCGGACCGATTGACGGACAGGATGCGCCCGTGGTCTCTAAAGCCATTGCGGAAGCCCGTGTTTCCGCGGAGCGCCCCACGCTGATCATGTGCAAGACCCGCATTGGCAATGGAAGCCCCAACCGCGGCAACACGGCCAAAGCCCATGGCGAACCCCTGGGAGCGGAAGAAATCAAACTTACGCGGGAGGCCCTGGGATGGGACTTCCCGCCTTTTGTGGTCCCGCCAGAGTTGTACGCGGCGTGGGATGCGCGGCCCTCCGGCGCTGTGGCCGAGCAAGCCTGGAACGACAAATTTGCAGCCTTCGGTTCGGCGCACCCCGAGCTCGCCAGCGCGTTCACCCGGCGCATGAAGGGCGAATTGCCCAGGAACTTTGCCCAAGTCGCCGTTGATACGGTGCTGCAGGCGCATACCATGGCCGAGACGGTCGCATCACGCAAGGCCTCGCAATTGGCATTGGAGGCGTTTACCGCGGCGCTGCCGGAAATGCTCGGCGGATCGGCCGACCTGACCGGCTCCAACCTGACCAATACCAAGAGTACACCGAGCTTGCGTTTCACCACCTCGGGTGAAGTCGCGCGGATCGTCGATGCCGCCGGGGTCAGCGTTGGAGGACGGCACATCAACTATGGCGTACGCGAGTTCGGCATGGCGGCCGTCATGAGCGGCGTTGCGTTGCACGGGGGTTTCATTCCTTATGGCGGAACCTTTCTGACGTTCAGCGATTACAGCCGTAACGCGATCCGGATGTCCGCGCTGATGAAGCTGCGCGTAATTCACGTGTTTACCCACGACAGCATCGGATTGGGTGAAGACGGCCCGACGCACCAATCGATAGAGCATGCCGCTTCGTTGCGCCTGATCCCCAATCTGGATGTATGGCGGCCAGGGGACACGGCGGAGACCGCCGTGGCTTGGGCAGTCGCGCTGCAGAACAAGGCCAAACCAACCGCCATGTTGCTCAGCCGGCAGAACATCGCTTATGCGCCCAAGGGCACTTCCAGCGTGGCGCCCAATGCCTCCGGGTTGGACGCAATCAGCAAAGGCGCCTACATCGTGGCCGAACCGGATGCGGCAGGTTTGCGCAAGAAGACCCAGGCGGTCCTGATCGCTACCGGTTCGGAAGTCCAGTTGGCATTAAAAGCGCAAGCTTTGCTGGCCGGCCGAAAAATTTCGGTGCGGGTCGTATCCATGCCCAGTACCACCACTTTTGACCGCCAGTCGGTTGCGTACAAGAATGCCGTATTGCCTACCGGTTTGCCCCGTATTGCCGTGGAGATGGGTGTCACGGACGGCTGGTGGAAATATGGTTGCGCGGCGGTTGTGGGTATCGACACCTACGGCGAGTCCGCTCCGGCGCCGGCACTGTTCAAGTATTTCGGGTTTACTCCGGAGAACGTGGCGGACACTGTTCAGAAAGTATTGGGCAAGCGCTGACCGGCGGCTGGTCTGGATTACGGTTTTCAACCATAGCAGAAAGAAGCAGATGACTATCAAGATTGGTATCAATGGTTTCGGTCGTATCGGCCGTATGGTGTTTCGGGCAGCAGTGCAGAATTTCCAGGACGTTGAAGTCGTGGCAATCAACGACCTGCTGGAGCCCGACTATCTGGCTTACATGCTGCAATTCGATTCGGTGCATGGCCGTTTCAAAGGCGATATTGCAGTCGACGGCAATACGCTGGTAGTGAATGGCAGGAAGATTCGCCTCACTGCGGTGAAGGATCCGGCCGAGTTGAAGTGGGACCAGGTGGGTGCGGATGTGGTGGTCGAGTCCACCGGCTTGTTCCTGACCAAGGAAACGGCGCAGAAACATATCGATGCCGGAGCCAAAAAAGTCATCATGTCGGCGCCCAGCAAGGACGATACCCCGATGTTCGTTTTTGGCGTGAACGACAAGACTTACAAGGGCGAGGTCATCATCTCGAATGCGTCGTGTACCACCAACTGTCTGGCACCTCTGGCCAAGGTACTCAATGACAACTGGGGCATCAAGCGCGGCCTAATGACAACCGTCCACGCCACGACCGCCACGCAGAAAACCGTGGATAGCCCGTCCAACAAGGACTGGCGCGGCGGGCGCGGCATTCTGGAGAACATTATTCCCTCGTCCACTGGCGCGGCCAAAGCCGTGGGCGTGGTAATTCCCGAGCTGAACAAGAAGCTGACCGGAATGTCTTTTCGCGTGCCCACGTCGGATGTGTCGGTGGTTGACCTGACCGTCGAACTGAACCGCGAAGCTACGTATGCCCAGATTTGCGCTGCCATGAAAGCAGCTTCAGAGGGCACCATGAAGGGCGTGATGGGCTACACCGAAGACAAAGTCGTTTCCACTGATTTCCGGGGTGAAAGCTGCACTTCGGTGTTCGACGCCGACGCCGGCATGGCGTTGGACGGAACCTTCGTCAAGGTCGTCGCCTGGTACGACAACGAATGGGGATATTCAAGCAAGGTGCTGGAGATGGTCCGCGTAATGGTCCGCTGAACCGGGCGGTGCAAAACAGCCCCCCGCGCGGAATCGGGTGCCTGTGTCTGGGGGTGTTCGTCTTCTCCTTGCAGGACGCTGTCATCAAGCAGGTCAGCGGCGCCTACCCCTTGACACAGGTCGTGACGATCCGCTCCCTGGTGGCCATTCCCATCCTGCTGGCGCTGGTGCACTTGCAAGTGGGCTGGCGAGCCATCCTGTCGCGCGATTTCTGGCCCTTGACCGCACGCGCCGCCATCATGTTCGTTTCCTATACGGCCTACTACATGGCGTTCCCGGCATTGCCGCTGGCGGATGCCGTGGCGCTGTATTTCACGGTGCCCTTGTTTGTGACGGCGCTGGCCGGCCCCTTTTTGGGAGAGCGGTCTGACTGGAAAGTCTGGGCCGCGGTTGCGATCGGTTTCGCAGGTGTGGTCGTCATGCTGCAACCCGGTAGTGGCCTCTTCGAGCCGGCCGCGCTCCTGTCGCTGTTGGCCGCGGCCATGTACGGCACGTCAATGCTGATGGCGCGCCGGCTTGGCACGGCGCAGGCTGCGTCGGTCATGGCCTTCTACCAGAACTGGGTATTTCTGGCAGGCGCGGCGACGACCGCCTTCTGCCTGCATTACCTTGGCGTGGTCGATGCACGGCACCCCAGCGTGTCCTTTCTGGTCCGGGCATGGGTGTGGCCATCCTGGCCGGATGGATTGCTGATTGCGTCGTGTGGCCTCATTGCCGCGGCTGGCATGGTGCTCCTGACAAGCGCCTACCGGATTGCGCGCGCGAACCTGGTCGCGTCATTTGAGTACTCGGGCGTGTTGTGGGCGCCGCTCTGGGGCTTCCTGTTTTTTGACGAAACTCCGCGCTTGACTACGGTGGCTGGAGCGCTGCTGATTGTTGGTGCCGGGCTGGTGGCCCTGCGATTTGCCCGGCGCTGATAACAATTTACCGAGGAGATGCCATGCAAGGTTTTCCGAAGATCAAACTGGTGGGCGACCTGGTTGATTTGTCCTGGACTGGGGACCGCACCTGGTCCATCGCCAACTATTGGTTGAGGGACAACTGCCGATGCGCGATATGCCGCCATCCAGGCAACGGCCAAAAACTGTACGCTGTAGCGGATTTGCCGCAAGGCTTGGCCGTCAAAGATGCCGTGTTCAAGGACGCAAACGCGTTGCACGTCCTGTGGTCTGATGGCCACCGATCCGAGTATTCGCTGGCTTGGTTGCAGGCACATGATCTTTCGCCATCCGCGCGTTTGAGGCGCCGGCCCCGGGTGGAACTGTGGGATGGCAGTCTCGCTGGGCAACGGCCCACCGGCAACTGGCCCGGCATGCTTGAAAACCCGTCACTGGAGCTGGCTTGGCTTGAGCGTTATGCAGCACTGGGCTTTGGGGTGATAACCGATATCCCGTGCCGGCCCGGGGCTGTCGCCGAGGTGGGTGACCGTCTGGGTTTTGTACGCGTCACCAATTATGGGCGCTTGTTCGACGTGAAGTCAGTCCCGAACCCGACCAATATGGCCTACACCGCCGTTGGCCTGGGCGTGCATTCCGACAATCCCTATCGCCACCCGTCGCCTGGCGTGCAACTCCTGCATTGTCTGGAGTCCGAGGCGCCGGGGGGCGACACCTTGTTGGTTGACGGCTTCAATGCTGCGGAGATCTTGAGGCGGGAAACCCCCGATGCATTCACCTTGCTGGCAAGAGTACCCATGACTTTTCGTTACGCGGACACCAATACCGATCTGGTGGCGCGGCAGACCCTGATTTCGACCGACACGGAGGGCGTGGTGCGGGCTGTGCACTTCAACAACCGGTCCGCGGATTGGCTCGATGCGCCGGCGGAACTCGCTGCCGACTGGTATGCCGCCTATCTTGAGTTCGCTCGAATACTGCAACGCCCGGCGCTTGAACTTGTCTTTCGCCTTGCGCCGGGCGAATGCGTTGTGATGCAAAACGACCGTTCGCTGCACGGCCGAACCGCATTTGACCCTAGCCTGGGCCGGCGCCATCTGCAGGGTTGTTATATCGATGGCGACGCGATGGAGAGCCGTCGCGTGGTGTTGCGTCGAGCGTTGGCGCATTGATTTTGAAAGGCACGAGGATATGAATGCAGCTGAGCAAATCCAGGCCGCTTTTGCAAGGCGCGGTCATGAGTCGTATGGCGAAGGCGTCAGCCAACTGGACCATGCCATTCAGTGTGCGGCGTTCGCTGAGCGCGACGGGGCTTCACCGGCATTGGTTGCCGCGGCGTTTTTACACGACATCGGCCACATGCTTCATGACCTGCCGCAGGATGTGGCCGACAGCGGGGTCGATACCCAGCATGAGTCCGTGGGGTCGGCCTGGTTGTCGCAATACTTCGGCTCCGAGGTAACCGAACCTGTCCGCCTGCACGTTGCCGCCAAGCGTTATCTGGCGGCAGTGGAGCGGGGCTATTTCGATAAGCTGTCAGAGGCTTCCAAACTCTCGTTGAAGCTACAAGGCGGCCCGATGAGCCCTACACAGGCCCAGGCATTTGAAGTCGAGCGCTTCTTTACCGATGCGGTGCGTTTGCGGCGCTGGGACGAAGAGGGGAAAATCGTGGGCTACCGCGGGCCGCAGGTGAGTCATTTTCATGCGGCGGTCGCCTCGTGCCTGAAAATCCGATGACGACCCTTACCGTTCCGCAGGTGGCTGTGTCGGCCTTTTTCGAGTCTGATATGGCTGGCCGAGCCGCAGTCACTGCGGCGATACAGCCGGCGGCGCGCAACGAAGGCTTCATGGTGATCACGGGCCTGCCGAAGTGGGTGGCGCTTGACGAGGCGCGCCGACACTGATTACTCGCAGTTTTCTCATTGCCAGAGACAGAAATACGGAAACTTTGGCGCTGGAAATTTGACCCTGGGCAGCCCAACCTCTACCGCAGCTAGTTCCCTTTGCCGTTGCCGGACGAAGCAGCGCTGCCGGGTTGGCGCGTTGCGGCAATTGACTACTACCTGGCGATGAACCGCCTTACAGTTGCCCTGATGCATTCAGTCGCACGTGGATTGGTCCTGTCCAAGCAAACCTTTGACGCCGCAGTCGAAGGCGGCATTCCCACCCTGCGCCTGTTTCGTTACCCGCTGCGCAGTGAGTCGTCATTCAAAGGCTTGGCATCGGCCGACGTGTGGGCCAATGAGAGCGGCGTGCTACGTTACGGGTTGAGCTGCGGCCACATGGATACCGGCTTTATGACCCTTCTGGCGCAGGATGGCGTGGACGGTCTGCAAGCCCAAAAACCTGGACCGCACCTGACTCGGCGTGCCGCCAAAGGAGGCCACGCTGGCGGTCAGTTTTGGCAAGGTGCTGGAGCGCTGGACGACCGCTGCGATTCGAGCCACCGTGCACTTGGTGCTGGGCTCCGGCGCGAGCGCTATTCGATCCCCGCTGATGCCACGAGCCTCATCCTTGTCTGTGGTTATTGATCCAAGGCACGAACAGTGCCAAAAAACGACGCAACCCCGCGCCGCAAAGAATGGGCCATCATGACTGTCGATTTTCTTTACGTCAACCTCAAGTCACCCGCACGTTGTTCTGCCAAGTAATTGAAATCAATAGAATTTATCGCAATGGCATCTAAATTGCTTTGGTTACTGAGTGTGTTCCGTTTTATGATGAGACACGGCGTCAAAAGGATATTCAATGAATAAGTCAAGTTCTCGTTGGCTCGCAATAGCGGCTTTGGTTGCTGGGTTAGGCATGGTGTCAGGTGCGCAAGCGGCTTGGACCTTCAACTCAGCGACAACAGCCACTAACGATACCGGGACGAACCCCAATCTTTTGTCCGTGAGCGGGGTCTTTGCCACAAACGGCGGGACTTATACAAACTCTTCCACCTACACGATTGATGGGTTTGCGGCAAATTCCACTTGGCAAGGTGGCGCGGCTACGTCCCTTGATACTCTGACTCTTTATAGCGGCGCCGGACTGGGTATGTCCTCCGACGGAACGGTGGCACCCAACCATGCGATTGATAACGGAGCTGCAACTGACTCAAATGGCATAGTGACCGGGCTTGGGAACACAGAGGCCATCCTGTTGAATTTCGCCGGCAGTGTTGCGCTTTCCAACATCGCCATCGGTTACTTCAGTGGAGATTCGGATATTTCCCTTTTTCGTTACAAGGGTGCAGGTACTCCAGGGGGCACGTCGCCACTCGTCGGTACAGGGACGACTTTGACGGCGATGACCACTGCCGGTTGGGAGTTGATTGAGAATAAAGCCAATCTCACTGTTGATACCTCCACACCGTATGCAGATGTCACCAACAATGTCAATGCTGGAGGGCTCGGGTCTAGCTGGTGGTTGATCAGCGCTTACAACCGGGAGTACGGAGGCGGCATGACCCAAGGGAATGACTATTTCAAGCTTTTCGGAGTAGCTGGCACCAAGTGTACGAGCACGGTTGCTGGTGTGTGTGGCCCAGGCACCAACGTGCCGGAACCCTCTTCATTGGCTTTGATGGCGGTTGGTTTGTTGGGTGCTGTTGGCGTTCGCCGCCGCCGGGCCGGAAAGCAACAAACGTTGGTTGCCTGAAACTGGCTCGTCGCTTATCCATGGCCGACTCGATGTCGGCCATTCGTGCTTCAGACTGGCAGGCGGCGGATCATGGCGCAGTAAGTGAGAATTCCAAGTATGTCGTCATTTGAGGGTTTGCAACAGCTTGGCTGCGTCCGCAGCCCCCTCAAACTGATTGCCGATTTTTAGGGCGGCCTCCAGTTCCTCTTTGGCCTCAGACCTGCGTCCCGTTTGCGCCAGTACCGCCCCCAGGTGGTAGTGAATCTCCGCGTTGCCGGGCAGACGCAATCGGGCATCTCTCAGCATTTGCAGGGAGCGGTCGTTTTGCCCTTTCTGAAAAAGCGCCCATCCCAGTGTGTCTGTCACGATGGCGCTACCCGGGGCTTTTGCCAACGCCAGCTCCGCAGTTTTTACTGCGGCCGGATCCTTTAGCCTCAATTGAACGTTGGCAAGATTATTCAGAGCCTCCGCATCACCCGGACTGATTTTGATTACCGCTTCATAGTTTGTTTTTGCCGCAGCAAGATTCCCGGTACGGACATACCCATTGGCCAAGGCCTTGCGCACCGGCAAATCCATCGGGTTGGTCTTGAGCCATTGTTCTGCCAGCGCCAATGACGCTTTGCCTCCGTCCTGACCCGAGAGCGCCCTGAACAGCCGCATGACAGTATCGCCCGATGGCTGTATTTGGTGCGCCTTGCGGTAAGCCTCGACAGCCGCCCCCGATTGACCTTTTGCCATTGCAACGTCTCCCATCAAACTATGCCCAACAGCAAGTTTCGGGTATTGCGCAGCGATGTCCCGGGCCCGTTTTTCGGCTTTGGCGTGCTCACGTAGTCGCAGATCTACTTCGGTCATCATGACCTGCGCCGGCAGATAGTCCGGACTGCTTGAGAGCGCTTTGTCCAGGCTGTATGCAGCTCCGGCCGGATTGTTTGCCATCATCTGCAATCCAGCGATCTCGACCTGCAAGCCGGGTTTGTATTCGGCAAAGCGGGTTGCACTGGTCAAGGTGTTTTTGGCACCAATGGTGTCGCCACTGGCGATTTGCGCTCGGCTGTAGGCCAACAATGTTGTCAGGTCCTCCGGCGCCTTGGCTGACGCAACTTTGGCCGCTTCCAGTGCTGCGCCAGATCGTCCATAACGCAAATGAAAATCAACCAGAATTAAACCCCATCGCAGATCTTTTGGCCCAGCTGCGTCGCGCGCCTTTTCCAGCCAGCGTTGCGCATCAGCTTGCAAGCCTTTTCGATCCGCGATGATGGCAAGCTCAGACATCGCCTCCGAGTTCTTTTCGTCCGTTTTGAGCAATTCATTGAGTCGCGTGCTTGCAGCATCCAATGATTTGGTGGCAATCTCCAAGCGCGCCAGATTGACCTTTGCCGCCGAGAGACTGTCGGACAATTGAATCGCCTTTTCAAGCGACGCCCTGGCGGCAACTATGTTCCCAGACTGCCCCTGAGCCATGCCCAGCAAGTTTTGGAAGCTTGCGTTCGATGGATTCTGATTTACGAGACTCTCGGCGACCGGTACCGCCTTGCGCGCTTGGTTGCTTTGCAGGTAGAGCTGAATCAGCGTCATGGCTGCCTGGATTTGGCTCGGGTCTTTCTTGAAGGCCGACTCGAGCTCGGTGACACCATTCGCTGCTTGCCCGCCACCAATCAAGCTTAAGCCCAGCGCGGTACGGTAGGACGGGTTTTCCTGCGCTTTGAGTGCCTCTTGCATGAGTGCGGTCGCCTTGGCATGGCGGCCGAGTGCCATGTAGGCCGTAGCCAAAAGCGTCATTGCCTGCCCGTCCCCCGGCTGCGCCTTGAGGTAGGTCTCCAGAACAGTGGAGGCTTGCGCTGCGTTATTTTCGGCGATATAAATGCGCGCCAGCAGTTTTGAGGCCGGGCTGTTGTTCTGAATCTGCTGGAAGGCCTCCAGATATTGCTTTGCTTTTTCGCGCTGGTTCAGCCCGAAATGGGCCAGCCCATTTAGCATCAACAACTGGGGTCGGTAGCGCACAAACCCGATGGGTGCGGGGTCAAGCAAATCGGTCACTTCCTTGAGCGCTGCATTGGCGGTGGCGGTATTACCGTCACGCTCAGCCAACAGTGCCTTTAAATACGCGCCACGCGGCTCCGCGGGCGAAAGACGACGCAGCTCGGTGACGTCTTTCGCGGCTTCGGGAAACCGACCCAAATCAATATAAATGCCAATACGGGCGACTCTTGCCTCGACAACTGAAGGGTCTGTCAGCAGGACACGGTCGTACGCCGCAAGCGCGCCGCGCAAGTCGCCTTGCACATGTTGTATCGAACCCTTTTGGTACCAGACTTCAGCGGAAGTGGGGGCAAGTACCGCAGCCTTGTCAGCGGCCACAGCAGCCTCTTTGAGCTGCCGTGCGCGGATACGGATAGGCACCTCGGCAAGCCACACCTCGGCCAGCCGACCGTCTATTGCGCGCGCTTCGTCGATGGATCGCAGCGCGTTGCGTGTGTCGCCCAAGTCGGCATAGGTGGTGGCGCGCAACAAGTGCAGTTGCAGCAGGGTCGCCGGTGGCAAGCCAGCCAGGGCAAACGTCTTTTGTTCCAGCACCAACTTGTGTTTGCCCTGCGCTATATAGGCGCGCGCCAAGGGCAGCACAACCTCGGCACGATTGACGCCCAACCGCAGCGCTTCATAGTAAGCCACTTCGGCTGCAGCGACCTCGCCGTTTTGCATCAGGGCCTTACCCAAAAGCATCTGCACGGGCAGCATATTGGGGTCAATCTGAAGCGCGTTCTTCAATTGGATGATGGCACCCGCTACATCCTTTTTTTCGTACCGTACCAGCGCATCTTCGTAAAAGCGCGCTGCTTTGGAATTGTCTTGTGCATGGCTTGGCAGCGCCATGCCCATGCTGAGCGCACCGCCGAACATCACAGGCACCATACAGCGCGTGATGGTGCGAAATTGAGGGGGCAATTTCATGGCGGCTTCATCGACGGTGGACACGCATGGCTACATCGTAGCCCATTGGAGGCACCCCCCGCAGAGGCCCCCGAAGTCAGACTCAACGGTTCGATGGAAAACTGAACACCGCGCCCTCGCGCACTCCCGCAGACGGCCAGCGCTGGGTGATGGTCTTGCGTTTGGTGTAGAAGCGCACGGCATCCGGCCCATAAGCGTGCAGGTCGCCGAACAGCGAACGCTTCCAGCCGCCAAACGAGTGGTAGGCCACCGGTACCGGTAGTGGCACATTCACGCCCACCATGCCGACCAGAATGTTGTCGCTGAAGTAGCGCGCAGCCTCGCCATCGCGGGTGAAGATGCAGGTGCCGTTACCGTATTCGTGGCGGTCGATCAAGTCCATGGCTTCCTGCAATGTCTTGACGCGCACGATACTCAGCACGGGGCCAAATATTTCTTCCTTGTAGATCGTCATACCGGGCTTGACGTGGTCAAAAAGGCACGGGGCGAGGAAATAGCCGTCCTCATGGCCGGGCACGCGGACCGCGCGCCCATCGATCAACAGCGCCGCCCCTTCGTCCACGCCTTGTTGGATATAGCCCTTGACCTTTTCCAGATGGGGTTTGGTGACCAATGGCCCCATGTCGTTGCCGGCATCATTGCCGGGGCCGACCTTCATCTTGGCAATCTCGGTCTTCAGGCCCGCGATCATCGCGTCGGCGGTTGCATCACCTACCGCCACGATCAGTGGTACCGCCATACAGCGTTCACCACAGGAACCGTAGGCCGCTCCCATCATCGCGCTGACCGCATTGGGCACATCGGCGTCAGGCATGACCACCGCATGGTTCTTGGCGCCGCCCAGGGCTTGCACGCGTTTGCCATTGGCGCAACCTGTGGCGTACACATACTCGGCGATCGGCGTGGAACCCACGAAGCTTACGGCCGCAATACGCTTGTCGGTCAACAGGGCGTCTACCGCCTCCTTGTCGCCGTTTACCACGTTGAGCACGCCGGGCGGCAGGCCGGCTTCGAGCGCCAATTGGGCCACCATCAACGCACTGGATGGATCGCGCTCCGAAGGTTTCAGGATAAAGGTGTTGCCGCACACCACGGCCATGGGCCACATCCAAAGCGGCACCATCACCGGGAAATTGAAGGGCGTTATGCCGGCCGCTACACCCAAGGGCTGGAACTCGCTCCAGGAGTCTATGGATGGACCTACATTCTTGCTGTGTTCACCCTTGAGCAGCTCCGGCGCATAACTTGCGTATTCCACGTTTTCCATGCCGCGCTGCAGCTCGCCCATAGCGTCGCCGACCACCTTGCCGTGTTCGGCGGTAAGCAGGGCACAAATCTTGTCGGCATTTTCTTCCAGCAGCTGTTTGAGTTTGCCCATCACCCGCGCACGTTTTAGCACCGGCGTGGCGCGCCACGCCGGATACGCCGCCTGGGCCCTGGCGATGGCCTGTTCGATAGTGGCCGCGTCGGCCAGCAACAGGCGCTTTTCGGCCTTGCCGGTCGCGGGGTTGAACACGTCCTGCGAGCGGCTGCCGCCACCGACCAATTTTCCGTCAATCAAATGGCCGATGGTCGGCATGGTGGTGGTGGAAGCGCCGGTGGCGGGCTGAAGAAAAGGGTCGTTGTACATACGCTGATTCTCGGTGAGGCGGGTGCGTGGGCAAAACCCTGGTCAGGCGGTTTCACGCAAGGCATCGCCCAACGCACTGACCAGGCTGTCGATCTCGGATTTTTCGATGATGAATGGAGGTGCCAGCTGGACCGTGTCACCGCCGTAACGCACGTAGAAGCCCTTCTCCAGGCATTTCATGGCAATCTCGTAAGGCCGTCGTGCGGGCTCTCCGGGCAAGGCGTCAATCGTGAACCCGGCGGCCAGGCCGTAGTTACGGATGTCCGTCACGTGTTTGCTGCCCTTGAGGCTGTGTACGGCCTGCTCGAAATACGGTGCCAGCGTCTTGACCCGGTTGACCATGTCCTCCTTGACCAGCACGTCCAGCGCCGCAATACCTGCCGCACACGCCACCGGGTGGGCGGAATAGGTGTAGCCGTGCGCAAACTCCAGCATGTAGTCGGGCCCGCCGGCCGCCATGAAGGTGTCGTAAATCTCCTTCTTTGCAACCACGGCGCCCAGCGGCTGGGTGCCATTGGTAACTTGCTTGGCGATGTTCATGATGTCGGGCGTCACGCCAAAAGCCTCGGCACCGGTGTAGGCACCACAGCGCCCGAAACCAGTGATGACTTCGTCAAAAATCAGCAGGATATTGTTGGCCGTGCAGATTTCCCGCAGGCGCTGCAGGTAACCCACAGCCGGCACCACCACGCCCGCGGAACCCGAGAAGGGCTCGACGATCACGGCCGCGATGTTGGAGGCGTCGTGCAGGGCAATCAGCCTGAGCAACTCATCGGCGAGTTCCGCGCCGTGTGCAGGCATGCCGCGCGAAAACGCGTTGCCGGCCAATTGCGTATGGGGCAGATGGTCGGCTTCCATAGTCTGGCCGAAAGTCTTGCGGTTACCCACCATGCCACCCACCGAGATGCCGCCGAAGTTGACGCCGTGGTAACCTTTCTCGCGCCCGATAAAACGGGTCTTGCCGGCCTGCCCCTTGGTGCGCCAGTAAGCGCGCGCCATCTTGAGCGAGGTATCGGCGCATTCGGAACCTGAACTCGTGAAAAACACGTAATCGAGCCCAGCCGGCGTGAGCGCCTTGATCTTGTTGGCCAGCTCGAACGACAAAGGATGGCCGTACTGGAACGCGGGTGAATAGTCCAGCGTGGCAATCTGCCTGCTTACCGCCTCGGTAATTTCCGGCCGGCCGTGGCCCAGGCCGCAACACCACAGGCCCGACAAGCCGTCCAGAATCCTGCGCCCGTCGGCCGTGGTGTAGTAGGCGCCTTGGGCACTTACCATCATGCGTGGATTGGCCTTGAATTGGCGATTCGCGGTAAAGGGCATCCAGTGCGCTTCCATCCAGGCGGCGTCCATCTGCGTTTCCCTGGCGGGCTTGAGGTGTTGGGTATCGGTAAGGTTCATCGCGTACTTTCGGTGGTTGCAGGTTGTCGGACGGGCAAGCAGGCATTGTGGCCCGGTCTGTTACTCTTATGAATAGCTAATTACCACTATTCAGTTGCGCGTCCATGCAAGTAAAGAGCAACGCCTTATTGGGTCAACTCAGCGACATGGACCTTCGTCTGCTGCGCGTGTTCAAGACCGTGGTGGACTGTGGGGGCATGGCGGCGGCGGAACTGGAGCTGAACATTGGCAGTTCCACCATCAGCCGCCACGTCAAGGACCTGGAAATCCGGCTTGGCCTCACCCTGTGCCGGCGGGGCCGTGCCGGCTTCTCGTTAACAGCCGAAGGTGAGCAGATTTACGCCGAAACGCTGCGTCTGCTTGCTTCTACCGACGCGTTTCGCTCCCACGTGGACGAAATCCACCGCCGCATGGGTGGCCAACTCAATGTGGCCGTGTTCGACAAAACGGCCAGCAACCCGGCGGCGCATATTGGCGCGGCAATAGCGCTGTTCTGCGAGCGTGCGCCCGACGTCACGCTCAATCTGCACGTCGCCCCGATCAATGCCATAGAGCGGGGCGTCATCGACGGGCAGTTCCAGGTGGGCGTGATCCCGGGCCACAGACGCTCCGACAGCCTGATGTACGACAGCCTGTTCGACGAGACTATGTTGCTTTATTGCGGCCTGAATCATCCGCTGCATGGTGATATCGGCGCCGCATTTGGCTGGGCCGACCTGGCAGCGCACCGGTTTGCTGGCCTGGGTTACCACTCACCCAATATGGAGATCAGCCAGCAAAAGCGCCTGCCGCGCAAGGCCACCGCGTTTGACCAGGAGGCCATTGCGACTTTGATCCTTTCTGGCAAGTTTCTTGGCTTCCTGCCGGACCACTACGCCGCGAGTTTTGTCACTGCGGGGCAGATGCGCGCGCTGAATCCGGCGTTGTTCCGCTACACCTGCAACTTCTTGGGCATCTTGCGCCGTTCGCCCGAGCCTTCACGTGCCGCCCGTGTATTTCAAGCCTGCCTGCTTGCCGCCCACCAACCTCCGAAAATGGCCTGATGGATCCACTCGTCCCACTCATAGCTTTTGCCGAGCGCCACCCCCGCCTGCTGGTGCTGACCGGCGCCGGTTGCAGCACCGAAGCCGGCATTCCGGACTACCGCGATGCCAATGGCGAATGGAAACGCAGCGCGCCGATGCGCTTCCAGCTGTTCGTGGCCGACGAACTGGCGCGCAAGCGTTATTGGGCGCGCAGCATGATCGGCTGGCGCACCATGTCGCACGCCCGGCCCACCACGGCCCACCGCGCGTTGTCGCGCCTGGAAGCCGCCGGCCATATCCAGCTGCTGGTGACGCAGAACGTGGACGGCCTGCATAACCTGGCCGGCAGTGGCAATGTGATCGATCTGCACGGCCGCATCGACACCGTGTGTTGCCTCGCTTGCGCCGCGCGATCACCGCGTCTGGCGCTGCAGCACGAGCTGGCACGGCGTAACCCGCGCTGGGCCGCACTGGATGCACGCAGCGCCCCCGATGGCGACGCCGACCTGGACCACCAGGACTTCGGGCAATTCGACGTGCCGGCCTGTACGCGTTGCGGCGGCATGCTCAAGCCCGACGTGGTTTTCTTCGGCGAAAACGTACCGCGCGAACGTGTGGCCGCCGTGCGCGCGGCGCTGGACGCCGCCGACGCGATGCTGGTGGCCGGCTCGTCGCTGATGGTGTATTCGGGCTACCGCTTCGTGGAGGACGCCGTCGCGGCCGGCAAACCGGTCGCGGTGTTGAACATCGGCCGCACGCGTGCGGATGGCGTGCTGGCACTCAAGGTGGAACACGAGGTCGGCGCGGCCCTGGACAGTTTGGCCACGCGCTTGCACAGGCCCCCGCCATCCCCATGACGCTTCCCCCGGATGCCATCCACACCGCGGAGGCCCGTTCACCGCGGCCGCAGCGCGCGGCTGCTTGCCGGCACCATCACACCGCGACAACTGGGTAAACACCTGTTTGCGCTGCTTGGGCGAGCGCCGCGTTTCAAACACGTGCCGGTCGCGCCGCTCGACGCCATCATCGGCGCACTGGGCACGGCCGGGCGCGTGCTGCCGGCGCTTGCCGCAAAAGCAGAGCTCGCACGCATAGGCCGCTACTACGCCACCGAATGCTGGTGTTTGACCCCTTAACCGGCCGCTACGATGCAGCCGCCACGCCTTCCACGGGAAGCGAGACCTTGTTCGACTTCTACGCCGGCCTGCTGAACGGTGCCACCACACCGGAGCGCGGCGACCACGCCGTATTCTGAGTTTTGATCCCGCGCGGCGGGCCTGGGGTTTAGGCCGATGGGCGAATGGCAGCGGCCCGTAGCCGCATGCGCCGCGCTTGCTGCCTACGGCGTTGTTTTGCCGGGAGCTGCCTGCACGGTGTAGCGAAGCTCGGCCAAATCGAATCCCTGTGCCCTGGCAGACGCCAACGCGGCCTCCAGCTGGCCAGGCGGCAGTTGCGGCACGCGTGACAACACCCACAAATACTTGCGGTTCGGGTTGCCCACCACCGCCCAGCGGTACTCCGGGTCCAGCCCCACCACCCAGTAGTCTGCCTTGAACGGCCAGAAGAACGACACCTGGAGCCGGCTGTTGCCGGAGCCCTCCACCACGATAGCCTTGCCTGTGGCCTCGTCAAAGCCCGAGTCGGTACGGCAGCGGTTGCGCACGCTGATGGCGCCGTTGTCCGTAGCCGCGTACTCAGCCGTCGTATCCCCAATGCAATTGCGCTGGAAAAACATCGGGAAACTGGCGATCTCAAACCACTTGCCGGTGTAGCGGGTGAGGTCTACGGATGGGACGCTGGCCACCGGCGCTTGTGCGAACGCCAGGTTGGGCAGCGCGATCAGGAGGATGGCGGTGAACAAGCGCAAGGTTTTCATGTCTTTCAGGCTGGCGCAAGCGCATGCTTGTTGTTTTGTTATTTGCACCACTTTAACGGTTTGAGCCGCGCCGACGATGCGGCATTCCAATATGGAAAATCCTTCCCGGCTCTGGGTGTATAACCAAAACCCTTACGGGTCATACAGCACGTCTTCATAAACCACGTGCATGCCCCGAATAAAAGCAGGCGCATTTTCAGCGCCGCATAAACACCAAGGAGCAGCAACATGGGCGCGCAGTGGAAAGCAAAAGGCAAGGAACTGGCGGCAACCGCCAGGGGCCGGGTATTTGGCAAGCTGGCCAAGGACATCATGATCGCAGCGCGCAGCGGGGCCGACCCGGCGTCCAATGCGCGGCTGCGGCTGGTGGTGGAGCAGGCGCGCAAAGTCTCCTTGCCCAAGGAAACCCTGGAGCGCGCCATCAAGAAGGGCGCCGGGCTGACCGGCGAGGCGGTGCACTTCGAACACGTCATCTACGAAGGTTTTGCGCCGCACCAGGTGCCCGTGATGGTCGAATGCCTGACCGACAACGTGAACCGCACAGCGTCTGAAATGCGCGTGTTATTCCGCAAGGGGCAGCTGGGCGCCGCCGGCTCGGTGGCTTGGGACTTTGCCCATGTAGGCATGATCGAGGCCGAGCCGGCAGCAGTGGGCGCGG
Organism: Betaproteobacteria bacterium; assembly: GCA_031367285.1. Taxonomy (GTDB): domain Bacteria; phylum Pseudomonadota; class Gammaproteobacteria; order Burkholderiales; family Burkholderiaceae_C; genus CAISIP01. Next base: position 869 of record JANLPN010000233.1, on the reverse strand, counting down.
ACCCGGAACTGGCGGCCATTGAAGCGGGCGCGCAAGATTTTGAACCCGGCGAAGAAGCCGGCGTGACCCTGTTCCTGACCGACCCCACCGATCTCGACCTGGTGAGCCGTGCGTTGCCGGCACAAGGCTTTACCGTGTTGTCTGCCAAGCTGGGGTACAAGTCCAAGAATCCTGTGGCACCCGCCCGCCTGGGCACCGCGCATATGGACGAAGTGGAAAGCTTTCTGGCCGCCATCGATGCAAATGACGATGTGCAAAACGTGTTTGCGGGCCTGGAGGGCTAAGGCCCACGCGCAGGCAGGTTCTAAACCCCGTGGCTGTGCAGCGTGACTGCGCCTTTGGGCGTATGCAGGGTAGCGGTGATATTGGCCGGGCCGGTTTCAAGCGCAATGCCGGTGAGACCGATGGCGTCGTAAGCCGCCTGCAGCTTGTCGGCCGAAGGATGTGTGACGGCAATACCCTGCAGCGTAACGCCCGAGCGCGGCAAGCTGTTGCGCGGATGCAGGCGCAGCGGCTCGGCGGCATCGGGTTTGCCCCACTGGATCAAGGTTGGCAACGCACCATTGAACAGCCGCTGCCCATCGTCGCGCACGGTTATTTGCCATTGCAACAGGCCACGGCGTGAATGGCGGCTGGCCTGCACCGCCGGCCCACGGTCTATGCCTTGCGCTTTCAAGGCGGTGCGGGCGCCCTGGATGTCGTCGGTACCAATTACAAAATGCACCAGTTGCGGTTCCTTGGCAACGGCGGCTTGCAGCTTTGTATCGTCCATGTCGAACCAGCGCTTGCCCGATGTACTGGCCGGGCGTGCCGCTTTGGGATTGATCGCGATGATTTCCAGGTAGGCCAGTGGGTTGGCAGGCGTGGCG
>JANLPN010000224.1:0-17713 GCA_031367285.1 Betaproteobacteria bacterium | reverse complement strand
CATAGGGCGCATAAAGCATCGGCGGCCCGCCGTCCCGTCCGCTTTGCAGTCCGACCGAGGTGCAGGGCACCAAAAAGCGGTCTATGCCATCGCGTGAGTCGCGCAGTGCCGGATACGGGAAGCCGAACCAGTCGCTGTACCAGGTGTGTACGCGTGCCTGGTTCTTGGCCTCCACCGTGATGCCCAGGTCGCGGTAACAGGCCGCGACCCGTTCACTGACGGCTTGTTCGGCTTCGGTGGAGAGGTCGCCGCCGTCGAAATAAAACAGGTCGTAGTCCTTGATGCCGTCCGTGGGCGACCTGCCACAACGCAGGTTCCAGACGGTCTGGAACAGGCAGCCGGCGACCAGCCAGGCGTCGGGTAGCTGCAGCGAAGGCAGTCGTTCCAGGATCGCGCGGTTGAACGTGTTTTGCAGCGCGTCGCTGACGAAACGCAGTCCTTGTGTCTGCTCAGACTTGCCCGTCACGTTGGGCACGGCATGGCGTTCACGCGCCGCACCGGCCGCAGCATTCCCCGGGGCCTGCAGCGGACAGTTCACACCACTTTGGCAATGGATGCGCAGACGTAGCCTATGTTTTTCTCGTTGAGCGCGGCCACACACATGCGTCCGGTGTCGGTCCCGTAGATTCCGAACTCGCTGCGCAGGCGGACCATCTGGTCCTTGCTGAGGCCCGAGTAGCTGAACATTCCGATCTGGCGCGTGATGAAACCCATGTCCTGCGCAACACCGGCCGCCTTGAGGCCATCGACCAGTTCTTGCCGCATGGCTTTGATGCGTACGCGCATCTCGCCGAGTTCCTGTTCCCACAGGGCGCGCCACTCGGGGTTGTTCATGACCGCCGCGACGACGCTGCCGCCATGGGTGGGTGGGTTGCTGTAATTGGTGCGGATCACGATCTTGAGCTGGCTCAACACGCGACCGGCTTCTTCCTGGCTTTCACAGTAAACGCTCAGGGCGCCGACACGTTCACCGTACAGGCTGAAGCTCTTGCTGAAACTGGTGGAGACTAAAAAGCTCAGGCCGGCGGCCACGAACTTCTGCACCGCCGCGCCGTCTTCGGTAATGCCATAACCGAAACCCTGGTAAGCCATGTCCAGGAACGGCGTGAGGGTGCGGGCCTTGCAGGCAGCAACCACCTGGTCCCATTGCGCGGCCGTGATGTCGTAGCCGGTCGGGTTGTGGCAGCAGGCATGCAACACCGCAATAGTGCCCGGCGCGGCGGCATTCAGTGCGGCCAGCATGCCCTCGAAATTGATACTGCGGGTGGCGGCGGCGTAATACGGATACGACTCCACCTCGAAGCCGGCACCGCGAAACAACGCCAGATGATTCTCCCAGCTCGGGTCGCTGATCATCACCTTTGCATTCGGGTTGAGCTTCTTCAGAAAGTCGGCGCCAATCTTGAGGCCACCGGTACCACCAATGGCTTGCACGGTAGCTACGCAGCCTGACTTGACCGCCTGGGAATCAGCCCCGAATACCAGCGATTTGACCGCTGCGTCATAAGCGGCGATACCGTCAATGGGCAGGTAACCGCGCGCCTTGGGGGCGTCCATCATGGCCTTCTCAGCGGCTTGTACACATTTGAGCAAAGGCAGCTTGCCGTCGGCGTCAAAGTACACGCCGACCCCCAGGTTCACCTTGTCCGGATTGGTGTCGGCGGCAAACTGTTCGTTGAGACCCAGAATCGGGTCGCGCGGAGCCATTTCTACGGCGGTAAACAAGGACATGGTCAGGTTCTCTTGATGTCGGTGGTGAACGGGACGGGACGGACTACACGGCGCTGGGCCTGGCTGGCAAAGCCGTGGCAACTGCGGTACCCTTGCCGGTTGCCCGCAATTTTACCTGCCGTCTCTTGCGAGCCGGCCAAAGCCATGTCCGACCTTGCCGAAGTTCTTGCCGATCCGTCACCCGACCCGCTGTTGCCGTTGGAGGGACCTTCGGAGGGCACATTTGTCAGTTTCCCGGGCTCGCCGTTCGAGTTGTTCATGCCTTACCTGCCTGCGGGCGATCAGCCGCAGGCGATAGACAAGCTGGTGGAGGGCGTGAATGACGGCGAAGTGTTCCAGACCCTGCTTGGCGTGACCGGCTCCGGCAAAACCTTCACCATGGCCAACGTCATTGCGCGACTGGGCCGGCCGGCCATTGTGTTTGCACCCAACAAGACGCTGGCGGCGCAGTTGTACAGCGAGTTTCGCGAGTTCTTTCCGCGCAATGCGGTGGAGTATTTCGTCAGTTATTACGACTACTACCAGCCCGAAGCCTATGTGCCGCAGCGCGACCTGTTCATCGAAAAAGACTCGGCCATCAACGAACACATAGAGCAGATGCGCCTGTCGTGTACCAAGAGCATCCTGGAACGGCGTGACGTGGTGATCGTGGCCACCGTGTCGGCGATTTATGGCATAGGTCAGCCCGAGGCCTACCACCAGATGGTGATGACGCTGCGCGTGGGCGACCACATGGGCCAGCGCGACGTAATTGCCCAACTGGTGCGTATGCAGTACCAGCGCAATGAAGAAGATTTTGCGCGCGGCAAGTTCCGGGTACGCGGCGACACGATCGATGTATTTCCGGCTGAACACAGCGAGATGGCGATCCGCATCGAGCTGTTCGATGACGAGATCGAATCCCTGCAGCTGTTCGATCCGCTCACCGGTCGCATTCGCCAGAAGATCCCGCGTTTTACGGTCTATCCGAGCAGCCACTACGTGACACCGCGCGACCGCGTGCTGGCAGCGGTGGAAACCATCAAGATCGAACTGTCGGACCGCTCCAGGGAACTGGTCGGCGCCGGCAAGCTGGTGGAAGCGCAGCGGCTGGAGCAGCGCACCCGGTTCGACCTGGAAATGCTCAGCGAGGTCGGACACTGCAAGGGTATCGAGAACTACACGCGGCATTTATCCGGTGCGGCGCCCGGCGACCCGCCCGCCACGCTGACCGATTACCTGCCCAAGGACGCCATCATGTTTCTCGACGAGTCGCATGTGCTGATCGGGCAGTTCGGCGGCATGTACAACGGCGACCGCTCGCGCAAGACCACGCTGGTCGAATACGGTTTTCGTCTTCCCAGTGCGCTGGACAACCGGCCGCTCAAGTTCGAGGAATTCCAGACCCGCATGCGGCAGGCGATTTTTGTGTCGGCGACACCGGCGCAGTGGGAGCAGGAGCATGCCGGCCAGGTGGTGGAGCAGCTGGTGCGTCCCACCGGGCTGGTCGATCCGGAAGTCGAGGTGCGTCCGGCCACCCACCAGGTGGACGATGTTTTGCAGGAAATCCGGATACGGGTGGAGAAACACGAGCGGGTGCTGATAACCACCCTGACCAAACGCATGGCCGAGCAATTGACCGACTACCTGACCGACAACGGTGTCAAGGTGCGTTACCTGCACAGCGACGTGGACACGGTAGAGCGCGTGGAGATTTTGCGGGACCTGCGGCTAGGCGCCTTCGACGTGCTGGTCGGCATCAATTTGTTGCGCGAAGGCCTGGATATTCCCGAGGTGTCGCTGGTGGCCATACTCGACGCCGACAAGGAAGGTTTCCTGCGTTCGGAGCGCAGCCTGATACAGACCATAGGCCGCGCCGCCCGCAACCTCAGTGGTCGCGCCATCCTCTATGCGGACAGGATTACCGACTCCATGTCCCGCGCCATTGGCGAGACCGAACGCCGCCGGGCGCGTCAGGTGGCGCACAACCTGGAGCGGGGCATCACGCCGCGCAGCATCATCAAGAATGTGCGCGACCTGATCGACGGCGTCTACAGCGAGAAAGCCGGACGCGAAATGGAGCGGCTGGAGCAGGATGCGATGCAGCGCGCCAAGGTCGAGGACATGAGCGAAAAAGACATTGGCCGCGAGATAAAACGGCTGGAGAAACTCATGCTCGAACACGCACGTAATCTGGCTTTTGAGCAGGCGGCCCAGGTACGGGACCAGCTTGCCATCTTGAAGAAGCGGGCCTTTGGTGCGCCAGGCGTCGATAACGTCGTCCCAATTTCACCAGGTGAGATGAATCGGCATTTGTGACTGCCCGGTCTACTTACCCGAGCAAATCACTTGGTTTCTGGTTATACTTGAACCAATCACTCAACAAACACTCGGAACAGGGTGCCCAATCGGAGCGAAAGCGCCGTTGGAAGCATAGCGGAGGTGCACCAGACGGTCGAAAAGACCGCTGCAATGCGTCGATCAACAGTCAGACCAAACCAAGGAGTTTGCAATGCGTCTTACAACCAAAGGCCGGTTCGCGGTTACCGCGATGATTGATTTGGGCTTGCGCCAGAGTAATGGCCCGGTAACCCTGGCGGCTATCAGCCAGCGCCAGCAAATTTCCCTCTCCTACCTGGAGCAGTTGTTTGGCAAGCTGCGCCGCCACGAACTGGTGGAGTCTACCCGCGGACCCGGCGGCGGCTATACGCTGGCGCGCAAGGCTTCTGAAATTACGGTGGCGGACATTATTGTGTCCGTGGATGAGCCGATTGACGCCACCCAATGCGCGGGCAAGGAAAACTGCCTCGGCGAAGGTGCACGCTGCATGACCCACGACCTGTGGGCGTCGCTCAACGTGCGCATGGTGGAGTTTCTGGATTCGGTCACCTTGCAAAAGCTGGTCGACGAGCAACTTGCCAAGGGGCTGCAGATAGAAAACAAGCCCCACGTCAAACGCGCCATTTCGGCCATGCCGCTGGCCAAGCCGATCCGTATCAATGCACCGAATTCGGTGTTCGCCCTTGGAAACGCATTTGTGAAGTCCTGACTGCGGCCCGACCCATCGCCGCGCGCCGCGGCGCAAGACGGCCGTGCAAGCGTCTTGAGTTCCGCGCTCCCTTTCTTAGCCAGCCATAACGAGCCAGCAATGGATACAACGCCACATTTCCCGATCTACATGGATTACAGCGCCACCAACCCGTGCGATGAGCGCGTGGTGGAAGCCATGATCCCCTGGTTGCGCCAGCATTTTGGCAACCCCGCTTCGCGTAGCCATGCATGGGGTTGGGAAGCCGAAGAAGCGGTCGAAAAGGCGCGCGTTTACGTGGCGGAGCTGGTAGGCGCCGATCCACGCGAGATTGTCTGGACCTCGGGCGCGACCGAGTCCAACAACCTTGCGCTCAAAGGCGCGGCGGCTTTCTACAAGACCCGCGGCAAACACATCATCACCGTCAAGACCGAACACAAGGCGGTTCTGGACACCTGCCGCGAACTTGAACGCCAGGGTTTCGAGGTGACTTACCTTGATGTGCAGAGCGACGGCCTGCTGGACCTGGAAGTTTTCAAGGCCGCTATTCGCCCGGACACGATTCTGGCCAGCGTGATGTTCGTCAACAATGAAATCGGCGTGGTCCAGGACATCGCCGCCATTGGCGCCATCTGCCGCTCCAAGGGTGTGATCTTTCACGTGGACGCGGCGCAGGCGACCGGCCGCGTGGACATCGACCTGGCAAGCTTGCCGGTTGACTTGATGAGCCTTACCTCGCACAAGACCTACGGCCCCAAGGGTATCGGCGCGCTGTTCGTGCGCCGCAAGCCGCGTATCCGTATCGAGGCCCAGATGCACGGTGGCGGCCATGAGCGCGGCATGCGCTCGGGCACCTTGCCCACCCACCAGATCGTGGGCATGGGTGAAGCCTACCGGATCGCCAAAGCCGAGATGGGGATAGAAAATATTCGTATCCGCGCCTTGCACGACCGCATGCTGGCCGGCCTGAGAGATGTGGAGCAGGTGTTCATCAATGGCCATCTGGAGAAACGCGTTCCACACAACCTGAACATGAGCTTCAACTACGTCGAAGGCGAGTCGCTGATCATGGGTATCAAGGGCCTGGCGGTGTCCAGCGGCTCGGCCTGTACCTCGGCCAGCCTGGAGCCGAGTTACGTTCTGCGTGCCCTGGGGCGCAGCGACGAACTGGCGCACAGCAGCCTGCGCATGACCATAGGCCGGTATACGACCGAAGAGGAAATTGATTACGCCGTCAAGACCATCAAGCTCAATGTCGCGAAGCTGCGCGACCTGAGCCCCCTGTGGGAGATGTACCAGGACGGTATCGACATCAGCACCATCCAGTGGGCAGCGCACTGATAACCGGCAGCATTATTTACGAGGTAGCACCATGGCATATTCTGAAAAAGTTGTAGACCACTACGAAAACCCGCGCAACGTGGGTTCCTTCGACAAGGGTGATGAATCGGTAGGCACCGGCATGGTCGGTGCTCCGGCCTGCGGCGACGTGATGAAGCTGCAGATCAAGGTCAACCCGCTAACCGGCGTGATCGAAGACGCGCGCTTCAAGACCTATGGTTGCGGCTCGGCGATTGCATCGTCTTCGCTGGTGACCGAATGGGTCAAGGGCAAGACGCTGGACCAGGCGGCGGCGCTGAAGAACAGCCAGATCGCCGAAGAGCTGGCCTTGCCGCCCGTAAAAATCCATTGTTCCATCCTGGCCGAAGACGCCATCAAGGCAGCGGTTGAAGACTACAAGAAGAAACATACGCACTGATGAAACTGCCCCAAGCTCACTTCGTTCGCGGCCCCCAAAGAGCGCTCAATACCTTAACAACGGGCGGGTGGTACTGATATGTCCGTTACGCTTTCAGAGGCCGCTGCGCGCCATGTCACCCGTTACCTTGCCAAACGCGGCAGAGGTGTGGGAGTGCGCCTGGGTGTGAAGACCACCGGCTGCTCGGGCCTGGCCTACACGCTGGAATACGTGGACGAACTTGCGTCGGAGGATATGGTTTTCGAGGGCCATGGCGTCAAGGTGCTGGTGGATCCCAAAAGCCTGGCCTATATCGATGGCACCCAGCTCGACTATGTGCGCGAAGGTTTGAACGAAGGCTTCCGCTTCAACAACCCCAACGAACGCGACAAGTGCGGATGCGGCGAATCCTTCCGGGTGTGAGTTTGTTGCGAGGTCGAATTGGTGGGCGGGGCAGTGATGGATAAAGGGATTACGCTGGCCTCAAACGACTTTGAGTTGTTTGGGGTTCCGCTGCAGTTTGCGCAGGACCGCGCCGTACTTGACGCGCGCTGGAAACAGCTGCAGCGCGAAGCCCACCCCGATAAATTTGCGGCGCAAGATGCCGCCGCGCAACGCTTGGCCATGCAGTGGTCGGTGCGTATCAACGAGGCCTACCAGCGCCTGAAAGATCCGCTAAAACGCGCTGCCTACCTGTGTGAACTGGGTGGCGCGCCAGTCAATGCGGAAAACAATACGGCCATGCCTGCGCAGTTCCTGATGCAGCAGATGGATTGGCGCGAAGCACTTGATGCCACGGGCAACCTGGCCGAGGTGGAGGCATTACACGCCGAGGTGCTGCAGAGCAAACGCGATGTTGTCAAACTCTGCGAAGACCTGCTGGATATTCATCACGACATGCAGCAGGCTGTGGGGCAGGTGCGGGCCTTGATGTTTATCGAGCGCTTTTGCACCGACATCGATGTGCGCATGGAGCAACTGGAGTCTCCGGCCGTCGCCGCGGCATTGGTGACGGACCCACAGCTGGCTGCAGGTTGAGACACCCCATGGCGCTGTTGCAAATCTCCGAACCTGGCCAGTCGCCGAATCCGCATGAGCGGCGTCTTGCCGTGGGTATCGATCTGGGCACCACGCATTCCCTGGTGGCTGCCGTGCGCAGCGGTGTGGCCGAATGCCTGCCCGATGAACAGGGCCGGGTGCTACTGCCATCCATAGTGCGTTACCTTGAAGGCGGTGGCCGCAAGATCGGCCACGACGCTGTTGCCACGATGGCGCAGGACCCGCAAAACACCATTGCTTCGGTCAAGCGTTTCATGGGCCGCAACCTCAAGGACGTAGGCAATAGTGGCCGTTTGCCGTACCGGTTCATCGACAAGCCCGGCATGCTGGCGCTGGACACCGTGGCTGGCGAAAAGTCTCCGGTAGAGGTCAGCGCGGATATCCTGGCCACCTTGCGCTACCGGGCCGAGGACAGCCTGGGCGACGACCTCTATGGTGCGGTGATTACCGTGCCGGCCTACTTCGACGATGCCCAGCGCCAGGCCACCAAAGATGCCGCCAAGCTGGCTGGATTGAACGTGCTGCGGCTGATCAACGAACCTACGGCAGCAGCCATTGCCTATGGGCTGGACAATGCCAGCGAAGGCGTCTACGCGATTTACGACCTCGGGGGCGGCACCTTCGATATTTCCATACTGCGCCTGAGCAAGGGCGTGTTCGAAGTCATCGCCACCGGTGGCGACTCGGCGTTGGGTGGTGACGACTATGACCGCGCGCTTGCCGCTTGGGCGCTGCAACAGGCGGGTCTACGGATTGAAGCACCCTCCGACAAAACCAGAATGGCGCTCGCGGCGCGGGCCTGCAAGGAGGCGCTGTCGGCGGCGGAGTCGGCCTGCTTTGACGCCGTGTTGGGCGCGGGGCAGGTAGAACTCAGCGTCACGAAGGTCCAGTTTGAAGCCGCGACCGCAACTTTGACCGAACGCACCATTGCCTCGGCACGCAAGGCCTTGCGCGACGCAAAATTGGCGGTTGCCGACATACAAGGCGTAGTGATGGTGGGCGGCTCCACGCGTATGCCCCAAGTGCAGCGTGCGGTGGAGGCATTGTTCCGGCGCACCCCGCTGAACAACCTCAACCCCGATGAAGTGGTTGCCCTGGGCGCCGCCATCCAGGCCAACCAACTCGCCGGCAACAACCCGACCGGTGACCTGCTGCTGCTCGACGTGATACCACTCTCCCTGGGCCTGGAAACCATGGGCGGCCTGGTGGAACGCATCGTGCCGCGCAACCAGACCATCCCCACGGCGATGGCGCAAGACTTCACGACCTACCAGGATGGACAGACGGCCTTGGCCTTGCACGTGGTGCAGGGCGAGCGCGACATGGTGGCCGATTGCCGCAGCCTGGCGCGCTTCGAGCTGCGCGGCATCCCTCCCATGGTGGCCGGCGCCGCGCGTATCCGGGTCACGTTCACGGTTGATGCCGATGGCCTGCTGAATGTGTCGGCGCGCGAACAGCACAGCGGGGTTGAAGCAAATATCGATGTCAAGCCGACGTATGGGCTCGACGACGGGCAAATCGCCCGGATGCTGCAGGAGAGTTTTGCGACGGCGCAGGACGACATGCGTGCGCGTGCCATTGCCGAGGCGCGGCTGGACGCAGACCGCTTATTGTTGGCGACGCAGACCGCGCTCGATGCCGACAGCGCGCTGCTGGGCAGTGTCGAGCGCGATGCAATCCATGTGCTGATGGCCCAGCTCAGGGCAGTGCGCGCCATCGACGACGCGGCGGTGGTGGAGGCCGCCACCAAGGCGCTGGCCGACGGAACCCAGGCGTTTGCCGCAATGCGCATGAACCACGGCATACAGCAGGCACTTGCGGGCAAGAACATCGAGACCGTCTGAAACCGACGCCCCCCATCCATGCCCACCATCAAGATACTGCCCCACGCCGAATACTGCCCCCAGGGCGCCGAGGTATCGGCCCCGGCTGGCACCTCCATCTGCGAGGCGCTGCTGGACAACCATATCAACATCGAACACGCCTGCGACATGAGTTGCGCCTGCACCACTTGCCATGTGATCGTGCGCCAGGGTTTTGCGTCGCTAAATGAGCTGGACGAGAACGAAGAAGACCTGCTGGACCGGGCCTGGGGCTTGGAGCCCAATTCGCGCCTGAGTTGCCAGGCCTTTCTGGCGCAGCAGGATGTGGTGGTGGAGATACCGCGTTATTCCATCAACCATGCCAAAGAGAACCACTGAAATGAAACTGCCCCAAGCTCACTTCGTTCGCGGCCCCCGAGGGGCTGAGTGCCGCGGCTCCAAGCCTGCTCGCGCACGCTTGGACGGCATGAAGAACGGCTGCGTCTCGCAGCCGTGTGGTCTGCAAGACTTCAGTACCTTCGGAGCGGCCGGGCGGTACTGATATGCGCCAGATATTCCTGGACACGGAAACCACCGGCCTGTATGCGGACAAGGGAGACCGCATCATTGAAATCGGCTGCGTCGAACTCGTCAACCGGAAGCTCACCGGCAGCCACAAACATTTTTACCTGAACCCAGGGCGCGACAGCCACGAGGACGCGCTGCGCATCCATGGCATCAGCAATGAATTCCTGCGCGACAAGCCGGTGTTTGCGGCCGTCGCGGACGAGTTGCTGGCGTATGTGGCGGGTGCCGAAATCATCATCCACAACGCACCCTTTGATCTCGGCTTCCTGAACCAGGAGCTGGAACAGACAGGCCGCCCGCAGTTCCGCAGCTACGTCGGCAGCGTGACTGACACCCTGATCATGGCCAAGGAGATGTATCCGGGCAAGCGCAACTCACTCGACGCCCTGTGTGACCGCCTGGGCGTGGACAACTCGGGCCGTACCCTGCACGGCGCCCTGCTCGATGCCGAACTGCTGGCCGATGTGTACATCAACCTCACGCGTGGGCAGGAGGCATTGCTGATAGATGCCGAAGAACAGCGCAGCGATGGCGGCAGTGCTGCGGCTATCGATTTGAGCAGCTTCGACCTGCCCATCCTGCTGGCCAACACACAGGAAATCGAGTCCCACGCCGCAGTGCTGCTGCAGCTCGACAAGTCCAGCGGCGGCAAGACTTTGTGGCCGTCTGCGCTTCAATCCGCAGCGAACCCTGTGGCATAATCGCGCCCTGTTCGCAACGCAAATAAGGGCGGTTAGCTCAGGGGTAGAGCACAGCATTCACACTGCTGGGGTCGGAGGTTCGAAGCCTCCACCGCCCACCAGCTTAAACAGTAACCATCCCCCGGCTTTGCGGGGGGACGGTTACCCTTAAGTTCCGCGATGCTGCATTTCTGCCTGACACGCGTTCTCCGACCTTACACCCCCTGCTACTCTTGCCCGGTTGGCACACGCCCGAGCGCGCCAACCGGGCGCCATGCTTCGCTTGTGATGCATTGCCGATGAGCCGGTCAGGCGCCGCGACCATCCAATGTGTGTATGCTGATGATCCTGTTGGCGCCTCCGACCCTTTGTGCCTTTCTCGGTGGGCGCGACGCGCACTTGTCGTGGAAGACCGATGACATCGGGATGTCACGTGGGTGCGCATAGACTTGGCCTGCTGCAAAATCGCCAGCCCGTAGGGGCCATTGACCAATATTGCCGCCTATGTCTGAATGGCCAGTTGCTTTGCCTTGTCCGAAAGCGCAATTCCTGCGCGGCGTACATGGCGGCATTGAGCGGCGGGATTCGGGGTTGGCGAAACAGGTCGATATAGCCTGTAGGACCAATCAATTGAAGAGTCAGAGCGGGAACTGGGGCGGTACGTGTCCCATCACGCGATGAAGGAGTTGTATCCGATGAAAGATTCCCTGTTGGTCAAGTTTCTCCCTACTTCACTCCTGAAGACGATGTTCAGCGTGGCCGCGGGTTCTCTCGTCCGCTCCCGTGATGTGAGGAAAGGCTCCTCGCGCAGCCTCGCCAGCATGTCTGGCGGCTTGCTTGCGATGCTGACCTGCGTGGCATCACTTTGGATCGCTGGTGCGGCATTCGCGCAGACTGCAGTGGTACCACCTGTAGCCGACGTGCTTGCCAGAGTCCGGGTCGACGCTCCTGCGACGTTGCCCGGCCAGAGTGCGACGCTGCTGTCCGACGGCCGATGGTTGCTGCTTGGCGGCAACGACGGCACGCGCGTCCTGCCCTCGGTTCAGACCTACGACGACGTCACTGGCGAAACCACAACGCTGCCTGCTACGCTTGCCGTACCCCGGGCCTTTCATTCCGCCACGGTGCTTCCGGACGGTACGGTGCTGGTTCTCGGTGGAGAAAACGCGAGCGGCGTGCCGATGCAGGCTGCGGAGCGATTTGACCCGGAAATTGGACAGTTTGTTCCAGCTCCGAGGTCCACGTTCCTGCCGCGTTCGAGGCATACCGCCACGCTGATGCCAGATGGTCGGCTGCTCGTCGCCGGAGGGCGGTCGGCCAACGGCTCGGCCATCGCGGACCTGGAACTGGTCGACGCCATCACGCTGCAGGTCGCGCCCATCGTGCCCCGCATGGGTGTGGCTCGTGCAGATCACAAGGCGAATCTGCTGGCCAGTGGATTCGTGTTGTTGTCCGGCGGATTGCCGGCCGCTTCGGCCGCGGCGGCGGCCGAATTGTTCGATCCGTCTACATCGACCATCGTCAGATATCAGGATGCGGCCGCCGGGACGTTGCCCGACCTCCCGTATCTTGCGCTGGCGCCCGCGGTCATGGGTTTCCTGCCGGCATCCGGCATCAGCGGCATCGCGCTTGACACGAGATTTGTCGTGCGCCTGAACAAGCCGATGCTTCCCGAGTCGCTTGACGGATTTTCCCTGACCGGTCTGGGCGCCCGTGTTCCTATCGGGATTGTTGCGACGGAAGGCGGAATGCTGGTTTTCGTCCAGCCATTGCAAACACTGAAAGCGTCGACCCGCTACGCGCTTTGGGTGCAGAACGGCAGTGATGAATCGGGCCGCGGCCTGGTGCAGGTTGCAGCAGGGTATCAAACGGCCGGAGCCACGGCAACAGGCACCGGCACCACCGGTACAGGTACGGCCGGCACCACAACCGGCAGCGTTCCTCCCGCCGCGTCCGCAGGCACTTCGCCAGTGACGCTGAGCACCGGTGTCTGGACGGAAGTTCCCAATTCGCTGATGCGCAGTGTGGTACCGCCCTACGATATGCGCAAGCAACTTTACGGCTCGCCGCAGGGCGTCATCGATGCATGGTCCGGTGGCGACTACGACACGGTGCGGCACCAGCTCGTGTTGTGGGGCGGCGGTCACGGCGACTATGCCGGCAACGAACTGTATGCGTTCAACATCGACACACTCAAGTGGTCGCGCCTGAACGATCCGAGCATTCCAGCACCGCCCGATGTCGTGACACCGGGAAAGAGCAACCCGGCGAACGCGTACTACCCAGACGGCAAGCCACGCTCGCGCCACACCTACGGCTACGTCGTGTACGTGCCGTCGATCGATCGGTTTTGTTCCATCGGCGGAAGCTCGTTCTTCGTCACCGGTCAAACCGGGACCGACAGCATCGATTGCTTCAATTTCGTCACCAAGGCGTGGACCAAGCTGGGTACCAGCGGCAGTTACGGAAGGGCCATGAGTGCGTACGACTCGGCGACCAAGACGGTCTGGACGATGGGCGACGGCAACGCCGCCTTACTCTCGCAACTCAATCCGGCCACCGGGATTAGCACGGTCCGCTCCGGGGTGGACAACGTGCTGAAATACAACCTCGCCTCCATGAATGTGGCGCTCGATCCGAAACGGCGCAAGTTGGTGCTCGTTGGCAGCGGTCAGGTCTACTGGTTCAACATCGGTGCCTCCGGCCTGCTGACAAAGGAGACGGTGCCCACGACCGGTGCGACAGCGATCGTAGCCGCGCACGTCCCCGGCCTGCTGTATGACCCGATCAGCGACAGGATTATTGCTTGGGCGGGCGGCAGTGACCTGTACAGCCTCAATCTCGACACCAAGGTCTGGACCCGTCTGGCGGCGACCTCCGGCAGTATCGACCCCGGGCCGAGCAGTCCGAACGGGACCTTCGGGCGCTTTCGCTACGCACCTTCCAAGGACCTGTACGTCGCGGTCAGTTCCGTCGACGACAGCGTCTTCCTGTTCAAGCCGCAACGGCCGGTGGGTGCGGTGCCGCCGGCGGTCTCGGTCCCGCCGGTCGTTTCCGACCCGAACGACCCGGGACCGGGTGCACCTCCTCCGGTGGCGCCGCTTCCGACCCCCGGGGCCGCATTCACGGTTCCGCTGACCCTTTCCGATAGCGGGTTCACGACCGCGCGCAGCAATGTTCCCGTGACTTTCGGGCATGTGTTTCGCATGGGCGATATTCCGGCGGCATATTCGGTGGGCGCCCGTACCAAGGCGGGTGCGGCACTTGAAACCCAGGTGGACGTCAAGGCCCGGCACCCCGACGGTTCGTTGCGACATGCCGTGGTGACAGTCATGCTGCCGAGCGAGACGGCGGTTGCCACCGATATCGTGTTGTTTGCACGCACGGCACCGGTCACCGCCGCGCCGCTCGCGACCAGTGTCGTCACTGCGCGCTCGACGGATCTGGGGACGGTCACGCTCAACATCGGCGGCGTCGCGTACACCGCCAAGGCCAGTCCCGCGTTTGCGCTGGCTACCGATCGATGGCTGTCCGGGCCGCTGGTGACCGAATGGCGTGTACCCGTGGTCCCGGTCGACGCGACCGGAAAGCCGCATCCGCATCTACAGGTGGTTTTCGACATCCGGGCGTATCGTGGCCTTCAGTATCTGCGAACCGATTTCACCGTCGAGCACAGTTGGTCGTACGAACCGAACACGCAGCCCTACACCTACGATGCGGTGCTGTCGCTGGACGGCAAGGTCGTCTACAGCAAGACGGCGTTGACGCACTATCCCCAGGCGCGCTGGAGAAAGGTGTTCTGGCTCGGCGGCAACGACAGCAGGATCACGGCGAAATACGAGATTGGATATCTGCTTGCGACCGGTGCCGTTCCCAATTTCGACAGAGCTGTCGTGCCCTCGCGCACGGCCATGCTGGGGGCAATGAACTTCATGTTGCCGCGCAGCGAGCCGTTGATGGCGGGCTTCATTGACGAATATATGCCGGGCGTCGGCAATCACCACGATCTCGGCTTGGTACCTGGACTCGCCGCGAGCTACCTCTTGTCGATGGACGATCTCGCGCGGGCCTTCATTCTTCGCAGCGGCGACCTGTTCGGGAGTTTCTCGGTTCACTACCGGGACCGCGCCGCCCGCAAGATGCTGTCGATCATCGACTACCCGTACGCTTCGACCACCAACAACTTGCTGGACGCAATCAATCCGGTCACAAAGGCGAGCGAGCGGGTTGCGTTTGCCTTGTGCCTGGCGGCATCGACCACATGCCGATCCGTTCTGTCGGCGGAAAACGGCGCACACCAGCCGTCGGAGGCCTATGTTCCGTACCTGATTACCGGTGATCGCTATTACCTGGAGGAACTGCAATTCTGGGCAAACTACAACCTGATCGATCAGACGCCGGCCTATCGCGATTTCGACAAAGGCCTGTTTCACAGGAACCAGGTTCGCGCCCAAGGCTGGGCCATGCGCACCGCCGGCCAGGCGGCGTACATCACGCCCGACAACGACCCCTTGAAGGCCTATTTCCTGAGGAATCTCAACAACAACATCACGTACTACGATCAAACCGCCTACGGCCTGTTTCCGATGTACCGAAACCTCGGGGCGATCGACGAATACGCTTTCGCCTACAACAACGGGACCGGGCTTGCGCCGTGGCAGGATGATGTTTTTACCCAGGCGATCGGGCATATCGCCAGCGATCTTGGCTTTGCTCAGGCCAGGTCACTGGCGGTGAAGAAGTCGAAGTTCGTGATCGGCCGCATGACCGACCCCGGGTACTGCTGGATCATGGCCAGCAGCTACACGCTGAACGCGAAGGCAAGCGCTACGGATCCGCCGGTTGCAACGTTTGGTGAGTTGTACCGGTTGAACTTTGGAAGCTACGCGACAAGTGATGGAAGCCGGCTGGTCGACCAAGCTTGCGGAAGTGCGGCGATGGCTAATTTCCTCATCAAATATAACCTGGAGGCAACCAGGACAACGTTGCGGCTCGCGCCAGGGGAGATGGTCGGCTACTCGGATTCCTACAATGGATATCCGATGCATATGCAACCGCCGCTGGCCTATGCGGTGGACTTGGGCGTCCCGGGCGCGGCGCAGGCGTGGGCCACGTTTTCCTCACGTGCAACGCAGCCGGTGAAGACGGGCGACGCCTATTTGTCTTTGTCGATTTCACCGCATTTCGCGATACTGCCGCGCAAATAGTGCTTACCCTGCAAGAATAGGCGCAGACGTCCGTTCCGTAAAGCAGGGGAGGGCCGGCAGGCCCCAGCCAAGCGGGGCTTACAAGCCTGTAGTCAGTCCAATACCCGGCTTCGCAGGTGCTGCAGGACGGCGCCTCGTCATGGTCCCTTCCCCAAAATCTCCATGCCAGACCGTACCCACCGTCGCTGGCTTTGATGTTTCTCCATTTGATTTACGATGCCTTGGTGTAATCCACTTGCCCCTAAACATCAACATTGCATGCCGCTAGCCATGACTGAACCCGAACTCCATTTCGTCCAATGTCCAGATGCAAGCGGCGGCCACCGCATGGCGTATTGGCAGTGGGGCGACCCGCTGGCCGCGCATGTGGTGGTGTGTGCCCATGGCTTATCGCGCCAGGGGCGGGACTTTGACCTGTTGGCGCGGGCTTTGTGCGCGCGGGCCGCGGCGCCGATTCGCGTGGTATGTCCGGACGTGGTGGGGCGCGGCAAAAGCGACTGGCTTAAGGACGTTATGGGGTACCAGATTCCCGCCTATGCCGCCGACATGCTGGCCTTGGTGGCGCAACTCAAGCCCGCCACGCTGGACTGGGTCGGCACCAGCATGGGCGGGCTGATCGGCATCGTGGTGTGTGGCCAGCCGGGGCTGCCGCTACCGGTTCCGGTGGGCCGCCTGGTGCTGAATGACGTGGGGCCCACCATCCAATGGGAAGCCGTGGTGCGCATCGGCACTTATCTGGGCCAGACCGGCCGCTTCGAATCGGTGGAGCAGGCCGCCGCCGCCATGCTGGCCATTTCCACTACCTTCGGCCCGCACACACCGGAGCAATGGCTGGAGTTGTCGCGCCACATGATCAAGCCGCTGGGCGATGGCTCGGGCGCGTTGACCCTGCATTACGACCCCGCGATTGCGGTGCCGTTCCGCACCCTCACGCAGGAGTCGGCGGCGCAAGGCGAGGCCGTGGTGTGGCAGCTGTATGACAACATCCGTGCACAGACGCTGCTGACGCGCGGCGCGGTGTCCGACGTGTTGTCCCCTGCAACCGCGCTGGCCATGACGCAGCGCGGCCCGAAAGCCCGGCTGGTGGAATTTGCCGGCATCGGCCATGCGCCGACCCTGATCGCCGCCGACCAGGTGGACTGTGTCACCGGTTTCCTGCTGGGCTGAAGACGGCCCCCGAATTCGATGAAAAGCGCTGGCGCCGAACACGCCCCTGCCGAGTTGTCGCGGGTGGCCCTGGCCACCGCGCAGCCGGAGCCTGGGCAGGTTTCCGCCATACCGCGTGCGCGTGCCTTTGCCGAGCCACTGATCGCAGGGGAAGTGCTGGACACGGGCGAGAACACGCTGGCCCACGCCGACGCGGTATGCGCCATCCTGAAGTCCATCGGTGGCGCGGACCTGATGCAGGCGGCCACCTATCTGGTGTATGCCTGTGAGCACCTGAACAAACCCCAGGAGGTGATCGCCAAGGGTTTCGGCGACAACCTGGCCGCGCTGGCCATGGAGACCACCAAGCTGGTCCACGTGCAGCGGCAGGCGCGCGCCAGCCAGGGCAACAGCAACCAGGCACCGTCCGCCGCACCCATGGCCCAGACGGCAGCGGCGCAGACCGAAAACATCCGCAAAATGCTGCTGGCGTTTTCGCGCGACCTGCGTGTGGTCATGCTGCGTCTGGCGTCGCGCCTGCAGACGCTGCGCCACTTTGCGGCGAGCAAGCTGCCGGTGCCGCCCAGCCTGGCGCGCGAGTCGCTGCAGGTGTTTGCGCCGCTGGCCAACCGGCTCGGCATCTGGGAAATCAAGTGGGAGCTGGAAGATCTGTCGTTCCGTTTTCTGGAGCCCGACACCTACAAGCAGGTCGCCCGGCTGCTGGATGAAAAACGCACCGAACGCGAAGCCTATGT
>JANLPN010000203.1:0-31828 GCA_031367285.1 Betaproteobacteria bacterium | reverse complement strand
GTGGCGTCAGCTTTCTGATGCAGGACGTTCCAGCCGAAGACAGTGGCACTTACAAAATGATCTGCGCCGCCGACACGGTAGGCGTGTTCCAGATCGAAAGCAGGGCGCAGATGAGCATGTTGCCGCGTTTGCGGCCAGAGTGTTATTACGACCTGGTGGTCGAGGTGGCGATCGTGCGGCCCGGCCCGATACAAGGTGACATGGTGCACCCCTACCTCAAGCGGCGCGATGAAAACAGGCGGGGCATCGCGTGGGAAGGCCTGTCGGACGACCGCTTGCGCCCGGCGCTCGCACGCACGTTTGGCGTGCCGATCTTCCAGGAACAGGTGATGCAGATCGCGATGGATGCCGCGGACTTCACGGCGGACGAAGCCGACCGGCTGCGCCGTTCCATGGCGGCGTGGAAACGGTCCGGTGGCGTGCACAAGTTCTACGATCGCATGGTGCATGGCATGGTCAAGAATGGCTACACGGAAGAGTTTGCGCAGCGCATCTTCCACCAGATAGAGGGGTTTGGCGAATACGGTTTCCCGGAGAGCCATGCCGCCAGTTTTGCGCTGCTGGTGTATGTGAGTTCATGGCTCAAGCGCCATGAGCCTGCCTGTTTTCTCGCCGCTTTGCTGAATTCCCAACCCATGGGTTTTTACAGCCCGTCGCAACTGGTGCAGGACGCAAAGCGCCACGGCGTCGAAGTCCGCGCGGTGGATGTCATGCACAGCCACTGGGACTGCACGCTGGAGCAACTGGACAAGGCGACACCAGGTTTCGGGCCCAACGGCTACTGCGTCGAACACACGGCGGCTGTACGTCTTGGTCTGCGTATGGTTTCCGGACTGAAAGAAGCGGCAGCCAGGCGCATTGCCGATACACGCGCCGAATCCCCTTTCACCAGCACCGAAGACCTTGCCCTGCGTGCCGGACTCGACCAGGGTGATCTCAAGGCCCTGGCCAGCGCAGACGCGTTGATGGCCTTGTCAGGCCACCGGCGCCAGCAGGTATGGGAGGCTTCGGCCCTCAAGCCTGCGCCTGGTCTGTTCAAAGCCGTGCCGGTAGACGAGGAGCGGCTGGAATTGCCTGCCGCCAGCGAAGGCGCCGAAGTGGTGTTCGACTACGCGGCCACCGGGTTGACCCTGCGTACCCACCCAGTGGCCTTGCTGCGTAGCCGGCTGTCCACGATGAAACTGCTCACCGCGGCCCAGTTGCGCGATACCCCCCACGGCCGCCTGGTGCGTGCCTGTGGCATCGTGGTCACGCGCCAGCAGCCGCAAACGGCCAAAGGCGTGATCTTCGTCACGCTCGAAGACGAGACCGGCAGCGTCAACATCATCGTCTGGAAAAGCCTGCGCGAGAAACAGCGCGGCGCCTTGCTCAACTCGCGCCTGCTCGCGGTGTATGGCCAATGGCAGCGTGACGTGGAGAGCGGCGGCGAGGTGCGCCATCTGATAGCCAGGCGCCTGCAGGACCTGACCCCTTTGTTGGGAAGCCTGTCCACGTTGAGCCGGGATTTTCTTTGAACCGGGCGACGGAAAATTGCCTGGCATCCGCCCGCCGGGACACTACAGCAGCCGTATCTCCATGGACAACAGCCGCACGGTATTCTTCAGACGCCGCGCCTCGACCTGCGCTGGTACCGCGCCAGCAACGCCGATTCGAACGAATGGCTTACGCCTCAGAGCAGCGCCGCTACCGGGTAACGTTGCCATGACGGCTCGCGGAAGCGCTGGCCATGCTGAAAAATAAAGCCCAGCACGGCGTTCTGGTTGGACAACAACTCGGGATGTGCCATCTTCCACGCCTCGAATTTTTCACGCAGGCCCGGCTCGTCACGCAGCATGACCAGCGCCGTGTCCTCGAACACATAGTCTGAGAACCCCTCCTTCTTCTCCAACACGCTGTTGAAGAACCCCCAGCGGAAAAAACTGTCGTGCCCCTGGGGTTCCAGCGTTTCCACGGCATACCGGGCGTTGGCCTGGTTGAGGGGGACCACATAGTCCCCGGACCGGGCCAATACGGTCTCGTTGTGCGCGGCAAGCTCAATCCGGTCGTGGAACATATGGCCTTCATAGGGGCCACCACGTGGACTGAACGACTGGATACGGTAGCTGCGGGCTTGCAGGCTTTGGTCAAGCGCAATACGCTCCAGCTGCACCTGGTTCCACTGCAAACGCTCCACCACTTCGCGCCAGGCCTGCGGTATGAGGTAGGCCCTGGGCGCGGCAACCACCACATCTTCCACGCACCGGTCAAACACCGTAATGTCGTTCTCCCAGGGCTGGTTGCGGTCATAGGCCAGACGCGTGTAGTTGCCAAGCAGGCTTGGGCTGTGGACGGCCCTGAAACCCTTGAAGCGGAAGCTGGACGGGCGAGTGCGGTCCGTGCGCCACGACACGGGCCATTCGGTTCTGGTGGCGGCGTCCGTCCTCGCCTGAAGACGCAAGGTCTGGATCCGCGGGCCGTGGCTGACCGTGAAGGCCAGCACCGTTTCCACCAGCGCACGCATGGCGGCATAACGGTCCGCAAAGGGTTTGAGCATATGGGTTTCTGGCATGAAACCAATGCAGTGGTGCAGCGCGGCGTAACCGGTGGAGAACCTTGGCGTTTCAAGAAACAGCTCAATACCCTGGTCGGGTGTTTCCTTGCTGCAATTCACGTACGGGCAAGTCGGCCAGCCGCGTTGTTCCATCTGCCCATAGATGGCGGGCAGCATGGTGTCGCGCAGGAATCGTCCGAGCCCGGTGCCCAGCTTGTCGGTCTGGGTGTGGATCAGGGTCATGGTGTAGTGGTAGTCCGCACCATTGGAGGTATGGGTATCCACCATCACGTCCGGGTCCCAGGCGCAGAAGAAGCGGTTGAAGGCCTGCGCCTCCAGGCTGTCGCACTTCAGGAAGTCGCGGTTCAGGTCCAGGTTGAGGCCGTTGGCACGAAAACCAAAGGACTCGGGGCCGGCCTGGTTCACACGCGAGGTGTTGTCGCGGTTCAGGCAGCCGTCTACGTTGTACGCCGCAATAAACAGGAACACGGTGTTGCCCAGAGCGGCCAGGCGCTGCGGCTGGGTACAAAAATCACGTACCAGCGCCATGCAGCCATCGATACCCTCCGGCTCGCCGGGATGGATGCCGTTATTGTTGAAAAATACCGGCCGCTTTTCCCGCTTGAGTTGCTCCCGGTCAAACACGCCGTCCGCAGTCACCACCCCGGCGTGCAGGGGCACGCCATTGCTGGAGACGCCGATCTGGAACAAACGCAACACGCCAGGAAAGTTGCGCGCCAGCGTTTCGTAGAACGCCATACATTGCGCCAGCGTGGTGGTCTGGTTGCCGTCTCCGGCTTCGAACGGTGTGGGGCAGGTGTGGTGCAAGTCGGGTGGCATGGTGATGTTTGAGGGGCAAGCTCCGGGCGGTTTTCAGATGAAGAAAGAATCAGGGCCGCGGATAACGCGCCCGGCGCTCCAGATCGTCCAGATCAATATGGTTGCGCATGTACTGCTGGCTGGCGTCCACCATGGGCTGGTGGTCCCAGGCATGCAGCTTGCCCTGGGTCAGGGCGCCATAGACAAAACGCCGCCGACGCTGGCTGGCAAGTACCTGCGCATGGACGGCCGGTAGGTCCCAGCGTGTGGCAACTTCCTCAGTGAACGACGTCAGCAAGGCTTGGTGTTGTGGTGCGTTGGCCAGGTTGTCCAGTTCATCCGGGTCGGCCTGCAGGTCGAACAGCAGGGCCGGGTCGCGGCTCGAATGGATGAACTTGTAGCGGCCGCGCCGGATCATGACCAGGGGCGTATTGGTGCCTTCGGCCATATATTCGCCTATGGCTTCGTCATGCCCGGGCTCACCCCGCAGGTGCGGCAGCAAGGAGCGTCCATCCATCGCCAGCGAGGCATCCATGCTGCCGCCAGCCAGTTCCACAAAGGTGGGCAACAGGTCGATTGTGGATACCGACTGCGCCACCTTGCGCGCGGCAAAACGCCCCGGCGCATGGATCACCATGGGCACCCGCGCGGCACCCTCGAACCAGTGCATCTTGTACCAGAGGCCGCGTTCACCCAGCATGTCGCCATGGTCGCCGGAAAAAACAACCACGGTGTTATCGCTCAGGCCACAGGCATCCAGCGTCTTGACCAGCTTGCCGATGTTGGCGTCGATGTAGCTGCAGGCGCCGAAATAGGCGCGCCGCGCCCTCCGGATGGCCTCGACAGGCATGGCCTGTCCCCACAAGTCCATCACCTTGAGCAGGCGCTGCGAGTGCGGATCCTGGCGGTCCTGCGCGATGTGGACGCGTGGCATCGGGATTTCGTCGTCGCTGTACAGGTTCCAGAACTCTTCGGGAATGGCGTAGGGGTCGTGCGGATGCGTCATCGACACGGTCAGGCAAAACGGCTGTCCCGGGGTGTTGCGCACATGGTCGAACAGGTACTGGTTGGCTTGGTGGACCACCTCTTCGTCGAAGTCGAGCTGATTGGTGCGCACGCAGGTGCCGGCTTGCAGCACCGAGGACATGTTGTGGAACCAGCTCGGGCGCACATCCGGCTCGTCCCAGTTGACGGCCCAGCCATAGTCGGCCGGGTAGATGTCGCTGGTCAGGCGTTCTTCGTACCCGTGCAATTGGTCGGGCCCGCAGAAATGCATCTTGCCCGACAGGGCGGTGCGGTAACCCAGGCGGCGCAGGTAGTGCGCGTAGGTGGGCACTTCGGCGGAAAAATCCGCCGCATTGTCGTAGGCGCCGATTTTTGAGGGCAGCTGGCCGCTCACCAGGCTGAAGCGCGAGGGCGCGCACAAGGGGCTGTTGCAGTAGGCGGAGTCGAACACCACGCCGCCGGCCGCCAGGCGGGCCAGGTGCGGCATCTTTATCGGGGCTGTGCCGCCATGGATCGGCAGCAGGGGTGCGGCCATCTGGTCGGTCATGATGAACAGGATATTGGGGCGTTGTTGTGGCATGGGCGTCTTGCTTGGCTAATGGGAGGTGTGATGTTACCGGGCGGGGCGTCCGGCCGACGCCGGGGCGTTGGTTAAACTGGCTGTTGGGCGCGGTCGGTGCACCAGGAGACTTGGGAAGTGATGTGGAAAAAGATGCGGAAAAAGATGCGCGGGAAATAGACCGTCTGAACGAAGTCAACGCGCAGATGCTGAAAACGGTTCTGTGCGCCGCCAAGGAGCATTCGGTGCTCGCTTCGCGTGACATTTTCGACCAGCGCGGGATCAAGCTGCTGGCGCGCAACAAACCCGTCACCGAGGTAGTGCGTGAACGGTTGCTGGGCTGCAGGCTGCGTGTACCGCTGGAGGTGAGTTTGCGGTTCGAGGCCGGCGTTGACCGGGCGCGGTTGCGCCTGGCATTTGCCGCCCTGCTTGACTCCGGCCACGTTCTGGCATCCCTGATGCGCCCTTGGGCCGCGGCCGTGGATGCGCAAATCGCCAGTTTGCCGCTGGACCCGGTGGCCCAGTTCCTGCTGACTGCATTGCAGACCACGGCGCCCCGGGCCTTTGACCACGCCGTCCAGGCCATGGCGCTTGCCGGTGCCATGGCGGCCCGTGCCGGCGACAATCCGGGTGAGCTGCGTCTGGCCATGGCTTGCGGTCTGCTGCACGACATCGGCGATTTGTACCTGGAGCCGGATCTGCGCGGCGATGGGCGAGGCGCTGATCTCTCGCACTACCGCAGCCTGGTGACACATCCGCATCTGGGCGAGTTGCTGCTGTCTGGCTTGCCCTTGTATCCCCAGCTACTGTGCCGGGCCATCGGCGAACACCATGAACGGCTCGACGGTAGCGGGTACGCTCAGATGCGATCCGGCGCCGGCTTGTCCCGGCTCGGGCGCATCGCAAGCGTGGTCGAAACGACGCTGGGAATCCTGAGTGCGCCAGAGGTGCCGTTGGCGCGCGCCAGTTTCGCGCTGCGCGTGGTGCCGGGCGAATACGAAGGCCAGTGGGTGGGCATGGTGGCCAGCGCCGCCATCACCGGGCGAGGGCAGCATCGCCTGGACGACGGCGTGCCGGTCGCTCAGGCCTGGGAAGGGCTGGCCCGATCCGGCCGGCGCATGGACAGGGCCCGTGAGCAGGCCGTGCTGTTGGCGTCCGGTCCGGCGACCGCGGTACGCGACGTTGCGCAGCGCGCGGTGCATCTGCTGGACCGCCTGCGCGCGGGGTGGAACGAGATGGGCCTGTGGGTGGGCGCGTCGGCACAAGGCGTCGATGCGCAGGAGGTGCGGATGGCTGACGAGGAGTTGCGCTACCGCCTGTCAGTCATGGAGCGCAACTGCGTGTGGCAGGCGGCTGGTCTGGACTCGGCCGACGCGCGGCGGCTCGCGCCCCTGTGGCAAAGCCTCGCCCCGCTGTCGCCACTGTAGACTCAGGCAATGTCCGAAGCCAAGATACCTGACGAGCGTGTACTGGAGGTTTTGCGCGCCAGTGGAGCGTTCGGCGGTCTTGATGAGCGCGTATTGCAGGATTTGGGCGCGGTGCTCGATGTCCAGTTCGTGCCTGGCGGCAACATCGTATACCGCGAAGGAGACCTGGCCAACACCATGTTTTTCCTGATCAGCGGCAGGCTGCGGGTTTCGCGCCGCGACAGGGCCGGCGCATTGCAGCTCTACAACGAAATTCGCCCTGGAGAAACCGTGGGAGAGGCCGGGCTGATACTGCAGCAGCCGCGTTCGGCCGACATTACCGCATTGCGCGACTCGACCATTGCGATGCTGAGCCGGGCGGATTTCGAGAAAGTGATCACGCTGCATCCGTTGGCGCTGAACCGCGTGTTTGCGCAGGCAATCTACAACCATTTGCGCCACTCGTCGCAGGTGGTGGAGCGCCGCCATGCGCAGATATTCGTGGTGGTGCCGATGGCGCCGAGGGCACGTTCCAGCGAGGTGGCCGCCGGTCTGACCAAGGCGTTCGCGCAGCTCGGGCGCGCGCACCATGTCTCTCCAGAAGCGGAGCGAACCCTGGACCCGGACGCCACGGCCGGGTGGCGCGGAAGAGACCGCTACGACGAACTGGAAGAGCAGTTTGACTTTCTGGTCTATGAAGCCGATGGCAGTTCCTCGTCCTGGACCCGGCGCGCGTTTCGCCAGGCTGACCAGGTAATTTTCGTGGCCGATTCGCACGGCTCGGAAAAAGTAGGCGAGCTTGAACACAACCTGAGTGAAGAACCCGGCTTCACGATGAAACGCAAGCACCTGGTGCTGCTGCACCCGGAGAACACGGCGGATCCCACCGAGCCGGGGCGCTGGCGCGAAGGCCGGGAATTTGAGCGCATTTACCCGATCCGCCAGCAGAACAAAGGAGACTATGCGCGTCTGGCGCGGTTCCTGACCGGCACCGCCGTGGGTGTGGTGCTCGGAGGCGGCGGAGCGCGCGGTTTCGCGCACCTGGGTGTTCTGCGAGCGCTGGAACAGTCCGGCATGGTGATTGACCTGGTGGGAGGCAACAGCATGGGCGCCCTGATCGGCGCGCAGTATGCCTGCGGCGTGCCGCTGGACGAAATCTGTCAGCGGACAATGCGTTTCGCGCTGGGCGGAGAACGCCCGACCATTCCGGTCATTTCCATCGTGTCGGGTAAACGCGTGCAGCGCGACCTGCAAAAGATGTTTGGCGACCGCCTGGTGGATGCCTTGTGGCGTCCTTTTTTCGCGGCCGCCTGCAACCTGAGCCGGGCCTGCACCACGGTGCAGGACAGCGGCCCCTTGTGGCGCGCGGTACTGGCCAGCAATTCGCCGGTGGGTCTCTTTCCGCCGGTGGTGTTCAAGGGCGACCTGCTGGTGGACGGCGCGATCCTCGAGAACGTTCCGGTCGGCGCGATGCGGGTGCGCCTGGGTACTCCACTGGAGAAGCGGCGCGGCAACGGGACCATCATTGCCATCGACGTGGATGTGCAGGACTACATGGGTGTTGATCCGTCGATGTCCCGGCTGTCCGCCTGGCGCACCATCAAGGGCTACTTCCAGCGCGGCGTGCCTTCGTCGCCGGGTATTGGCGACATCCTGTACCGGGCTGGCCATATTGGCGGCCTGAACCAGCGCGGGCGGACCATTGCGCAGTCGGACCACTACATGGAACCGCCGGTGGCGGCATTCCCCTTGATGGCCTATCGGCATGGCGCCGAAATTGCCGAAGTGGGTTACCGGTACGCGATGAAGGAAATCGAACAATGGCAGCAGCAAACGCCTCTTCCTTGAGTTATGTCACGCTGCCGCTTTCGCTCAGCCAGCGGGAGATCTGGCGTGACCAGTGTGCGTGGCCGGACAGCGCGCACCTGATCATTGGAGGTTGCGGTTTCGCGTCTGGCCCGTTTGACCTGGCCCGTTTCAAACAGGCGCTGGTCCTGCTGGTGGAAGAAAACGACGCCTTGCGTCTGGCACCGATGCCGGACGGCCGCCAAAGGCTGCTGGAGCGGCTCGATCCGGTGCTTGAGGTGGTGGACATCAGCGCTGCACCTGATCCCGAGCAGGCGCTGATTGCCTGGTGGCAGGAGCAACTGGTCCACCCGTTCAAGTTCGACGGCAGCCCTCCGTGGCGCTTTGCGTTGCTGCGCGCACACGATCAGTGGAACGGCATCGTGATGCAGTTCCACCATCTGGTGATGGATGGATGGGGTACGACCCTGACCATGAAGCGCTGGAGCGAAATTTACAACATGCTCGAGCCCGGTGGAACCCTGGTGTTGGGCGAAGCCCCGAGTTACCGGCAATTCATCGAAGAGTCCAATGCCTACGCGGCCTCCGACGCCTTCCTGCGCGATGCCGCCTATTGGCGCGCCCACATACTCACGTTGCCACCCCCGGTGATAACGCGGCGCTACGGTGATTCGCGCCGGCACGGTGTGGCGCCTGCGCGAATGTCGGTGCAACCCATCGCGCGGGCCGACTATGACCGTATGGTGAACCACGTGGCGGCGCAAGGCATGACGCCCTTCAACTTCTTCCTGGCTGCGCTGGTGCTTTATTTTTCCCGCGTGAGCAATCAGGAGAACGTGCTGGTCGGTGTCCCCACGCTCAACCGCGGTGGAAGGCGTTACCGGCAGACGCCTGGCATGTTCGTAGGCGTGCTGGTGCTCAATATCGAAGTCACTCCTGCCATGACGGCGGGCTTGCTGGTCGCCTCGGTCGTGGCCGCCATGCGTGGCGCACTGCGCCACCCCCGCTATCCCTTGAGCGAATTAGGGCGCGCGATGGAGGTGGTACGCAGTGGCCGCGACGGCCTGTTTGACGTACTGCTGTCGTTTGAGCAGCAGGACCATGAGGTGTCGTTCGGAGCTGCCCGGCGGGCCGGCTCACGCCAGTTGTTTTCGGGTGTCTCGCGTTACCCGCTCGGTGTGACGGTATGCGAATTTCATGCCGGGCAGGATCTGGAACTGGCGCTGGAGGCCAGCAGCGCGTGTTTCCCGGACGACGAGGTGGGGCTTCTTGGCCTTCGTCTGTGGCACATCACCCAGGCGCTGGCTTTCGAGCCCGGTGCGCTGGTGCGGGAACTGGCTATCGTGCCCCCGCAAGAGCGCCGCGAGCTGCTGGTTACCCGGCACGAGAGCATCGTGTGCCACGATGTTACGCAACCCTTTATTGCGCTGTTCGAGCGCCATGCCGCCTTGCAGCCCCAGGCCACCAGCCTGGTCTGGGATGGTGGCCGGATGGACTACCTGGCGCTGAACCAGTGTGCCAACCAGTTGGCCCATCGCCTGGTGGCCCTCGGTGTCACACGCGGCAGTATTGTCGCCGTGGCCATTGAACGTTCCCCGGACATGGTGGTGTCCGTGCTTGCGATTGCGAAGGCCGGTGCGGCTTTTCTACCGCTGGACCCGGACGCTCCAGTGGCCCGATTGGCTGCAATTCTTGAAGAAAGCGCCGCTGCCGCTTTGCTGATTCAGGAAGACCGCTGGGAACGGCTGGCGTATTTGCATACCCGCACGGTGGTTACGAACTGGAACCAGGCACCAGACGCCGGGCGCGCGTCCGGGCCTGCCGTGACCCCAGCGGCGGGTGACCTGGCCTACGTGTTGTTCACCTCCGGATCGACCGGACGCCCCAAGGGCGTGATGGTCGAACACGCGGCCCTGTCGCGGCGGCTGGCCTGGTTGTCGCGTGCGTATGGCGTGACTGCCAGCGACCGCTCCGCGTTGGCCACCCAGGCGACGTTTGATCCGTCCCTGATCGAGCTTTGCCTGCCGCTGGTACATGGGGCAAGCATCGCCCTGGCGCCGGCCGGGCGATTGCATCCGGCGTCGGTTGCGGAGTTCGCGATCCGGCTTGCCGTCACGATCATGGCGTTTGTTCCGTCCACATTGGGTAATTTTCTGGATGCCGCGCAAAACCGGCCCGACTTGAAACTGCGCGTTGCATGCTGCGGCGGCGAAGTGCTCTCGCCCGAGTTGGCGCAACGCTACCTGAAGGGCACAAAAGCGCGCCTTTTCAATGTGTATGGCCCGACCGAGGCCTGCATTTTTGCCACGGCATGGGAATGTACCGAATCCTTGTCCGCGGAGGCGCTGCCGGTCGGATCGCCGATTGACGACACGCGAATTTACGTGTTGGACGCCCAGTTGCGGCCCTTGCCGTTCGGTGTCGCGGGCGAGATTTATATTGGTGGTGGCGGGCTCGCGCGTGGCTACGTCAACCAGCACGAACTGACGCGCGAGGTTTTTGTCGATGACCCGTTTCAGGCCGGCGCCCGGATGTACCGCAGTGGCGACCGAGGCTGGCTCGGGCGGGACGGTCAGCTGCATTTCCAGGGCCGGGTGGACCGGCAGATCAAGCTGCGCGGCTACCGCATCGAGCTCGGTGAGATCGAGGCGGCTTTGTTGGCCGTTGAAGGCGTCACCCAGGCCGCAGCCAAGTTGGTCCAGCGCCAGGGGCGGCCCTTGATTCACGCTTGGGTGGCCGCCACCGGTGGCCACGACCCGGACAGTCTGCAGCGTGTGCTGCGCGTGCGGCTACCCGACTACATGGTTCCCTCCGCCATCGGCGTTTTCGCAAGCCTCGCGACCGGGAGCGCAGGCAAGATCGACTACGACGCCTTGCCCGAAATAGCTGACGCGTTGCCGAGACCGCTGGCGCGTGGGCCGGGCAACAGACTTGAGCGTGACTTCATAACATTGTGGGAAGACGTGCTGGAGCACCGGCCGCTTTCAGTGCACGACAACTTTTTCGATGTGGGCGGGGACTCGCTTGCCGCCGTGAGTATTCTTGCCGGCGCCGAAGCTTTGCTGGGTCGAAAGATTCCGCTGTACTTGCTGACTGAGCATCCCACCGTTGAGCGTCTGGTGCAGGCGCTGGAGGCGGAAGTCAGGCAGCCCGGGTTGATGGTCGACTTCGGGCCCGTGGTGTCGCCGGTTCCGCTCTACCTCGCCGCGTCCGGCCATGGAGACCTGATGCGGTTTCAGACATTGGCGCAGGCCATGACGGGCATTTGCGATTTGCGCATGCTGCAGCCACCTATGGAGCGGCCGGTGAAGCGTATTGCCGACCTGGCCGCGCTGTACGCCGACAGTATCCAGGCGCAGGGCGCGATGCCGGGCTTTATCGCCGGCTTTTCGGTTGGCGGGATCGCGGCGCTCGAGACGGCACGGTTGCTCAGGCAACGCGGCGTGCCGGTGCCTGGCCTGATCCTGATCGATACGGTGTACCCGAAAGCGGTGTGGGGCGGCACGTTCTACTGGCGGGTGTTTGGATGGCTGGTGCGCAACCTGCGTATTCAGGACTTGAGCATCAATGGCCGGCGCCTGGGCGCCATGTTCAATGATCCCGGTCTGGTGGCCCAGGTCATGGCGATGAGTGGTTACCGTGTCGCAGCGTTCCCCGGCCCCACGATTCTGATCAAAACGTCGGGGCTCTCGCGCTGGGACCGTGCGCTGTTTGGCGCCTGGCGCAAGTTGATGGGGAACAACTTGTCGGAACGCCAGATTGCCGGCCTGCACGGTTCTATCTTCGAGTCGCGCAACGTTGGCGAACTGGCTGCATTGCTGGCCGGCATTGTGCGAGGCGCTGAATAGGCCGCTGCGCGATGTCCTGGCCCCCACGGCACCATTCCCTGCGCGGCCGGCTGTTTGCATTGGCGTTCGTGTTGCTCGCTCTGGTGGGCTTGGCCGTGGCCTGGAGTTGGTCTCCGATGCGGGCCTGGCTGGACCTGGACCTGGTAGTGGCAAGCCTGCAGCGCCTCGGGCGGGCGTTTGGGCCCGTGGCCGCCGTGTGCGGGTTTGCGCTGGCACTCACGGTGGCGGTGCCGCTGGTGTTTCTGACACTGGTGGCGTTGGTGGCCTTTGGTCCCTTGCCCGGTTTTGCGTGCGCCATGACCGCCGCGCTGGCAAGTGCTGCCGTGAGTTATGGAATCGGCCTTGCGCTTGGACGCGAAGTAGTGCAACGTCTCGCGGGGGAGCGTGTCAACCGGCTCAGCCGGCGCCTGGCCAGCCGTGGTTTGGTGGCCGTGATTTTGCTGCGCATGGTACCGGTGGCGCCGTTTGCGGTTGTCAACATGGTTGCCGGTGCAAGCCATATCCGCCTGCGCGACCTGCTGCTGGGAACCCTTATCGGCACCACCCCGGGTGCCCTGGCGATGACGGTGTTTGTGGAGCAGATTACCGCTGCATTGAAACAACCCACACCGCTGACCTTTGCCTTGGCGGGGCTGACCGTCCTGCTGATTGTGGCGGGAGGCTGGGCCATGCAGCGCTGGTTGCGTGTGGCGGGCGAATAGAACCCAGCATTGGCGGCGCGCGGGCCCTCCGGCTAAAGCCCGGCAGCGGTGCACAGCGCCTGGGCTTTGTGACTCCGGCCGGCCTTCGGCCTTAACTTCGCATTCGCGAAGTTAGCCTCGCCGCAAGGCTGCCGAAGCGCTTCGCGCTTGCCGGGCTAAAGCCCGGCCGCTGCACGCAGCGCGGCAGCCTTGTGGTGCCCGCTCACATCGCTACGCGATATGAGCGGACTCCAAAGCACAAGGGCGCTTTGCGCCAATGGGCTTACAGCCCTGCTGCGTTCCGCAGCGCTTGTGCTTTATCCGTCCTCTCCCAGGAAAACTCGGGCTCTTCGCGGCCGAAGTGGCCGTAGGCGGCGGTTTTTTCGTAGATCGGGCGCAGCAAGTCCAGCATCTGGATGATGCCCTTGGGCCGCAGGTCGAAATGTTCGCTGACCAGTTGCGCCAGTTTTTCATCCGAAATCACGCCCGTGCCTTCGGTGTAGATGGTCACATTCATCGGTTTGGCCACACCGATCGCATAGGCCACCTGGATCTGGCATTGCCGGGCCAGGCCGGCCGCCACAATGTTCTTGGCCACATAACGCGCTGCGTATGCAGCGGACCGGTCGACTTTGGTCGGATCCTTGCCGCTGAACGCGCCGCCGCCGTGGGGGCAGGCGCCGCCATAGGTGTCTACGATGATCTTGCGCCCGGTCAGGCCGCAATCGCCTTGTGGACCACCGATGACAAAACGCCCGGTGGGGTTGACCAGATACCGCGTGTTCTTGAGCCATTCCTTGGGCAACACGGGTTTGATGATTTCCTCGATCACGGCCTCGATGAAAGCTGGCTTCATCTTCGTGCCATCGCTCATCTCGGGGGCATGCTGGCTGGACAACACGACGGTGTCGATGCCGTGCGGCTTGCCGTCAACGTAACGCATGGTGACCTGGCTCTTGGCATCCGGCCGCAGGAAGGGCAGCCGGCCATCCTTGCGCAGCTGCGACTGGCGCTCGACCAGACGGTGTGCGTAGTAGATCGGTGCCGGCATCAATTCGGGGGTCTCGTTGCAGGCATAACCGAACATCAGGCCCTGGTCGCCGGCACCGGTATTGAGGTGGTCATCGCTGGCGTGGTCCACGCCTTGCGCAATGTCGTTGCTTTGTTTGTCATAGGCCACCAGAACGGCACAGCCCTTGTAGTCGATGCCGTATTCGGTGTTGTCGTAACCGATGCGTTTGATCGTGTCGCGCGCGACCTGGATGTAGTCCACGTGGGCGTTGGTCGTGATCTCCCCCGCCAGCACCACGAGGCCGGTGTTGCACAGGGTTTCGGCAGCCACGCGTGACTTCGGGTCCTGTTTGAAAATTGCGTCGAGGATCGCGTCCGAGATCTGGTCCGACACTTTGTCGGGGTGACCTTCGGAAACGGATTCGGAAGTGAAAAGAAAATCGTTCGCCATATTTACTCCATGCTTTATCAACAACACTTGGGATCGCGTTGCCTGGGCGGTGGTGCTTTGGCGAACGCTTTAGCAGATTCACAAGGCACAATGGCCGCCTATGTGTGCCGACCGGTTGTGCGTGTCGCCCTGCAAGTAGTTCCATAACTCAGCGACGACCAGATTTTAGCCGACGCATGACCACCCTGTTCAAACTGCTCTCCAGGCTGCCCTTGTGGCTGCTGCATGGAGCCGGCTCGGTGCTGGGCTGGTTGGTTTTTTTGTGCTCCGCCAGATACCGTCAGCGCTTCGTAGCGAATGCCGCGCTGGCGGGGTATCGTTTCGCGGCGGTACGTGGCGCCGTGGACAACGCCGGGCGCATGGCCGCCGAGTTGCCGCGGCTTTGGATGGGAGCACCCGTACCCCTCCAGTGGGACAACGATGCCTGTGTAGACCGCGCCTATGCGGCCGGCAAGGGGGTGGTTTTCCTGACGCCGCATCTGGGCTGTTTCGAAATTACCGCCCAGGGTCTGGCGCAGCGTTACGGCGAGCGTTTTGGGTCCTTGACGGTGCTGTACCGGCCGGCCCGGCAGGCCTGGTTATCCGGCCTGATGGCGCAGGCTCGGGATCGCCCGGGATTGAAGACGGCGCCCACCACGCTTGCCGGCGTGCGCCAGATGATGCGCGCCCTGCGCAACGGAAACGCAGTTGGCTTGCTGCCCGACCAGGTGCCGCCCGAAGGCATGGGACTGTGGTCGCCGTTTTTTGGCTGCGATGCCTACACCATGACCTTGTCGGCCCGGCTTGCCCAGCAGACCGGGGCCACCGTTTTGTTGTTATGGGGAGAGCGCCTGGCGGCAGGGCGTGGCTTCCGCTTGCATTTCCGCGAACTGCATCAGGCGCTGGCGGACGACCTCGATGCCGCCGTATTGCAGGTCAATCAGGGCATGGAGCGGCTGATCCGCGAATGTCCGGGCCAGTACCTGTGGGGTTACGCGCGGTACAAGCAACCGCGCCGCGAGCAGTGACGCGGGAGCGGGGCCCATGGTGAGCCAGATCGGAATTGTCGTGATGCAGGTACTGGCGTACCTGCCGCTGGCCTGGGTTCGCGCGCTTGGCTGCTTGCTAGGATGGATTCTTTATGCGTTGGCCTCGTCGCGTCGCCGAGTGGTCTGGGTGAACCTGAAGTTGTGTTTTCCACAGCTTTCTCCCACCGGTGTGCGGACGATGGCCATGCAGACTTTTGTGCATTTTGCGCAGGCCTGGCTGGATCGGGGCTGGCTGTGGCATGGTTCGCGCCGGGTTTTGCACCGTCGGCTTCAATTGCGCGGCGCTTTGGACGAGATCCGGGGTACCCAGCCCACTGTCATTTTTGCCCCCCATTTTTTTGGGCTGGACGCGGGCTGGACGGCCCTTACGGAGCAGCTACCGCGCCAGTTCACCACTATCTATTCCAGCCAGGTGGACAAGACGGTGGACGCATGGATTCTCGCGGGACGAAAACGCTTCGGCAACCCTCGGCTATTCGGCCGCGACGATGGCCTGAAACCGATCATTGCCGCGTTACGCTCGGGCCAGCCGTTGTACCTGCTGCCGGACATGAACATCACACGCCAGGAGTCGGTGTTTGTGCCATTTTACGGAGTGCCGACCGCGACGCTGACATCGCTGTCGCGTTTTGCCAGGCTGGGCCGGGCCAAGGTCGTACCGGTCGTGACCGCAATGACACGTTCTGGCTACGAAGTGCTCATCAAGCCGGCCTGGAAAAACTTTCCTACCGATGACCTGGTGGCCGACGCCGAATACATGAACCGGTGCCTGCAAACCTACATTGACGCGATGCCGAACCAGTACTACTGGGTGCACAAGCGTTTCAAGGTGCGGCCGGCGGGGCTTGACTCGGTGTATTGAGCGGCTCAGTCGCCGGGTGCGCCCATTGCCACAACAGTTGCGACACCTCGTGTATGCCCTGGCGCTTGGGCGCCGAAAACAGCATGGCCTGGCCACCACCGGCCTGTAGCTTCGCAATCGACAATGCCTTGGTGGCTTCGCTGCGCGTCAGTTTGTCGGCCTTGGTCAGGACGATCAGGAAATTCATGCCCTGCTCCACCCGGGGGCGTATGACGTCGAGCAGGATTTCGTCGAGATCGGTCAGGCCAAGGCGCGGATCGCACAGCAGAACGATGCCGCTGAGGTTCTTGCGTGTCACGAGGTAATTGGCCATGACCTGTTGCCAGCGGATCTTGTCCTGCCGGGGCACCGCGGCATAACCGTAACCCGGCAGATCGGCCAGCACGGCATCGGTTGTGCCCTGCTTGCCAAGTGAAAACAGGTTGATATGTTGTGTGCGGCCCGGCTTGCGCGAAGCGAACGCAAGCTGCTTTTGCTGCGCCAGGATGTTGATGCAGGTGGATTTGCCGGCATTGGAGCGGCCCACGAAAGCAATCTCCGGCTCCTCGATCATTGGCAGAAAATGCAACTCTGGAGCCGATGTCAGAAACCGTGCGGTGTGCAGCCAGCCGGAAGCAATGGCGGCCGCCGTGCTGGGTGCCACGTCGGATTTCTTCGCTGCGGCTTGTCGTGGCTTAGGGTTGGTAGTCATTGTTTTGGAGGAGGAGCCGCAGCTCGCATTGTAGAATCATGCTGTTTTGCCCACCCCAACCTGATCCCCATGAAGCTGATTGCTCACCTGACGCTGGCCACCGTTTTGGCCGCTACCGCCCTGTGTGTTTTTGCAGAGGACAAGAAACCCGCCGCCGCGCATGAAGCGGGTGCCGCCAAGGCCGAGGCCGTGAAAGTGGCGAAGCCCGATCTGGCCAAGGGCGAAGCCGGATTCACGGCGGTGTGCGCGGCCTGCCATGGCGCGGACGGCAATTCCGGTACCCCCGAGAACCCGAAACTGGCCGGGCAACACCCCCAATACCTGGTCAAGCAACTGCAGGAGTTCAAGTCGGGCAAACGCAATAACGCCGTGATGAAAGGCATGGCTTCCACCTTGTCCGACGACGATATGAGGAACATCGCCTACTGGGTGACCAGCAAACAGGCGAAGGCCGGCTTCGCCAAGGACAAGGATTTGGTGGCCATGGGTGAACGCATTTACCGTGGCGGCATTGCGGATCGGCATGTGGCAGCCTGTGCTGGTTGCCATAGCCCCAATGGCGCAGGCATTCCGGCCCAGTACCCGCGGCTCGGTGGCCAGCATGCGGATTACAGCGTGGCGCAGCTCACGGCGTTTCGCGAGGGCGTGCGCCTGAACAGCCTGCCCATGACCCAGGTGGCGGCAAAGTTGAATGACCGCGAGATCAAGGCGGTTGCCGATTACATTGCCGGATTGCGTTAAGCGATTTCAGGAACTTTGTAAGGATCAGGCTGTTCTGACGACCTCTGCTTACAGAAGGACGGTTCCATGATCATCAACACCCACCGGGACGGTTTCAGCCATCCCTGCCCCAGTGAAATTACCCCGCAGCGTATCTACCAGAGTCGCCGGGATCTGATCAAGCAGATCGCGGGCGGCGCGGCTGGTGTGGCCATGGCATCCTGGGCGTCGCGCCATGCGCTTGCGCAGACGGCGCGGCCGGGCAAGCTTGCAGCGTTGCCTGGCGCTAAATCGGGCGTAGCCGGTGCAATGACTATGGAAAAAGTGACCGATTACAAGGACGCTACTTCCTATAACAACTACTACGAATTTGGCACCGACAAAGCGGACCCGGGGAAAAACGCCCACACCCTGAAGACTACGCCCTGGGTCGTCGAGGTGGAAGGCATGGTCAAGAAACCGGCCAAGTATGCGCTGGAAGATTTGCTCAAGCTCAGCGCACAGGAAGAGCGCGTCTACCGTTTGCGTTGCGTGGAGGGCTGGTCCATGGTGATTCCATGGGTTGGGTATTCTCTGTCTGAACTGATCAAAAAGGTGGAGCCGCTCGGCAGTGCGAAATACGTGGAGTTCGTCACGCTGGCCGATCCAAAAACAATGCCCTTTGTTGGTTCCAGGGTGCTGGACTGGCCGTATGTCGAAGGCCTGCGCATGGATGAAGCGATGCATCCGCTGACCTTGTTGTCGTTTGGTATGTACGGGGAGGTGTTGCCCAACCAGAGTGGTGCGCCGGTGCGCCTGGTCGTGCCCTGGAAATACGGGTTCAAGAGCGGCAAGAGCCTGGTGAAAATCCGTTTTACCGACAAGCAGCCCGGGACCGCATGGAACAAGGCGGCCGCCAACGAATACGGCTTTTTTTCGAACGTAAATCCGGATGTGGACCATCCGCGCTGGAGCCAGGCTACGGAACGACGGATCGGCGAGGACGGTTTGCTTGCGAAAAAACGCAAGACCTTGATGTTTAACGGTTACGAGCCTCAGGTCGGGCAGATGTACGCTGGTTTGGACCTGAAGAAGAACTTCTGAACAAGAAAATCCTGCTCGGTCCGGCCGCAAAGCCGGTTTTGTTTGCCGCTTCCCTGCTGCCGTTTGCTTGGCTTGTGTATGCGGCGTTTGCAAACCAGTTGGGTGCAAACCCGGCCGAGGCGCTGATCCGTTCCACCGGTGATTGGACCTTGCGCTTTCTGTGTATCGTGCTGGCGGTCACGCCGTTGCGTGTGCTCACGCAAACCCCCGCACTGGCCCGCTTTCGACGCATGCTGGGGCTGTTCATGTATTTTTACGTGATTGTGCACCTGCTCAGTTACAGCTGGTTTGACATGGGATTCGATGTATCGGACATTGCAAAGGACATCGCCAAGCGCCCCTTTATTCTGGTTGGATTCACGGCCTTCGTTCTGCTGACGCCGCTGGCGCTGACATCCTTTAACCGGATGGTCAAGGCGATGGGCGCAAGGCGCTGGCAGGCTTTGCACAAGCTGGTCTACGTTATTGCGTGTCTTGGCATCCTCCACTTTTTTTGGATGCGCTCGGGCAAGAACAATTTTGCCGAAGTATTTGTCTACGCTGCCATTCTTGGTGTGTTGCTGGGTTGGCGCATTGTGCGTAGATGGAAACAAACGCGCATGCAGCCGAATGCGGCGTCCCCACGTGCAGGCGCTGAAGGCAAGGCCAGTGGCCGCAAGTTTGCCTCTCGCGGGCCGCAATAATCTGAGCTTACGGCGTTTTGTCCAGCACCAGGCGCTCGGAGCGCAACTGGTCGGCGATGGTTTCCCGCTCCCGAATCAGGCGGGCGCTTGTTCCGCTTACCAGGACTTCCGCGGCGCGGCCACGCGAGTTGTAATTGCTGGCCATACTCATGCAATAGGCGCCGGCGGACAGCACCGCCAGCAGATCGCCGCTGTGCAAGGCGAGGCTGCGCTCGTGGCCGATCCAGTCGCCGCTTTCGCACACCGGGCCCACAATTTCCCATGCCATGGTGCCCTGCGCGCGCGGGCGCAAGGGCACGATGTGGTGGTAGGCCTGGTACATAGCCGGTCTCGGCAAATCGTTCATCGCGGCATCCACGATGCAGAAGTTCTTCTGCTCGCCCGGCTTGAGATACAACACCTCGGTAACACATACGCCGGCGTTGCCGACCAGCGAGCGACCCGGTTCGATCATGAGTTTGCGGTCGCCGAACCCTCGTGCGTCCAGTTTCGCCAGCAGCTTAGGCCACAAGGCATCCGCCTGCGGTGGTTGATCGCCGTTGTAGTTGATACCCAGACCGCCACCAAAATCCAGATGCTCAATCCTTATGCCAGCCGCCTCAATGGATTCAACCACGTCCAGCATGCGGTCCATGGCATCCAGGTAAGGCGCCTCGTGCGTGATCTGCGACCCGATATGGCAATCTATCCCGACCACCTTGAGGCCTGCCATGGTGGCCGCGCGCTGGTACGCCCTCAGCGTGTCTTCATGTGCGATGCCGAATTTGTTCCCCTTGAGACCGGTCGAAATATAGGGATGGGTCTTGGGGTCGACGTTCGGGTTGACGCGGATGCTGATGGGGGCCACCTTGCCGCCGGAGAGCGCCACTTCATTGAGTACGTCAAGCTCCGATTCGCTTTCCACGTTGAAACATGCAATGCCGGCGTCAAGCGCACGGCGCATCTCGGCACGTGTCTTTCCTACGCCAGAGAAAATAACGCTTGCGGGCTGCGCGCCGGCTGCTATTACACGTTCGAGTTCGCCGCCGGACACGATGTCAAAGCCGCAGCCCGCCGCCGCCAGCACCCGGAGCACGCCCAGTGCCGGGTTGGCCTTCATGGCGTAACAGATGTGGGCGCTGCGTCCGGCAAGGCCGCGCTGGTAGGCCGCCAACGCCGCCAGTATGGAGGCTTCGGAGTAGACGAACAGCGGTGTCCCGTAGTGACGTGCAAGCTCAGCCAGGGAGAGCTGCTCGACGAACAGTTCTTCGCCCCGGTAAGCGATATGCGGTTGGCCGGGAAGATTTGCGATAGTCATTGCGTGGGTGACGGAGTAGCCGCTGGAGTGGGTGTTGGCGCAGACGCGGCGGCGGCAGGCGGTGCGACGAAGAAAGGTCGCAAAGTCTGTGGCAGCGTGGCGCGCTGGGCCGCCGCCGGTTCGGTCGGCAGCAAAAGCGCACCCTTCTGACCACAGCCGGCCAGCCCCGCCGCGCAGCCAACAAGGACAATCGCACTGACTAGAATTTGGTTAATCCGCAACATGGTGAAATTGTAATGACCGACCCTGATTTCATGGACTGTGCCGAGTCTGTCCTCAAGATGATTGAAGCGCGTTGTGACCAGATCAACGAGCAGACCGATGCGGACATAGACAACCAGCGTACGGGTGGCATGGTTACGCTGGTGTTCTCCAACAGCAGCCAGATTGTGGTCAATCTGCAAAAGCCCTTGCATGAAATCTGGCTCGCGTCACGGTCCGGCGGGTACCACTACAAATTCGACGGCGTGCACTGGCAGGATACCAAAGGTCAGGGCGAATTTTTTGCCAATCTGTCCCGCGATGCCAGCGCACAGGCCGGGTGCTCGCTGGTTTTTGGTGGTTGAGCGCGTGTCAGTTGCGGAACAAATCGAGAATCTTGCGCCGCTCATCCACGGGTGGTAGCACCTGGGTTTCGGGGCTTGCGCCGGCGGTGCCGGTCTTGTCATCGAGTCCCAGACTGGAGATGCCGGCACCGCGGGCATATT
Source organism: Betaproteobacteria bacterium (assembly GCA_031367285.1). Classification (GTDB taxonomy): domain Bacteria; phylum Pseudomonadota; class Gammaproteobacteria; order Burkholderiales; family Burkholderiaceae_C; genus CAISIP01. The sequence goes on along the minus strand of JANLPN010000203.1, from coordinate 10,642 downwards.
CGTCGTAGAACCATTCACCGCCTGAGTTGACAACGCCTTCGGGGGCTGCGTACTGGGTGACCGGCACGCCTTTGAGAGCGTGCTCCATGTAACTGATCCAGACCGGCAGGCTTAATCCACCCCCAGTCTCATTGCTACCCATCTTTCGCGGGGTGTCATATCCAATCCAGGTCACTGCTGCCAAGGTGGGGTGGAAGCCGGCGAACCATGCGTCCATCGAGTCGTTGGTGGTCCCGGTCTTGCCGAACAGGTCGGTGCGCTTGAGTGTGGCTTGCGCCTTGGCCGCGGTGCCGGAGCGCGTGACTTCCTGCAGCAGGCTGTTCATGATGAACGCGTTGCGTGCGTCAATGGCACGTACCGAGTCGTCCGGAGCGGATGGTTTGGTCTCCGTCAGGGTCTTGCCTTTTTGCTCGGTAACCTTGCTGATCAGCCAGGGGTTGACACGGTAGCCGCCGTTCGCAAAAACCGAATAGGCGGTAGCCATTTGCATCGGCGTCACGGACCCCGCTCCGAGTGCCATGGTCAGGTAGGGCAGATGCTTGTCTTCGTCAAAGCCGAACCGCGTGATCCATTCACGCGCGTACTGCGGCCCGATGGCCTGCAGAATCCGTATCGAGATCATGTTTTTTGACTTCGCCAGCCCGTTGCGCATGGTCATGGGGCCCTCAAATTTCCCATCATAGTTTTTGGGCTCCCATGGCTGCCCTCCGGTCACGCCCGCATCAAAAAAAAGCGGAGAGTCGTTGATGACGGTCGCTGGTGTGAAACCCTTTTCCAGGGCCGCTGAATAAATAAAAGGCTTGAAGCTTGAGCCGGGTTGGCGCCACGCCTGGGTCACATGGTTGAACTTGTTTTTTTCGTAATCGAACCCGCCCACCATGGCCTTGATGGCGCCGTCGCGTGGATCCATGGCCACAAACGCGCCTTCGACTTCGGGTAGTTGGGTTATTTCCCAGGTATTTTTGGCTGTCCTGGCAACCCGAATAATGGCGCCGCGGCGAATCTTGATGTTCGGCGGCGCTTTGTCCGCCAAGCCCGACTGGGCCGGCTTGAGTCCTTCACCGGTAATTTCCAACGCCTCGGCGTTTTGACGCATGGCCTTGATCGACTTGGCGTCGGCCTCCAGCACCACGGCCGACATCACGTCGCCGTTGTCGGGGTGTTCGTCGAGCGCGTCGTCGATGGCTTCGTCTATTTCCTGTTGGCTGGTCGGCAAATCGATGAACTTCTCCGGGCCGCGATAAATCTGGCGCCGCTCGAAGTCCATTATTCCACGCCGCAATGCCTTGTAGGCCGCATCCTGGTCGCCAGCCTTGACGGTGGTGTAGACGTTGAGTCCGCGGGTATAGGTTTCGTTTCCGTACTGGGCATACATGAGCTGGCGAACCGTCTCGGCCACGTATTCCGCATGCACGCGCATGGCATCCGGGCCGGTTTTGATCTTGAGCTGCTCGCTTTTCGCGGTCTCGGCCTGCGCTGCCGTGATAAAGCCGTTCTCCTGCATGCGGTCGATGATGTAGAGTTGCCGATTGCGCGCCCGTTTTGGATTTCTGATCGGGTTGTTGGTGCCCGGCGCTTTGGGAAGGCCCGCCAGCATGGCGGCCTCGGCGACCGTAATGTTTTTCAGCGGCTTGTCAAAATAGGCTTCACTGGCAGCCGCAAAACCATAGGACTTTTGCCCAAGGAATATCTGGTTCATGTAAATCTCGAGAATCTGGTCCTTGGTAAGCATGTGTTCCAGCTTGAAGGTCAGAAGAATTTCGTAGATCTTGCGGGTATAGGTTTTCTCGGACGACAAATACACGTTACGTGCCACCTGCATGGTGATGGTGGAGGCGCCCTGGCTCTTGAAATTGCCCAAGTTTGCCAACGCAGCACGTAACATACCCTTGTAGTCGACACCGCCGTGTTCGTAGAACCGGGTATCTTCAATTGCCAGCACCGCATCGGTCATTACCTTGGGTATGTCCTTCAGGCGTGTCAGGTTGCGGCGTTCTTCGCCAAACTCGCCAATGAGCACACCTTCGGCCGAAAATACGCGCAGAGGCAAAATCGGCCGGTAGTCGGAAAGGTCGGAGATGTCTGGCAGATTCGGGGATGCTACCGCCAGAGCAATGCCCACCACCATCGCGACGGAAAGTACGCCGGCCAGCAAAACGCCCGCGCCCCAGGAAACGGTGCGCAGCATGGCCGCCATCGGCGATCGACTGGCGACTGGCGTATTGGACGCGCCTTGGGGATCGGCGGAGATGGAGTTTCGGGGCATAGAATCTTCGTAAGGTCGCGTCAGCATTATAAAAATGCCAATGCAACATAGACCTTCTGACGGCAAGCCGCAGGGTTGATGGTACCCGCAGTGCCATCCGCGCGAACTCGGTAAGGCACCTCAAGCGAAATTGCAAACGTCTGCTTTTGGCAACGCTCAGGGTCAGTGAAATTGGGAAAAACCTTTGCGGGACAAGGAGCTTACTGATAGCATTCAAGTGAATTCTTAAGTTTCGCCGGTTCTTGATCGGCCTATTTCAGGGGATGTTCTTGATCTCTTTGGGGTCGTTGTTTAGTCGTCAGCCTGCGCCTTTGCTGGGTCTGGACATCAGTTCGTCCAGCGTCAAGTTGGTGGAATTGGGGCGTGACAAGGCAGGCAACCTGGTGCTTGAACGCTGTGCCATCGAGCCACTTGAGCGTGGCTGGATCACCGACGGCAACGTTGAAAAATTTGATGAAGTCGCCGATGCGGTTCGCCGGCTGGTCAAGAAAAGCGGTACCAAGACCAAGAATGTGGCGATGGCACTGCCCCCGTCAGCAGTGATTACGAAGAGGATAGTTTTGCCGGGGGGGTTGACCGACCAGGAATTGGAGGTGCAGGTCGAGGCGGAAGCCAACCAGTACATCCCCTTCCCGTTGGACGAGGTTAGTCTCGATTTTTGCGTCGTCGGGCCCAGTACGGCGTCCGTCGGAGACCTTGATGTGTTGATCGCGGCTTCACGCCGCGAAAAGGTGCAGGACATCCAGGGTCTGGCTGAGGCGGCAGGTCTGAAGCCGGTCGTGGTTGATGTGGAGTCTTATGCTTCACGGCTGGCGACATCGCGGTTGATAGAAAGCCTGCCGAACAAGGGAGTCGGTACGATAGTGGCCTTGTTCGAGGTTGGCGCGTTGACCACCAGCATGCAGGTTATCCGTGACGACGAAGTCTTGTACGACCGGGATCAGGCCTTCGGCGGTGCGCAGTTGACCCAGCTGATCGTGCGCCAATACGGATTCTCCCCCGAAGAGGCGGAAAGCAAGAAACGCAGTGGCGAATTGCCCGACGATTACGAAGCCAGTGTTTTGCGTCCGTTTGTCGAAAGCATGGTGCAGGAAATCGGCCGAGCGCTGCAGTTCTTTTTTACCAGCACGCCGCACAACAAGGTCGATCAAATCATGCTGGCAGGTGGCTCGGCCGCTTTGCCCGGTCTGACCGGGGCAGTCACCAAACACACGTCATTCACCTGCAGTCTTGTCAACCCATTTGATGGCATGGAAATAGGTAGCGGCGTGCGCCTCAAGAAGATGACCAGGGAAGCACCATCGTATCTGACGTCGTGTGGACTGGCGTTGCGGAGGTTCATTCAGTGATTCTGATCAACCTGCTTCCGCACCGCGAAGCCGCGCGCAAACAGCGTCGCGATATTTTCAACTTGAGCATGCTGATCTCGTTCCTGATTGGTGGTGTTATCGCGGGAGGGATCTTTCTATGGTTTCAGAGCCGCATTTCGGACCAGCAGTCCCACAACCGTTTGCTACAGAGCGAAATCAAGGTTTTGGAGGGGCAGATCAAGGACATTGCAGGCTTGGAGGCTGAAATCGCGGGTTTGCGTGCCCGCCAACAAGCAGTCGAGGATTTGCAGGCCGACCGCAATGTTCCGGTGCATCTGATGACTGAACTGGTCAAGCAGTTGCCAGACGGTGTTTATGTGGCCAGTATGCGGCAGGAGAACCAGAACGTGACCTTGCTTGGCGTGGCCCAGTCCAATGAGCGGGTCTCGGAATTGCTGAGGAACTTGGCGAACAATACTCCCTGGTTTTCCAAGCCCGAACTGGTAGAAATTGTTGCCGGCTCAGTGGCACTGAGCCCGCGCGACGTAAAACGGGTGTCTAACTTTACGATTCGGGTCCAGCTAATGCGGGCCAGCGAGGCCGAAAAAGCGGCGCACCCGCCGGTAGCGGCGGCCAGCGCCGCACCGGCCGTCATGGCCGCAGTGGCAGCGTCGGCGCCCGTGAAGAAGTAGCAGGCAAGCGGATATGGCAAGCAAACCCTCCCCGAAATTTGATTTTTCGGCTTTGCAGAATAAGCTGCTTGGCCAGTTTCGTGGTCTGGATCCAAAGGATCCTTCCATGTGGCCGGCGCTTCCCAGGTACTCCGCATTCATCGCCGTGATTGCGCTGGTCGTCGTTGGCCTGTGGTTCGCGTGGCTCAACTCATCGGAGCAGGAACTTGAGGCGGAACAGGCGACCGAACTCAAGCTGCGTGAAGACTACAAAGGCAAACTTGCCAAGGCAGTGAATCTGGATGTACTGAAAAAACAGCGGGAGCAGGTGTTGCAGTACGTTACCCAACTGGAAAAGCAGCTTCCGAGCAAGGCGGAAATGGACGCGCTTCTGTCGGATATCAACCAGGCGGGGCTTGGCCGCAGCCTGCAGTTTGATCTGTTCCGGCCGGGCCAGGTGGTGGTCAGGGACTACTACGCCGAGTTGCCAATTTCGCTGCGTGTGACTGGGCGCTACCACGACATCGGTGCATTTGCGTCGGACATTGCAAACCTTTCCAGGATTGTCACGTTGAACAACCTCGTGGTCACGCCCAGGACAGACGGCAGCTTGACCATGGACGCCACGGCCAAGACCTTCAGGTACCTCGATTCCAGCGAGGTTGCTGCCCAGCGCAAGGCAGTCGCACCCAAAGGGGTCAAGAAATGACCACACTGCGCTTTTTTGGCCTGATTTGTTGTGGGCTTTTGCTTGCCGGATGCGGTGGCGCGGACAGCGACGAGTTGCAGAAATGGATGGCGAGTCAAAAGAACCAGACCCGTCCCAAGGTGGTGCCGATACCCGAGCCGAAAGTGTTCAGACCGGAGGCCTATACCCAGTTGGGCGCGGTGGAGCCTTTCAGCAAGGAAAAGCTGACGCAGGCTCTCAGGCGCGAATCCTCACAAGCCTCCGCGAACGCAGCGTTGGTAGCGCCGGAACTGGCGCGCCGCAAGCAGGCGTTGGAGGCCTTCCCGCTGGATGCAATCACCCTGGTCGGCAGCATGGTAAGGGCCGGCCAGCCGGTGGCATTGGTCAAAGTCAATAACCTGCTTTACCAGGTGCGTCCAGGCGACTACCTTGGACAAAATTACGGGCGAGTAACAAAAATCAATGAGACTGAGGTTGCCCTGCGAGAGATCGTGCAAGACGCTGTGGGCGAATGGATTGAACGCACAGCTGCACTGCAACTTCAAGAGAGGTCAAAATGAATAATCAGAACCGATGGATGACGTTGGCGCTTTGGAAACGCGCTTTGCTCGGGTTTTCGCTCCTGCTGGCTTCGACGGCTTCCCATGCGCAGGCCGCGATACAGGCGGTTTCCGGGTCGGTGCAAGGTGGTGCCGAGGTCATACGGATCGATCTCTCCGAGCCGTTGTCTGCCATTCCCAGCGGCTTCTCGATCCAGTCTCCGGCCCGTATTGCGCTTGATTTTCCAGGCATATCCAACGCCATGGGCCGTTCGACGGTGGAGATCAACCAGGGTAATCTGAAGTCGGTGAGCGTGGTTCAGGCTGGGGATCGTACTCGCGTGGTTCTGAACCTGAAGCAGCCTACGGCCTACAAGGCGCAAATACAGGGTAAGTCCCTGCTGATTGTGCTGGATACTATCGCGGGCGCCTCGCCGCTTGTTTCGCCAGCGCCGGTATTCGCTGAAAGCCGCAATCGCGACACCCAGCCGATCAAGGATCTTGATTTTCGCCGCGGCGTAGATGGTTCTGGGCGTATTGTGGTGGCCTTGCCGAGCAACCAGGTGGGTGTTGACGTCCGGCTTCAGGGTCAAACCGTGGTTGTTGAGTTTCTGAAATCCACGTTGCCTGAGGGCTTGCGCCGGCGTCTGGACGTCTCCGATTTTGGTACGCCGGTGCAAACCGTCACGACCTTCCAGACCGGCGACCGGGTGCGCATGGTTATTGAGCCGCGTGGCCTGTGGGTGCACAGCGCGTACCAGAGCGATGACCAGTTTGTGGTGGAGATCAAGCCGCAGAAAATCGACCCGTCCAAACTGACCCAGGGGCCGGGTTACAACGGGCAAAAGCTTTCGCTTAATTTTCAGAATATCGAGGTTCGCTCCCTGTTGCAGGTGATCGCCGACTTCACGAACTTCAACATAATCACCTCAGACTCGGTGAACGGAGCGGTCACGTTGCGGCTGCAGGACGTTCCGTGGGATCAGGCGCTCGACATCATCCTGCAGGCCAAGGGCTTGGGCATGCGCAAGACCGGCAACGTGTTGTGGATCGCGCCAAGGGATGAAATCACCGCCAAGGAAAAGCTGGAGTTGGAGTCGATAGCCGCATTGCAGAATCTGGAGCCGCTGCGCACACAGTCGTTCCAGATGAACTACACGAAAGCGGCGGATATCGCCACCAGCTTGACGGCCGGTGGAGCCGGGGCTGGCGCCGGTGCCAACAATGCCCGAATATTGAGTCCGCGCGGCAGCGCGATATCGGAGGCGCGGACCAACCAGCTTTTCGTGACCGATATTGCCAGCAAGCTGGAACAGGTTCAGCAGTTGATAGCTACGCTCGACATCCCGGTTCGACAAGTGCTTATCGAGGCCAGGATCGTGGAGGCTTCCGACACTTTCGGAAAGTCGCTGGGCATCAAGCTTGGAGGCGGCATTAACCCTGCGGGTGGCGTCAAAGTCGTGAGTGTTGGCGGAAGCCAGTTAAACACCTCCTTTGGATCGAGCTATGTCGAGGGCAATGCCCAGACAACCCAGGGCAGTTTTGTCAATTTGCCGGCGGTGGGCCAGGGTGGTTATAACCCTGCTACTTTCGCGGTGTCCATATTCAATGCCGCCACGAATCGTTTCCTGAATCTCGAGCTCTCGGCATTGGAAGCCGATGGCAAGGGAAAAGTGGTTTCCAGCCCAAGGGTCGTGACTGCGGACCAGATCAAAGCCCTGATCGAGCAGGGCACGGAGTTACCCTACCAGGTAGCCACGTCCAGCGGTGCGACGTCGATTGCTTTTCGCAAGGCCAACTTGAAGCTGGAAGTCACGCCCCAGATCACGCCGGAGGGCAATATTATTCTTGACCTGGACGTTAACAAAGACACGGTCGGTCAATCCACTGCCGCTGGGTTCGCTATCAACACCAAACATATCAAGACGCAGGTTCTGGTAGAGAACGGTGGCACGGTGGTCATAGGTGGCATATTTGAGCTGACGGAGTCTGAAAGCGAGACCAAGGTGCCTTTGCTGGGGGACCTGCCTGCGGTGGGTAACCTGTTCAAGACGCGGTCACGGTTGGCAAACAAGCAGGAAATGCTGGTGTTCATCACACCCAAGACAATTGCCGACAAAGCGCCTGTGCGCTGAAGCGTGTTTTTGCCGCCAATGGCGGCCCGGGCAGGGAACTTGATATTCAGTTTGATCGGTCTTCCCGGGTCCGGCAAGTCCACCGTCGGCCGGCAACTGGCTCGCAGGCTGCAACTTCCGTTTTTCGATTCCGACCAAGTTATCGAGGAGCGCCTGGGTTGCCCGATCCGGCAATACTTCGAGCGCGAAGGCGAGGAGAGCTTCCGTGACATCGAGTCCGCGGTAATCGACGATTTGACTTTGGAGCAGCGTGGGGTTGTGTCCACCGGCGGTGGAGCGGTTTTGAAGCCTGCCAATCGCCTGTGCCTGCACCAGCGTGGCCGGGTGGTTTATCTCAAGTCATCGCCCGACGAGCTATTTAGACGCTTGCGCCACGACCGCAATCGGCCCTTGCTGCAAGTGGCCGACCCGTTGCAGCGGCTGCGGGACTTGTATGCAATCAGGGATCCACTATACCGCGAGACGGCGCATTTTGTCATTGAGACCGGGCGTCCATCGGTCGCCAGCCTGGTCAACATGATCGTCATGCAGCTTGAGCTTGCGGGTGTTTGGCCTGCCTCCTAGGTACGGGCCCATCCATTAAACTGGTGGCTATGTCTTTGCCAAGCCTGATTGAACGTGTAACCATCAACCTGGGTGAGCGCAGTTATCCGATTCTGGTCGCAAACGGTTTGCTCGGCGATGCGCAGACTTATGCTGAAGTACCTGCCGGCCACGCGGCCTTGATCGTCACCAACGCCACAGTGGCTCCTTTGTATGCGGACCAATTGCGCAGTGCCCTGGCCATGCGTTTCAGGCAGGTGCACACAGTCGTGCTGCCGGATGGCGAAAAGTACAAAACCTGGCAGACCCTCAACCTGATCTTTGACGCCTTGCTCGGCCACGCGTGTGATCGCAAGACCGTGTTGTTCGCGCTCGGCGGTGGTGTTGTGGGGGACATGACCGGGTTTGCCGCCGCCTCCTTCATGCGTGGCGTACCGTTTGTACAGGTGCCCACCACTTTGTTGGCTCAGGTGGATTCGTCCGTCGGAGGGAAGACCGCCATCAACCATCCGCTGGGCAAGAACATGATCGGCGCGTTCTACCAACCGCTACAAGTAGTGTGTGACTTGCAGACGCTTTCCAGCTTGTCGCAGCGTGAAATGAGCGCCGGTCTGGCGGAGGTGATCAAGTATGGACCCGTCGCCGATATGCTCTTTTTTGACTGGATCGAATCTAATCTGGAGGCGCTGCTGGCGCGCGATGCGCGGGCGCTCGCGCATGCCGTCAAGCGAAGCTGTGAAATCAAGGCTTGGGTGGTCGGCCAGGACGAAAAGGAGTCAGGCTTGCGCGCGATCCTGAATTTTGGACATACTTTTGGACATGCGATCGAGGCTGGCCTGGGTTATGGTCAATGGCTGCATGGCGAGGCTATTGGCTGCGGCATGGTCATGGCCGCCCATTTGTCTCGCCGTCTCGGGCTGGTCGATGAGGCCTTCGTTCTGCGCTTGACGCGCCTTGTCAAGGCAGCCGGTCTACCGACCTTGGGGCCGATACTTCCGGAACCGGCCCGCAACGGAATACCCGCCGGCACGCCATCCAACGCGGAGCGCTATCTAGCGTTGATGCGGGTTGACAAGAAAGCTGTTGCTGGTGAAATCAAGTTCGTGGTCATCGACCGGCCAGGCAGTGCAAGCGTCCGCGCGGCTCCTGACGCACTGGTGTGCGCGGTGATAGACAGCTGTTGCCGAAGCTGATGCCATGGCGTTGGCGATTTATGCCTGCGTCCCGGCGAAATCGCGCGGCCGGCGACACCCGGAGCCAGGCGCACTTGGGCGAACCGAATACCAGCGCGACCGTGACCGCGTCATCCATTGCTCTGCTTTTCGCCGCCTGGTGTACAAGACCCAGGTTTTCCTGAACCATGAAGGCGACCTGTTTCGTACCCGGCTTACCCATTCGCTGGAGGTCGCGCAGCTGGGCCGTTCGATAGCGCGCTCGCTGGCGCTTGATGAGGATCTGGTCGAGGCGATTTCACTTGCACACGATCTAGGCCACACGCCCTTTGGTCACGCCGGCCAGGACGCGTTGAACGGTTGCATGGCGGCTTATGGCGGGTTTGAGCACAACCTGCAGAGCCTGCGGGTTGTGGACCTGCTGGAAGAGCGGTACCCGAATTTTGATGGGTTGAATCTGACATTCGAGGCGCGCGAAGGTATTCTCAAGCATTGCTCGGTCAAGAATGCGGCCCGCATTGAGGCCGATGAGCCCGCCCGGGCGGACGCCCTGGGCGGCGTAGGGCGGCGGTTTTTGGACCATACCCAGCCCAGTCTGGAGGCCCAGTTGTGTAATCTGGCTGATGAGATTGCCTATAACGCCCACGATATCGACGATGGCGTACGGTCTGGCTTGATAAACATAAAACAACTGGAAGACGTAGACCTGTTTGGCCGGTTCCTGAACCAGACGCTGGCGCGCCATCCACATTTGCGGGGCTCGACCCAGGACCGGCGCCTGCTGTACGAAACCATACGACAGATGCTGAGCGCCCAGGTGCATGACGTGATCGCCGCGACCCGTGCCATGCTGGACGCGGCCGCTCCGGACAGTGCCGCGACAGTGCGCCGGCTGGGGCCCATGGTCCGGTTTAGTGCGGCTATGGGCGAGCAGTCGCTGGGGCTCAAGCAGTTCCTGCTGCGCAATCTGTACCGCCACCCGCGTGTGATGGAAACAACCCTGCAGGCCAGGCGGGTAGTGTGCGATCTGTTTGCAGCGTACATGAACGCGCCGCAGGAGATACAAGCCGGGTATGCTGCGCGATCGGCCGAGTCGATTAGCGTGGCGCAGGATGCGCCCGGTACTGCACGCACGGTGGCGGACTATATCGCCGGTATGACGGACCGTTTTGCCGGACGCGAACACGAACGGTTGACCGGGCTGAAATTGCTGGGATGACCGGCATGTTCGACCGGCCCGGCCAATCCCGTCTGCAATGGCTTGTCATCCTGGCAGGTGTCTGCGCTGCCATGCACCTGGGCAAGTTGTCGCCGGCTT
>JANLPN010000187.1:0-14284 GCA_031367285.1 Betaproteobacteria bacterium | reverse complement strand
AACGGTTACGATAGTCATGATTTCCCCTCTCAGGTGAGTTGATGAAAAGTTCGCACTTCCCATCGTGGCACGCTGTTGCCGTAAACCGCAAGTCGCAAGATGCGCGGCTCGCCTGGGACGGGGAAGTCCCTTTCATTCGTGGTGGCCTATGGCCACCGACTCCGTCTCCACTTCGCTTGGGCCACCCGTCCCAACGTCCTCGGCAGCGGATGTGGCTGGTTTGCCCATACCGCATACCCACCACACTTGCAGGATCAGGTCGGCGGGGCGCTCGGCGCAGTGAGGTAAAGAAGGAGGCCGAAGGCCGGGTGACACGAACGGAGCTGAGTGCCACGGCGGCCTGATCCCAGCGAGGAAGCGGTGCATGACCCGAGCCGAATGCCACGTCAATCCCCAGGCCCTTCGACGGGCTCAGGGTGAACGGGATTTAGTTTGTAATCGATTGGGGAAAGATCAATAAAATCAGGCGGGTATCTTTACATTCGGCTTAATGAGCCGCCCACCTTGTCCGCAGGAGTAACACGCCATGCTGAAGACTTATACCGGTAGTTGCCACTGTGGCGTGCGGGCATTCGGGGTTGGCAACGAAACCCCGGTCGGGAAGATGTATGGCGTCACTGCGTTCCGGAGGTCTGCGGCATGAACCCGTCCAACACTGATCGCGCGTTTGCGGGCTCCATCCCGCGGCTTTATGAGCAATACATGGTTCCGCTCATCTTCGAGCCTTACGCCATCGATATGGCAGCCCGCATCGTCCCGCTGCAGCCGCTGCGGGTGCTGGAGATCGCGGCAGGTACCGGCGTGGTCACGCGCCAACTGGCTGCCCTGCTGCCCGCATCCGCCTCCATCGTCGCGACCGACCTCAACCAGCCCATGCTGGACCATGCCGCATCCATAGGCACGGCCCGGCCGGTGGAATGGCGGCAAGCCGATGCGATGCAGCTCCCTTTTGCCGACGGGTCGTTCGACGTGGTGGTTTGCCAGTTCGGTGTCATGTTTTTCCCCGACAAGGCCGTGGCCATGGCGCAGGCGCGCCGTGTACTGCGTGCCGGTGGCACGTTCATCTTCAATGTGTGGGACCGGATCGAACACAACGAGTTTGCCGATGTGGTGACCGCGGCGGTCGCGCAGGTGTTCCCGGGCGACCCGCCCCGCTTTCTGGCGCGGTTGCCCCACGGGTACTGGGAACAGGCGCTTATCCGCGCCGATCTTGCGCGAGGCGGTTTTGACAGGCCGGCAAGTTTTCACACCGTCGCGAAACGCAGCGCGGCCGACTCGCCGCACATCCCGGCCCAGGCCTACTGCCAGGGTACACCCCTGCGCGGCGAGATCGAGGCGCGCGACGCCGCGCGGCTGGGCGAAGCAACCGACACGGCCAGCGCAGCCATCGCCAGGCAATTTGGCTCGGGCAGGGTGGAAGGCCGCATACAGGCCCATGTGGTGTCGGTAGTGCGTTAGCCCTGCGGCAGCGCAAAAAGATGGCCGAGTCCGCCGTTACCGTGTCGATTTCGCCCATCGTTGTTCGTCGTGTGTTTCAGAGGGACTTCCTCTTTTTTCAGGATTGACCATGCCTACCAATACTGTCCGACTCCACCGCATAATCCGGGCCACTCCGGAACGCATCTACCGTGCATTCCTGACTGCCGAGGCCATGGCAAAGTGGCTGCCGCCCAATGGATTCACCGCCAAGGTTCACGAGATGGATGCCAAGGTGGGTGGCCACTACAAAATGTCGTTCACAAACTTCACGACCGGCCATAGCCACTCGTTCGGCGGGGAATATCTTGAACTGGTGCCACACGAACGGATTCGCTACACAGCCCAGTTTGACGATCCGAACTTGCCGGGCGTGATGCAAACCACGGTAAACCTGCGGGCCGTATTCTGCGGAGCCGAGTTGAACGTGGTGCAGGAAGGGATACCCGAGGTCATCCCTCCCGAAGCTTGTTATATGGGGTGGCAGGAATCGCTGGTCTTGCTTGTAAAACTCGTTGAGGCAGAAATCCGGGAATAGCAACTTTAGATAGGGCCTACGCTCATACGTAACGGCAGTCCATGACCGACAGCAACACCGCTCCCGCCATCCTCATCACCATCCCGCTCAGCCACTACTGCGAGAAGGCGCGCTGGGCGCTGGACCGGGTCGGGCTGCCGTACCGTGAAGAGCCGCACGCGCCGCTGCTGCACCGGCTTGCAACCCAGCGCAATGACGGCGGTACCGTGCCGGTGCTGGTGCATGGAAGCAGTCGCTTCATTGACTCCACCGCCATCCTCGTGCATGCGGATGCGGTCTGTGGCGGTGATTTGCTATACCCGCGTGATGCCACGCTGCGAAGCGAGGTTGATGCGCTTGAGGAACAATTCGACACCGAGCTCGGGCCCCACACGCGGCGCTGGGCCTACGCGCATTTGCTGCCGGACGCGAAGCTGCTGCGCTGGCTTTGGTCGCGCGGCGTGCCGCGCCTTGAGTCGGGCTTGCTTCCGGTAGTCACGCCGCTGGCGAGCCGTCTGGTTCGCGCGGCGTACAAGGTCACGCCGGAAGGCGCGCAGCGCTCGCTCGAGCGCGTGCGGGGCATTTTTCGGCAAGTGGACGACCGTCTGGGTAGTCTGGGTAACTTGGGTAGTGGGCGCCAGTTTCTGGTGGGCCAACACTTCACCGCCGCTGACCTTACTTTTGCGGCGCTGGCGGCGCCGATGCTGCTTCCTATGGAATGCCGCGCTGTCCAGCCCACGCTCGACGCCGTACCCGCCGCAATGCGCGAAGAGGTCTTGCGCCTGCGCGACACCGACGCCGGGCGGTTCGCGCTGCGCCTGTTCTCGCAGGAGCGTGGCTGAGGCGAACTCCTCCAAGGGTGCGTAATCTGGATGCGGTACCAACGTGTCAACGCAGGTACCGGTTCCTTCTGTTGGGTGCCAGGTTGCCACAGGCAACCCCTGACCTCACATCAAGGCCGCGTGTCGCGCTGCTTGCGCCGCGTTGCGATGCCGGCCAGCAAGCTCGCCAAAGCCACCAAGGCCAGCCCGCCGGGCTCAGGCACCGCATTGGCATTGGGCAGTGGCGCGGGGGCGACGCTGGAATCGTTGAACTGGATGTTGTCAAAAAACACGTCGCCGGCCACTCCGCCTGAACCCGAGAAGTCTTCAAACATCAGATGAACACTTTGGCCGATCTGGGACGCGAACGTGAGTGAATAATGTTGCCAGGCACCAGTGTCGTAAAGGTTGATGAATGGCGAGGTGTAGTTGTCCAGCGTGCCGGCGATCCACTGGTGGCTACCTGGAAAGCCCTGGCTGATGCCGAAGAAGCCGCCAAGGTCGCCCGGTACGCCACCCGTGCCGGGCAGACCAAGGTAATCGAAGGACACCGTGAACAGGCCGGCGGTGGACACAAACGCGCTGGTGTAGATGCTTCCGCCGCTGCCCTGTGCCGGGAACCCAAGTGCATGGTTGCCGCTGTTGAGGGGGTCGATGACGATGGCCGCTTGCGTGATGGCGCCTCCACCAATGCCCGTCCACGCGTTGAGATTGCCCTCAAAGTCTTCGGCAAATGCCGTCAAAGGAGCTGCATGTCCGATGTTCGCCAGGGCCAACAGAATCGTGGCAGCAACAACGCGTTTTAGGTAAAAGCCGGTCATGGGGTCTCCAGAATATACGGTTGGTACGTCGCTGCCCGGGCTGGCATGACTGCACCTTCTGAACCAGTAACAGCAATTCCTGTGCCACCACCTGGTTCCCCTTGTGGATCATCAACTTACCGGCGAATGCTGCACCGAATGTACACCCCTGTGTAAAGCTCCCCGACATAGGCCGCGAGCGGGTCGGAAGAAGCCTGCCACGGCTTCCTAACAGGTGAGACGCTACTTCAAATTGCCCGACAAAAACTGCTGCAGCCGCTCGCTCTTGGGCTGGGCCAGCACCATCTTCGGTACCCCCTGTTCCTCGATCAGGCCCTTGTGCAGGAAGATCAGGTGATTGGCCACTTCGCGCGCAAATCCCATCTCGTGCGTTACCACCACCATGGTGCGGCCTTCCACGGCCAGGGTGCGCATAACCTTGAGCACTTCGGACACAAGCTCGGGGTCGAGCGCGCTGGTGGGTTCGTCAAACAACATCACCTCGGGCTCCATGGCCAGCGAGCGGGCGATGGCCACGCGCTGCTGCTGGCCACCGCTCATGTGGGCCGGGTAGCGGTCCTCCATGTTGGCCAGATCCACCAGTGCCAGGTATTTTCGCGCGCGCTCAACCGCCTCGTCGCGCGGCACCTTCATCACATGCACCGGTGCTTCGATGATGTTCTGCAACACGGTCAGGTGGGCCCACAGGTTGAAGTGCTGGAACACCATGGCGAGTTTGGTGCGCAGGCGCTGCAGCTGCTTGTTGTCGGCTGCATGCAGTTCGCCGTCCTTGCCAGGCAGGAGCCGGAGCTCTTCGCCGGTGACCAGGATGCGGCCCTGGTTGGGTTTTTCAAGCAGGTTGATGCAGCGCAGCAAGGTGCTTTTGCCCGAGCCTGAGCTGCCTATGATGCTGATCACGTCGCCCGCATGCGCCTCCAGCGACACGCCCTTGAGCACCTCGTTGGGCCCGAAGCGTTTGTGGATGTCCAGCGCCTGGAGTTTGAGTGGCTTGTCGGTCATGGGCGGGTCTCGTGCGAAATGGATGGCGTTGGATAAGCCTCAGGCTCTCAGGCCCCCAGCAAATTGCCGGTGCGAAATGGCACACTGCCGGCGATATGGGCCAACGCGTCGTGGGCCAGCGCGTAACGTGCGTTGGTGCGGGCATACATCACACCGGCCACTTCGGCCTGCACGGTAAATGCGGTGTTGGCAATCGGGTCGATGATTTCCGCTACCGGGTCGCCGACCTGCAGGTAATCGCCTGGCTGGGCCACAAATACCAGGATGCCGGTCGTGGGCGCCTTGACACTTTGTGCGCCTGCCAGCGGGGTGGCGGCACAGGCCAGGTCGGGCAGGCGCGGCAGGTCGCCGGCCACGATGCCCAGGTGCTGCAGGTAGCTGAAGATTGCTTTTGCGTCGGCATCCCCCAGTGCGTGCGTCACGTCGGCTTCGCCGCGCAGCTCCACGGTGGTGCTCACGCAGGCCTGGGGCAGCAGGCAGGCCGGCTTGCCGGGCTCGGTGGCAGCGGCGAGTTTGTCCGCTAACTGCCACCACAGGCCAGAGAAACATTCGTCGAACGACACACCACCGGCGCCGGTGGCCAGCAGCACGGCCCGCGCTTTGAGCAACTGTGCCAATGGCTCAATGCGTGGCCAGCAGGGCGTCTCGGTGTACAGGTGCACGACCGCCTCGCAGTCGCAGTGCAGGTCGAGCACCAGGTCGGCGTCAAAGGCCATGCCGACCAGGGTCTTGCGCAGGCTTTGCAGCGGCGTGGCAGTGTGCCAGCCGCGCACATAACCGGCCACGGCCTCGCGCACCAGCGCCACATTGCTTTGCGCGTCCTGTCCGAGGCGGTTCCGCAGTTCCGGGAACACGGCGCTGGCCAGGTCCGGGTAGTTGCGGTTGAAGTTCTCCGAGCTCCCCAGCTCGAAGCGCCCCATGGCCTTGTGGTCCAGCCGCTGGGCCAGGCCGATAGGGTTGGCAACCGGCACCAGCACCACGTAACCTTGCAGTGTGTCCTGCTGCTCGGCCTGCTCCAGCAACGCGCGCAGGTGGTGCGCCGCCAGCATGCCGGGCAGCTCTTCCGCGTGCAGGCTGGCCTGGATGTAGGCCTTGGGGCGCATGCCGGGCGTTCCGAAATGAAAACTCGTCACCGTGGTCTGGTTGCCCAGACTCTGACCGGAGAGCGGGTAGTCGATGCGGCGCATGGTTTGTCAGTGTTTGCGCGGTGCCAGATGGACCAGGAAGTGGCCCTCCAGCAGCTTGAAGATGCCGATCAGGCAAAACGTGCAGGTCAGGTAAATCGCCGCGGCAGCCAGGTAGGCTTCGAATGGCAGGTAGAAGTCGGAGTAAATCCGGCTCGCGGCCGCCGTCACGTCCAGCATGGCAGGCACGGCGCTAGCCAGGCTGGTGGCGTGCAGCATCATCACCACCTCGTTGCTGTAGGCCGGCAGGGTGCGCCGCATGGCGCTGGGCAACACGATGCGCAGCATGAACTGGAAGCGGCCCATGCCGAAGGCCTGGGCCGCTTCGATTTCGCCCGCATTGGTTTCACGTATGGCGCCGGCCAGCATTTCGGCCGTGTAGCCGGCGGTGTTCAGGCTGAAGGCCAGCAGCGCGCAGAAAAACGGGTCCTTGAAGTGGGTCCAGGGCCAGCTCGTGTCCCAGCGCGCCTGTATCCATTCGAGCTGGCCCAGGCCGTAATAAATCAGGTAGACCTGGATCAGCAAGGGCGTGCCGCGGATTACAAAGGTATAGGCCCCCACGATACGCTGCAGTATCTTGTTCGGGCTGGTCAGCGCCAGCGCAAATACCAGCGCCAGCACACCGCCCACCAGCAGCGACGAGGCCAGCAGGCCCAGCGTGGTGAGGATGCCTTCGCCATACATGGCCAGGCTTTCCGGGCGGAAGATGACCTCCCAGTTCATATCAGCAGGCGCCGGGCCGCCTCAAGCGCGCTACGGCCCCCCTGGGGGGCAGCGATACACGAAGTGATGAGCGTGGGGGCCATTTAAAGTTCACCCCGCTTGCTGCCCAGGCTATAGCGCGCATGCAGCTTGCGCAGCGCCGTCAGCGAGGCCCAGGTGTAGAGCAGGAACAGGCCGGCCGTGAACAGGAAAAACGCAAACGGGGAGCGGGTCGCGGCGCTGGCCTGCTTGGCCAGGTAGGTCATTTCCTGTAGGCCGATCAGGCTTACCAGGGCCGTGGCCTTGATCAGCACCAACCAGTTGTTGGTAAAACCGGGCAGCGCATAACGCACCATCTGCGGCAGCGTAATGCGCACAAAGGTCTGCACCGTGCCCATGCCAAAGGCGATTGCCGCCTCGAACTGCCCGCGCGGTATCGACAGGATGGCGCCACGAAAGGTCTCGGTCATGTAGGCGCCGTAGATAAAACCCAGCGTCAGCACCCCAGCCGTAAACGGGTTAATCTCCAGCGTGGCGCCGGTGCCGGACAGCTCCAGCAGATTGTTGATGCCTATGCTGCCGCCGTAGAAGACCAGCAGCATCAGCACCAGCTCGGGGATACCGCGAATGATGGTGGTGTAGAACGTGGCCAGGCCCACCAGCGCGCGCCGGCCCGATAACTTGGCCGCCGCGCCCAGCAGACCCAGCACCACCGCCACCACCAGCGCCCCCACGGACACCGCCACCGTGAGCAAGGCTCCTTGCAGGATGGACCAGTAATAGTCTGTCAAAGGCTAACCGGGTTTCGTAAGAACTCCCCCGTTACCCAAGCCGGGGAACGCCGCGGAACCGGCTTTGCCGGGCTGCGGGTGTTGCCCCCTTGAGGGGGTATGCCGGCTGCACGAAGTGAGCAAGCAACGGGGGGGAGCCATTTCATTTGCCGTAGACGTCGAACTTGAAGTATTTGTCGTTGATCTTCTTGTAGGTGCCGTTGCCGCGGATCGCCTTGATGGCGCCGTTAAGCTCGGTCTTGAGTGCGGCCTCACCCTTGCGCAGCGCAAAGCCGGCACCGGTGCCGAAGTATTTGGGTATGAACAGCTCCGGCCCGACAAGGCCGTAGTCCTTGCCTTCGGGTTTGCTCAGGAAACCGCCGGTAACTTCCAGCGTGTCGGCCACGGTGCCGTCCAGGCGGCCCGACTTGATGTCCAGGTAGACTTGGTCCTGCGCTTCGTAGGGGGTTACCACCACACCCGCCGGCTTGAGTTCGCCATTGGCGTATTTTTCCTGCGTGCTGCCCTTGAGCACGCCGATCTTCTTGCCTTTGAGCGAGGCCGCGTCGGTGAACTTGATGCTGTTCTTGACCACGATCTTGCTGGGCGTGTTGTAGTACTTGTCGGTGAAGTCGACCACCTTCAGGCGGTCTTCGGTGATCGACATGGAGCTGATGATCACGTCGTACTTCTTGGCCTGCAGCCCCGGAATCATGCTGTCCCAGACCTGCTCCACAAACACGCATTTGCGTTTGATCTGCTCGCACACGGCGTTGGCAATGTCCACGTCGAAACCGGTCGGTTTGCCGTCGGCGGTCTTGAAGGTGAAGGGTTCGTAGGTGGGGTCGATGGCGACCTTGAGATCCTTGCCCTGGGCCATGGCAGTAACTGCTACCGCGCTGATTGCAAGTGCCGCTATCAGTTTATTCATGCTGCTTCCTGAAAGTTGAAATTTGGCCGAACTGTGCGCCGGCCGAGGTTGACGGTAAAACGAAGCTTCAGTGAAGACGCACGCAAGCTGCGGTGCGCCAAAACCTGAAGCAATTTTAGGGCCATGATTTCATGCATTCCCCTAGTGTTTGCCCTTGTCCGGGCACCGGCAAGGTGCGGGCCCTTAAAATCCCTGTTTCCCCGCAAGTCCATGAACGCCCCTGTCGACGTTTCCTTTTTTGCGCGCGCCGCAAAACCGCTGACCAGCTACCGCAGGTACTGGGCCGCGCGTTTTGGCACGGCCAAATTCCTGCCCATGGGCCACGCCGAGATGGAGCAACTGGGCTGGGACAGCTGCGACATTATTCTGGTGACCGGCGACGCCTATGTGGACCACCCGAGTTTCGGCATGGCGGTGATAGGCCGCATGCTGGAGGCGCAGGGCTTCCGGGTCGGCATCATCGCCCAACCCGATTGGCAAAGCGCGGATGCGTTCAAGGTGCTGGGCAAACCGAACCTGTTCTGGGGCGTGACCTCCGGCAACATGGATTCAATGATCAACCGCTACACGGCGGACCGCAAGATCCGTAGCGACGACGCCTATACGCCGGGCGACGTGGGCGGCAAACGCCCGGACCGCGCCGCACTGGTGTATTCGCAGCGCTGCCGCGAAGCTTACAAGGACGTCCCCATCGTACTGGGCGGCATCGAGGGCTCGCTGCGCCGCATTGCGCATTACGACTACTGGTCAGACAAGGTGCGCCGCAGCATCGTGGTGGACGCCAAGTGTGACCTGCTGCTGTACGGCAACGCCGAGCGCGCCATTGTGGAGATTGCGCACCGCCTGGCGGCACGCGAGCCGGTGCAGAACATCACCGACGTACGCGGCACAGCCTTTGTGCGCCGCCCGGACGATGAAACCGGCAAGGGCTGGTTCGAGATAAATTCGACCAGCGTGGACGAGCCGGGCCGGGTGGAGGCGCATGTCAACCCGTACCTGACCACCAGCGAGCAGGCAGCGGGGCAGGGCAGTAGCTGTGCCAAGGAGGACGCGGAGCAGGGTGCGACGCCAGGTTCCGACACCAATGCCGCAATCCAGCCCCTGACCTTTATGCCCAACCCGGCGCTCAAGGGCAAACTCAAGGTGCCGCCCCGTGACCGTTCGGTGATCCGGCTGCCCTCCTACGAGCAGGTGCGCGCCGACCCAGTGTTGTATGCCCATGCCAACCGCGTGCTGCACCTGGAGACCAACCCCGGCAATGCGCGCGCCCTGGTGCAGGCGCATGGAGAGGGGGCCACGGCGCGCGACGTGTGGATCACACCGCCACCGATTCCGCTGACCACGGCCGAGATGGACCTGGTGTTCGATCTGCCGTATGCGCGTTCGCCGCACCCCGTCTACGCGGACGAAAACGGCAGCCACGACCATGCCACGAAAATTCCGGCCTGGGAGATGATCCGCTTCTCGGTCAACATCATGCGCGGCTGTTTTGGCGGCTGCACGTTCTGTTCCATCACCGAACACGAAGGCCGCATCATCCAGAGCCGCAGCGAAGACTCGGTGATCCGGGAGGTGGAAGCGATCCGCGACTCGGTCAAGGGTTTTACCGGCACCATCTCCGACCTGGGCGGCCCCACGGCCAATATGTACCGCATAGGCTGCAAAAGCCCGGAGATCGAGTCGGCCTGCCGCAAGCCATCGTGTGTCTACCCGGGCATCTGCTCCAACCTGAACACCGACCACACGCCGCTGATCCATATGTACCGGCGTGCGCGGGCACTCAAGGGCGTCAAGAAAATTTTGATCGGCTCCGGCCTGCGTTACGACCTGGCCGTGCAGAGCCCCGAATACGTCAAGGAACTGGTGACGCACCATGTGGGCGGCTATCTCAAGATCGCACCCGAACACACCCAGGCCGGCCCGCTTGCCAAGATGATGAAGCCCGGCATTGGCAGCTACGACAAGTTCAGGCAACTGTTCGAGAAGTACAGCCTGGAGGCGGGCAAGAAGCAGTACCTGATTCCGTATTTCATCGCGGCGCACCCGGGCACCAGCGACGAAGACATGATGAACCTGGCCACCTGGCTCAAGAAAAACGGCTTTCGGGCCGACCAGGTGCAGACCTTCTACCCCAGCCCCATGGCCACCGCCACGGCCATGTACCACAGCAACCGGAACCCGCTGCGCAAGATCACACGCGACAGCGAAACGGTGGACATCGTGCGCGGCGACAAACGCCGCCGCCTGCACAAGGCGTTCTTGCGTTACCACGACGCCAACAACTGGCCGCTGCTGCGTGAAGCCCTGAAAACCATGGGCCGCTCGGACCTGATAGGCAATGGCAAGCAGCATCTGATACCGACCTTCCAGCCCCTGACGGACGGCAACTACACCAGTGCACGCAGGAAGAATTCCACCACCGCACCGGTAAAACTTGCCACTGCCACTCCGGTAAGGGGCCGCATGCTGACCCAGCACACCGGTTTGCCGCCGCGTGTGACGGGCGCGGCCAGGCCAGCCCGCAAGGCCAGGTAATTCTTCAGGTGCATTGCACCGGCGCGGATGCTGGTTTGCAGGTATGGGGTAGCCACCGGGTGAGCCCAGCGCATGCTGGCGCTAGACTCACGCAACGCCAGCGCCCTACCAATGGAGGAGACACCATGTCCCGCGCCATCCTGATCGACCGTCTGTTTGGAGAACATCGCCCGTCATTGGCCACCGAGGCAGACGTACGCGCGCTGGAAGCCACGCCGTTTCATGAGCGGGTAGACGCCGCCAGCACCTATGACGCGATCCGTATCGGCGCCGCGCACAACCCGCAGGCACCAGCGATCCAGTTTTTGCCGAATGCCGATCCGGCCGAGCCGGTTGTGGTGATCAGCCATGCGCAGTTTCTGGCACGGGTTACGCAGGCCGCCAATATGTTCGCCTCGCTGGGCGTAGGGCCAAACGACGTGGTGAGTTTCCTGTTGCCGCTGGTGCCGCAGAGTTTCTACGGTCTGTTTGGCGCCGAGGCCGCAGGTATTGCCAACCCGGTCAACGCCCTGCTTGAGCCGCACCAGCTGGCCGAAATCCTGCAGGCTGCCCACACCAAGGTGCTGGTCACGCTGGGGCCGACTCCGGGCGCCGATATCTGGGACAAGGTGCAGCGTATTCGCGGCTTGGTGCCCAGCCTCAAGGTGGTCCTGCAGGTTGGCGGCCCGGGTGGCAGCGCCGATGACGAAGCCAGGGGCATCTACAGCTTCGACAAACTGCTCGCCACCTTCCCCGCCGAGCGCCTGACCAGCGGCCGCGAAATAGCCCGCACCGACATCGCGGCCTACTTCCATACCGGCGGTACCACGGGTACGCCCAAGCTGGTGCCCCATACACATGAGAACCAGGTCTACCAGGCCTGGGTGGTCAACACCATGTTGACCAGGCAGCCCGGCAGTGCCTTGCTGTTCGGCCTGCCGCTGTACCACGTAGGTGGCGCGCTGACACAGGCGCTGGCCACCCTAGCGGCAGGCGGAGCGCTGGTGGTGTTATCGCCCTCAGGCTGGCGCAATGCTTCGGCAGTGCGCAATGTCTGGCAGCTGGTGCAGCGTTTCAAACCCAGGGTCTTCGGCGCCGTGCCCACGGTGCTTGCGGCCACGGCGGGTGTGCCGCCCGGCGTGGCCGATACCTCCAGCATCGAAGTCATCAGTGGCGGTGGTTCCGCCATTCCGGTGGCGGTCGGCAAGGCGTTGCAGCAGCGTTTCCAGGTGCCGGTGCTGGAGGTTTATGGCATGACCGAAACGGCCAGCGTACACACCATCTCTTACGGCGACCGGCCGCTGCGCCTGGGCACGGTGGGTCATCCCGTGCCCTACAGCCGCGTGCGCGTGGTGAAGGTCGATGGGGAAGGGTATTACCTGGGTGACTGCGCGACCAACGAGATTGGTGTGGTGGCCATGAGCGGCCCTGGCGTGTTCACCGGCTACCTGAACGAGGTGCATAACAAGGGCGCGTTCGTGGAGCCCGGCTGGGTCAACTCGGGCGACCTGGGCCGGCTGGATGAAGATGGCTACCTGTGGATCACCGGCCGCGCCAAGGACCTGATCATTCGCGGCGCGCACAACATTGACCCGATGCCGGTGGAGGAGGCTTTCTTCCAGCACCCCGACGTGGCGCTGGTGGCCATTGTGGGCCAGCCCGATGCCTATGCGGGCGAGCTGCCGGTTGCCTACGTGCAGCTCAAGCCGGGCGCCAAAGCCGGGGTGGCCGATCTGATGGAGCATGTGCGCAGCCGCACGCCCGAACGCGCCGCCGTGCCGGTGAAGGTGATCCTGGTCGATGCCATTCCGCTGACGGGCGTGGGCAAGGTGTTCAAGCCGCAACTGCGTTGGGACGCGGCGCAAAAGGTGTTTACCGATACGCTGGCGCCGCTGGCAACCGAAGGTGTGCAGGTGGCGGTGGCGGTGGGTGCACACGGCACCCATGGAACGCTGGCGACCGTGACGCTTGGTGCTGTCTCAGGCGGCGGTATGTCCGAGGCCGAACGCGAACGTATCGAACAACTGGTGCACGAACGCCTGAACCCGTTTGTAATCCGGCACCAGATTGCCTGGGCCGATTGATCTTTGTACGTTTTGTGTCCACAGATGCGTTTGCAAGCCATGATGGCTTTGCACACCGGCGATTCGCCATTGTGCCGATGCCGATGGCCGGCAGGGCCTGCTTGAAAGAACAGCCATGAACAACCAACTCGAAACCCTGGGCCACGTGCAACGTGTGGCCATCGATTCGGCGCTCCAGTTCGGGCCGAAGCTGCTGGTCGCGATCATCATCCTCGCGGCGGGCGTTTACGCCGGGCGCTGGGTCGGCAGGATCATCGAGCGCGGCCTGCGCAGGTTCAGCCTCGAGCCACCGGTGCGCCAGCTGCTGGTGCGGATGGTGCGCATAGCGGTGCTGGCCCTGTTCGCGATCATGGCCTTGCAGAACCTGGGTGTGGAACTGCTGCCCTTGATCGCCGGGCTCGGCGTTGCAGGTGCCGGCGTGGCGCTGGCCATGCAGGGTGTACTTGGCAACGTCGTGGCCGGGCTGACAATCATTTTTACCAAACCTTTCAGTGTGGGCGAATACATCTCCATTGCCGGTGAAGAAGGCCAGGTAGAGACCATCAGCCTTTTCTCCACGGTCCTCAGCCACGCCGACCAGTCGCAGGTGGTGGTGCCAAACCGCAAGATCGTCGGTGAGATCCTGCACAACTACGGCAAGATCCGGCAACTCGAGATCCTGGTCAACGTGGCCTACGGCACCGACCTGGAGCAGGTGCTGGTTGTTGTGCGCGAAGCGGTGCAGGCTAATGCCCGCACGCTCAAGGCCCCGATCCCCGTTATCGCCGTCAGCCGGCTTGGGCCTTCCGCGATAAGTATCTCCATCAAGCCGTGGGTCAACGTACCCGACTACGTGCCTGCCACCGGCGAGATCAACAAAGCCGTCGTCGAGGTTTTCCGCAACAACCACATCGTGATTCCGTTGCCGCAATACGAAGTGCGGATGTTGGGAGACGCGGGCTGACTATTGGCCAAGCGCGAGCGACCTTTATTCGTGGACTGGCACCGGGTTAGCGGGGATAACCGGGGTGGTCATGGTTCGCGACTTCAAGAAAAACGCCACCACTTGCCACACGATGAAGATGGCAATCAGCGCAAACAAGGTGCCGCTGATGGGCCGATTAACGAAAACGCTGAAACTTCCCCGGCTCAGCAGCATGGCGCGGCGGAAGTTTTCTTCCAGCATCGGCCCCAGGATAAAGCCCAATAGGAGTGGCGCAGCTTCCAGGCCCAGGCGCAGGAATGCATAACCAATGAACCCAAAAACAGCGGTAATGTAGACGTCTTGCAGGTTGTTGTTGATGCTGTAGGTTCCGATGCAGCAGAAAAAAAGGATTGCTGGAAACAGGACGGCGAAGGGGATCTTGAACACCGACAGCCAGTAGCGCACAAGTGGCACGTTGAGGACGAGCAAAAAGCAGTTGCCCACCCACATGCTGGCCACCAGACCCCAGAACAAATCGGGGTGGGTGGCGATCATGTTGGG
>JANLPN010000180.1:0-12476 GCA_031367285.1 Betaproteobacteria bacterium | reverse complement strand
CGCCACCGCCAACAGGTTGAGGCCGGTCAGGCAGGCGTGGGCGTAACCATCTTCAACGCTGACCTCGGCGCCCACTTTGCCGCTGTGCATGCCGCCGTCGGCACGCCGCGGACCCTGCCCGGACAGGTACAGGAATCCGTTGGCCAGCACATACGGAACATAGTTGGCGACTGGTACGGCGGGCGTCGGCAGCTCCAGTCCCAGTTGCTTCAAACGGTCATAGGGGGTCATGCAGGTTTCTCCTCGTGAAACAAAAAAGGGTTGCTGGTCACACCAGCAGCACCGGCGCGACGTCTTCGTCCAGCGGCCAGATCGGGCGCTGCACCCGGGTGTATGGCACCTTGCGGTGGTCGCGCGGAATCGGGCCGCCCGAATCGCAGTACAGGACGCGGCTCGCCAGGGGCTCAAAGGCGGCATGGAAGTGGTTGGTCGACTTGACCACCACAATGCGTTTGCCGGCGATCGCCACGCCCATGGCCGTGAACAGGTCGGCGCCAAGCGCCTGCGTGCGTTTGGTGATCAGCACCACTTCAATGCCGCCCAGGTCGATGGCGGCGCAGTCGCCCAGGGGAACGCTGGCGTCAACAAAGGTTTGTCTGGCCTCGCGTACCAGCCTGGTCACCGTGACCAGCGCGTCGATGGGCTGGCCCGAGGTGGGCGCCGTCTTGCCGCCAAAACGCAGCCGGAGTTTGCCGCCGGTGCCGGCCATGAAACACAGGCGCACGGCCATCGGATCCCAGATCGGCGCCAGCGCCGCACCCGTGACGCCACGCTCTATCAGCCGGCGCAGGATCACGGTCGAGTCCCCCGGCGCGCCGCCGCCCGGGTTGTCCGACGGGTCAGCAACCACGACCGGCCCTGGATCCTGCATCGCAATATCGATCACCTCGTCGGGTGAGTAATAGTCGGGCTGGGTCTTGCCGCGCATGGCGAAGAATTCATCGGCCAGTGTGCGGGCCAGTTGGTCGCCGGCTTCACGCCGGTGATTGGTGACCACCAGGATACGTGCGCCCATTTCGGGTACGTCGGCATACGGGAAACAGTGCGCAATCGAGATCGACAACACGCCGTCCCGGCCTTCCAGCGCGCTGATCTTGTCGACAAAGCCGCGCATGGGTTGCATGGTGGTCGGGAAACTGCCGATCATGCGGCAGTCGCACAGCGACATCACGGGCCGGATCTGGCCACGCACCGCCTGCAGGGTGAGTTCCACCACCTCTTCGCCGCGCGCCACGAAGTCGGTATGCGGGAACTCCTTGAAGCAGATGATCAGCGTGGCGTTTTTCACGCGTTTTTGCGTCATGTGGCAATGCGGATCAAGCTCGACGCCAATCGGCGCCGAGGGGCCGACGATGTTGCGCATCCGTTCTATCAGGTCGCCTTCACAGTCGTCGTAACCATCGGCCACCATCGCACCGTGCAAGCCCAGCACGACACCATCCACCGGCATGCCGGCACGCAGCTGCCCCAGCACCTCGTCGCGTAATTCCTCATAGGCGGCACGCGACACCAGGCCGGCCGGTTCGGCAAAGGAACACGAACCTTCGACCAGTGTCCAGCCTTCGGCCCGGGCACGCCGGCGCGCCACCCAGAACGGCGCGGTGCACAGCTTGGCGTCTTCCGGATGCTGGCCGGGCCCTGCATAGAAGGACTCGTGGAAACTTTCCAGCGCCGTCGGTATAGGCGAGAACGTATTGGTTTCGGTGCCGATGGAAGCCGCAAAGATACGCATGTTGTCCCCTTGTTTTATCTGCGCTGCTGCTCGGTTTCGCGCCTGCGCTGCTCCATCATGCGCCGTTCCACACACAAGGCATGGTTGGTAAACACCGGCTTCGCGCATTGCTCGCTCATACAGCTTTGAAAGCTGATGAAGTTGCGGTCTTCGCAGGCTTGGCGCGGGCTGGCTGCCGCCACCGGTGCCGGGGCTGGCTCGGGATGGGCTGTCTGCGCCGATTGCCCGGATTGTGGGGCATGCGCCGCAGGGCCCGTATTTGCCGATTCCGATGCCGGCCCCGGCGTTTTGGCAGCGGACTGTTTGCTCAGACGGTCTTTGTCGCCAGCCGCTTTTCTGGCCAAGGCGGCCGCCACCGCGGAAGCGCTGGCAACAGGGATGGAGGCGGTCGATGCCGCGGGTTTGAGCGCTACGGTCTGTGCCGCGGGCACAGGCGCGGAGGCAGGCGCTGAAGCTAATACGGACGCCGAGGCTGGTGCGGCTGCCGCAAGGGATGCGCCGGCCGTTGCCGGCCCTGGCGCCGAGGCGGCCAGCGCAGGGGTCGGCTCAACGGGTGCCGCGGAACCGGACAGGAACTTGAAGCCCAGGCCGGCGGCGGCCAGCGCCACGACGCTGGCCAGGATCCAGACCACGCGCCTGGAGGAGGGTGCGGCAACGGCAGGGCTTTGGGGCTCGGGTGTGCTGCCGGATTCGAATTTGCCGGGGCTGACGGGTGACTCCGATGGCTCAGGCTGCGCGATGGGCGGGGCCGTCTCGGTGGGCACTGGAGCAGGGCCTTGCAGGGCTGGCGCCACCAAGGTCGGCTCGGCAGCCCCAGTCAGCGCATCCCAGGCCGAGTCTGCCTTGTCGGGGCCGGGGGTGGCGACGGAACCCGCGGACATCGATGTGCCGGCTCCAGTGCCGGAGCGTGAGCCGCTGCTCGAGTCCTCGCCGGTGAGGGAGCCGAGTTTGCGGAGCCGGCGACGCGCCAGGTCGGCATAGATGCCGGACGGAAACCGGGCCAGAAAACCATGGACGTCTTCGATGTCGGTCGAGTCCTTGATTTCTTTCCAGTAGACCAGTTCCAGCTCTTGTGTTACGGCCGAACCACCCATGCCCGTGCCGGTACCCAGCTGCGTGTCGACCAGCGACTCACCGGCCCGTACCGTGCCGGTCCAGGTGGCGGTTTTGCCCGCCGCGGGTGCCGTGACCGGTGGAATCGCCGTGGCATCGGTCGCCATCCCTGCGCAGGCCTGCAGCGCTGTGTTGAATTCCTGTGCCGTCGCGTAACGTTTGTCGCGCGACTTGGCCAGCGCACGGGCCAGCACTGCGTCTATGGCCGGTGGCAGCGCGGGATTGATGGAGCTTGCAGGTACGGCGTCCTGCGCGACGATGCGCTGAATAATGGCAAAGTCGCTGTCGCCGTCAAATGGGCGTTTGCCGGTGAGCATCTGGTACAGCACCACACCGGCGGCAAACAGGTCGGAGCGCGCGTCAACAGGCAGCCCCTGAACCTGCTCCGGCGACATGTATTTTAGGGTGCCCACCATGGAACCCTGGGTGCGCGTGGCGTCACCCGAGTCCTGGATACGGGCCACGCCAAAGTCAGTGAGCTTGACGCGGCCGTCGGCCTCTATCAACAGGTTGGCCGGTTTTATGTCGCGGTGCACGATCTTCGCCTTGTGGGCGTATTCCAGCGCCGACAGCAGATCACGCATGACGGCCAGCGTCTCTTCCAGCGAGTGGCGTTTGCCCTGGTCCAGGTGGTGTTTGAGATCCTCGCCCTGGATGAACTCCATCACCAAAAAGGCAATGTCCCCGTCGCGGTCGGAGTCGTAGACACTGACGATATTGGGATGCTGCAGCCGCGCGGCGGAGCGTGCCTCGGTGCGAAAACGCGCCTCGTATTCGGCCGCCGCTTCTCGTGACAGGTTTTCAACCTTGATGGTCTTGATGGCGACCCGGCGATCCAGGTTGGGGTCGCGCCCCTCGTACACCAGCCCCATCGCGCCTTTGCCCAGCACGCGGATCAGATCGTAGCGACCGAGCTTGTTCTGTGTCATGAAGGGGCGGCTGCTCAGGTCTTGACCGAGAAGGCAATCAGCGGTGCCTTGTTGTCGGTGCGTTCGCAGCCGGGAACGATCAGGCCGCTCCCGGCCAGGAAACACTCGGTGCGGCGCAGCACCACCGCCTCGCTCTGGCCGCCCAGGTAGACCCAGGTGCCAAAACTCGACGCATCGGCCAGCACGAACTGCCCACCTCGCCACTCCAGCGTGGCGTGTATGCGCGAGACCCGCTGATCGTTGATGGTCATGGCCGCATCGGTGGCGCGGCCGACCGACAGCCTGCTGCTTTTTGCGTCCAGCCGCAGTATCTGGTCGCCCGACACCAGTTCCAGAAAAGCGTGGCTGCTTTCCGCAAACATGGAACGTCCGGCCATGGTGGCGTCTTCGTCACGCCCGGTCTGCCACTCGACCCGGTAGACGTGGCTGGCTTCGGCCCGGCCGCGCAGGTGCATTGGCCCCATGCCGCGCAGCAAGGCCTTCTGGCTTGGCAGCAAAGCCAGCCAGACATTTTGCGTGGTGAGAATTTGCGCCGCGCCGGCCAGATCGGCCAAGCGTGCCGCGGAATTTACCGTGTCGCCAAAACAGTCGCCGTCAATCTCCACCACTTCACCCGATTCGATACCCATCTGCATCTGCACCGGTGCGCCGCTGCCTCCGGCCCGCACGGGCTTGTCCTGCAGGCGTTTCTGTATGCTGATGCAGGCCGTCAGTGCCTCGCCTTCATTGGGGAACACCACGAACAAACCATCGCCCAGAAGTTTGATCACCCGCCCGTGGTGCTGCTCGAAGATCTGGCTCAACACGCTGATTAGCTGGGTCACGAAACGCGACGCCGTTTCATCACCCAGACGTTCGAACATGCTGGTGCTTCCAACGAGATCAGCAAAGACGACAGTGTTCATGAAAGAACTGCAGGAATTGGTGGAAGAGGCAAGCGGTCAGCACCGGGCGCGCAGGCAAATTTCCCTTGCCCGGCCGATTCTTGCAGAAAAATGCCGGCTTGACACCCACGGCGCCTACCAGACCTGCCACTACTGCTGCGTGGTCGCCGCCTTGACGGCCAGCCACTTGCCGGCCTGGCGTTCCAGAACATATTCTTCGACGGACTCAAAGCGGTAGGGATTGCCATTTTGCCTGCCCTGCTCGATCACCACCGACCTGACCGCTATCCGCTCGCAGGAACCGGCCACCTCGGGGCGGGCATCCAGCACCGGGCGGCGCTGCTTGTATTCGGTGAGTTTTTTCAGCGCGGTGATGGTGCTCTGCACGAACTCGTCACGCCCTATGTCGAGCGTTGTCCGCGCGCCGTCCTTGTCGCGCACGGTCGCCTGGACCACGGTTTGTGGTGCAAACAGGCGCAGGATGGCCGCTGCATTACGCCGCGCAATCGCCCCATCAAGTTGCGCGACCCAGGTTCTTGCCACGTTGTCCGCGGCGCAAGCCGACTCCGCCGCCCGGCCTTGCACGGCCGGTGCCAGCAGAGCTACCGCGGCCACAGGTGCGCTGGCGTTGGTGCCGGTGGTGCCGGTGGTACTCTCGGGAGTGCTGGCCGCCGAGGGTGGCGCCAACGGCGCGGGTGCCTGCGGCCCGGTCCGGCGCCGCTCTTCGAGTTCCCGTGCCGCGTTTTCATCGGCCACCGCCGAGAGCTGGTCGAGTTCGGCATCGAACTCGCCCGGCACGTAGAAGGCCGGTACCTTGTCGAGCAGCACCGGCAGCAGCAGCGTCATCAGGGCGCGCGTCGTAGTGGCCCTGGCCGCGCGTACGAAACCGACCTTGCCGGGATCAATGTCGACCGTGTTGTTGTTGGCATCCAGCGTGGTGCCGCCGCGGTTGACCTTGTCGTAGGTGCCCGCCGGCTGCTCCAGCGCGGCGGCAAGCTCGGCCGTCATCACGTAGGGTTCATGGTCGGTGCCGCGTATGCCGATGGTCGCCGAGGGCGTGATGACGCGGTACTGGGAGCGGCTGGTTTGCGCTATCCAGCCGGAGATCAGGCGCAGTGCGCCCGATACGACACGCAGCGTCGCGGCGTCGCTCGGCTTGCCTTCAGCCGAAAAACGCTCGGCGACGAAGATTGCGCCCGGCCTCAGCACCAGCAGCCCGGCATCATCAGTTTTGAGTACGGCTTCGCCCGTTGTCTGTGCGCGCACGCGCTCGCCGACAAAAACCGCGTCGCCTTCCTGCAATTTGCGTGTGCGCCCGGTATCGGCCGCGGTGGCCGTGATGTCACCGCGGATACGCCAGACCGAGGCAAATCGGACGGCGGGTTCGACGGCCTGGCCGGCCGGTGTGGCCACGGTCTGCGCAGTGGCGATTTGCGCCTCTCCCAGAGTGAAAAACAGGCCAAACAGCAGCAGCAGCGATGTGGCCAGACGCGTGCCGGCACGGTCGGCCGTGCGGTATGTTCTTGGGGTCGGCACGTTGTAGAGCCCTCTGTTGGTGGAGATTGTGCATGGGGTCAAGCAGAACTCTCAACCAAGTGTATCCGCCATAAACGCGCGCGGCGTTGCTGTCCGTCAGGCGCTGACGTCCCCTGACCCAGCCGGATCGAGACTACGTAAACTGCCGCGGGCGAGCCTTGAGCGCGACTCGGAGGGTGAGAGGCAATCGAATGCGCGGGTGCATTGGATTGCCTCTCACGCTCTCAGGACATGCGGTCGATGCGGCCGCGCGCGTCGTTCGAGGCATATAGCAATGCGCGCGCCTGCGAACTTTCTCTGGTTTCGTCAAGTTCGTTGGGGCAACTGTCGCCAATCCGGTACGACGAATGCCAGCGGTCTCCCACGGCCTTCAAATCGATCTCCACGTGGTAGCCCTTGTAGTTGAATATGCTCTGCGGTTGGTTCATCAAACTATCTCCGGTTATTGCGCAACGCCGGTGCGTTGTGCCTCAGGCTAATAGACATGGTGCCCCAGCGTGATCGACACGTCACCCGGACAAACGCTTGACGGTCTGTCGGCATTGGCTGACAAGAGCGTCCCTGCGGGTCGGCCTGATGGCGCTGGCTGATAGTGCCAAGCCCTGAGCCGAGCGGCGATCACCCGGTACGGCGGCTGTTCAAGGACCGGCCTGGGCGGACCGCACGTGTTCGGGTCTGGCCCCTATGCCCACGGCGTAGGCGGGTAGCGCCCTCAGCACGGGCCAGCGGCGCATCAGCCGCAACGGCCAGGGCAGCTCAAGAGGTACGTCGGCGTCATTGGCCAGGCCGGCTGAACCGGCGCCGCCTTGAAGTAGCGGCCGCAACAACCGGTCCTGGATCGCCACCTGCACTGCCTGCGTCACCCGCACCGGGAACGACCGGCGCTTTTGCACACTGGCCAGCAGGCGCGTGATTCGCGCCGGCGTGACCGAAACGTCGGCCAGGGCGGCGGCCAGAAGGTTGGCGCTTGCCACGGCATCCTGGATCGCCAGGTTGATACCGACACCGCCCACCGGCGACATGGCGTGCGCCGCATCTCCAATGGCCAGCAGGCCGCTTTGCCACCACTGCTCCAGCCGGTCCACCGTGACGCTGAGCAATTTGACGTCGTCCCAGCTTCGCAGCGCGGTATCCATGCGGTCCGCAAACAGCGGGGCTACCGACACCAGGTCTTTGCGGAAAGCCTCCAGGCCGCGCGCCTGCAGTGCCGCGATGCCGCCCTTGCTGATCACGTAGGCGCATTGCCAGTAATCGCGGCGGTCTATCGTCACAAAAAAGCGGCCGCGTTCGATACGCCCGCCCGTCACGGAGGGGTCGCCGGGATGCCTGGGCAAACGCATCCACAACACGTCAATCGGTGCACCGATGTCGCGCACGGCCATGCCGGCAACGCTGCGCACATCGGAGTGCCGGCCGTCGGCGGCCACCACCAGGTCGGCGTGTACTTCAAAGCTGTCGCCATCGGGCCGGCCCGACGCG
Organism: Betaproteobacteria bacterium; assembly: GCA_031367285.1. Lineage (GTDB taxonomy): Bacteria > Pseudomonadota > Gammaproteobacteria > Burkholderiales > Burkholderiaceae_C > CAISIP01. The sequence goes on along the minus strand of JANLPN010000180.1, from coordinate 4,803 downwards.
TTGCGCAGGATGCCCCGCACGCCAGCAACGCGTGTGCCGTCGCGCACCAGCGTCTGCACCTGGGCGTTCATCAGCAGGCGGAACGACGGATAGCGGCTGGCTTCGTCGCGCAGAAAATCCAGAAACTCCCACTGCGGCATCATGGCGATGAAGGGGTGGCGCAGGCGCGAGAAATCGGCAATCACCACTTCCTGGCCGCCGATCACACCCTTGAGCTCGCGGACCTTGTCATGCGGGCGCTGCAGGAAAGCATCCAGCAGGCCCAGTTCTTCCAGCACCTGCAAGGTCGATGGGTGCACGGTGTCGCCGCGGAAATCGCGCAGGAAGTCACCGTGTTTCTCCAGCACCAGAACCTGCACACCGGCGCGCGCCAGCAACAGCCCCAGCATGATGCCTGCCGGCCCGCCACCGGCCACACAGCAACGGCAGTCCAGGCGCGTGGGCATCTTGCCTGCTCCAATCCTATGCGGGGCCGCTGGCAAGCCACAGGGACATGCCGGCAGCCGCGCACAGCACCACCGCATCGACAGCGGCCAGCAGGCCGTAGAGCCCGGCCTGGCCCTCATGCGAACCGATGCTGATGATGAATGGCGCCGGGCCGGGCGGTTCGCCAAGCACCGGCCATGCCATGGGCATTGGCGGCGTAGGCACGGCTGGGAGCGGTGGCGCTCCGGCGGCGAGCAGACGCCATTTCGAGTCGTGCGTGCGCACTGCCATGCGGGTTCTCCTGGAGCTGGCAGAATTCTAGGCCGGCGCCGGGCAATATCCTGCCGCAGCTGCGGACACTGCCTCAAACTTATACTGGTTTCACACACGGGCCAGCGGCCCCGAAACCTTTCCGTAACAAGCCTTCAAAGGAAATTCCCATGAGTAGCCCAGCCCTCTCCGACATCCCCCTGCAACGTATCGACGGCAGCGCCGCCACGCTGGGCGCCTACAGCGGCGACGTGTTGCTGATCGTCAATGTGGCCTCCAAATGTGGCCTGACGCCGCAGTACGAAGGGCTGGAGAAGCTGTACCAGCGCCTGCATGGCAAGGGGCTGCAGGTGCTCGGTTTTCCGTGTAATGATTTTGGCGCGCAGGAGCCCGGCAGCGAGGCCGAGATCGAGTCGTTCTGCAGCCTGAATTACAGCGTGAGTTTCCCGCTGTTCGCCAAGCTCAACACCAACAGCAGCCCGCGCCACCCGCTCTACGCCGCACTGATCGCGGCCCAGCCCAAGGCCCAGGGTTCGGGTGACGACAAGCTGCAGCAGACGCTGGCCAAACACGGCCTGCTGCCCAAGGAGCCCAGCGACGTGATGTGGAACTTCGAAAAATTCTTGGTGGGCCGCAACGGCCAGGTCCTGGCCCGTTTCGCGCCCGACGTAGCGCCGGACGCTCCGGCGTTGGTGGCGGCCGTGGAAGCAGCGCTGGGCTGAACCTAAACCGGACCACCTGCACGCAGCCAGGCGTCACGCGCCGCCTCGCGCGCACGTGCCCACTCGAGGTTCGACCGGCCGCGCTCGGTTATCCAGCCGCGCGCGAGATCCACTTCCAGGTCGTCGAACCCGCGCCCCGGGTAGCGGGAGAATGCCGCTGCGCCGTATCCGTAGGCGGGCCTGAACTCGTCGAAGCTGTCGCCGTTGGTGGCATAAGGGCGCAGCGTGAAGCTGTCGCGCCAATACGCGTCTTCGCTGGTCGGGTCTATCGTTTCAGCAACACTTTTGCCGGCCAGGCCGCCGACGATGGCGCCCAGCGCCGCTCCAACCAGCGTGCCCAGCGGACCGGCGGCCGTGCCGGTGACCGCACCTGCCGCCGCACCGCCGAGGGCGGCGCCTATGCCCGTGCCAACCGGGTGGGCACCCGGCGCACCGGAGATAGGGTCGCGGTTGGGTTCGGCGTCGTAGATCTTGGAGGGATTGCTCATGGGGATGTCCTTCAGGGGTGGGGCGACTGGGTCGCAGGTGTACCCATGCAGCGTATTCGGGACAGTGGCAGACCGCCATGGCGCAGGCACCCGTCAAACGGGTCATGACCGCGTCGAACGCTTGTAGGACTGCGCGCCAGTGCCTGTGCGGGCGTCGATCCGCAAGCAGGCGCCAGGCGACCTGGCTTCAGGCTGACGGACCGGACGCCGATTTCTTGTTGACCAGGCCGTAGAGGAAAAGCAGAACAATGGTGCCGACGACAGACGCAATCCAGCCCGCCGCGTCGCCCTGTTTGTACCAACCCATCGCCGACCCGGCGTAGCTGGCCACAAACGATCCCGCTACCCCGAGCACCGCCGTCATGATGAAACCAAAGTCGTCCTTGCCCGGATGCAGGGCACGTGCGATAAAGCCGACGATCAGGCCAACGAGCAGGGTTCCAAGAATGCTGAACATGGGGGGGTGTCTCCTGAAAATTGTTGGGATCGCCGCATGGTAACCGCTGCTGCTTGAACGCCCAAGGCAAATAGGGCGACAGCGGATGGCGTGGCAAACGCTTCGGCAGGTTGACTGTTGCCAACCATGAATAAGAAGACCGGCAACGATTTGTTTACCCGCTCTGCAAAAGCCGATGAAGTCATCGATTGGCAGGCCTGAATCTGGAGGCGCGCAGTATCGAAGACTATGACCGTACGTTTCCTCAATGACACTTGCTGAATGTGGTCGGTGGCGCGTGCAGCGGCATGGCTGATCGCAAGCCGGTTCCGGGCGGTGTGGCGTTCAACGAAAAACACCCGCTAACTTTGGAAAGCCGAGCGGGTGTCTGGAACAAGGATCGAGAGATATAGGATGAACCGAATCACCACACGACATGAAGCCGACATTTGTCTCTCGAAGGCTTGACTGTAACGTTTGGGCATGCGAGAAGGACCCGTGCCCGCAGGCCCGCTCCGTCAGCTTCCTTCGGGCCGTACCAACCGTTCAGCCGGCAGCCCCAGATAACTGGCGGCCTGCTCGGGTGCCAAGCCATAGGTCAAAACAAAGCCGGCGCTGCCCACCTGGCCGCGGCCGGCACCACTCAAGGCGCTGAGCGCCTGGAACGCCAGGCTGGCGGACCGGCCGTCGCTGCATGCCAGTCCAACACTTCCGCTGTTGGTGGCCGTGTAGCGCAAGCTGCCGGAGCAGGTCAGGGTCGGAGCATCCGTGGTTTGAAGTTGCAGCGTGGCTTCGTGCGCACTGGTGAAATTAGCCCGGCCCCACAGGACCCGGCCGTCGAATACGGCGATCGCCGGTGTATTTGACGAGAACAGTTCCGTAGTTTTTTCGGAGACGGCCGCGCAGCCCAGCAGGCACATGACGGCTCCCACGGTAGCCAGCCCGCGTATTCCGGCGAAATTCCGATGTGACTTCATAAGCCGCCTGACGATTCGCATGTGGTCCCGCCAATAGGAATCGAACCTATATCTAGCACTTAGGAGGCACTCGTTCTATCCATTGAACTATGGCGAGGGAACCGGGGATTGTATGGCGGTGATTCATGGCCTCAGTCGTAGCTGTGCGTGAAGATCAGGTCGATCGCGCTTTGTTCGCCGGTGCGGGCGCGCAGCGTGAAACGTCTGGACAGGTCGTAGAAGATCGAGAAGGTTCCCAGGGTGCCGGCCAGGCTGCGTTCGTAGGCCACATAGAAGTCCCTGGACAGCCGTTTGCCCAGGGTAACCGTGGCAGAGCCGGCGCTGCCGTCGGCACGGGTGCCACCGGTGGCAAACGACAACTCGTCCAGCCCGAGCCGGTTCGCCAGCCCACCCGACAGGCCCTGGCCGTTGCGGCCCAGCAAGGCGAGTGCGGCCTGCTGCAACACGGCCGCCTCGGCGCCGCCGTTGGCGCCCGAGCGGCCCAGCACCAGCCAGGCCAGCTTTTCGGCTTCCGGCAACTCGGGCTCGGAAAACAGGCGCACGCGCGGCGCCAGCACGGTGCCTGTAATCTGCACGCCGACGCGCTGGCTCAGGTTGGGCCGGATCGCCAGTATGTCCAGCGCAGGGTTGTCGTAGGCGCCCAGAAAACGCATCACACCTTGTTCAATGTCGAGTTGCTGGCCATAGGCCTTGTAGCTGCCGAGCACGGTGCGCACTTCACCGGTCAGGCGCGGCCCGGCAGCGGCGTCGGCGGTGCCGCGCAATTGCAGCGTGCCGGCCAGCCGCGTATTGATGCCGCGCCCTTGCACGCGGAAGTCCGGCCCCAGATCGAGCGCCACCGAAACGTCGGTCACAACCCGGGTGCCGCTGGTGGCGTTCAGCGCGCTGGATTGCGCGGCCGGCGTCGCATTCGGGCCGTTGCGGTTGGTTCGGGATGTATCCCCGCTTTTGGGCACTTCGACAGGCCTGTCCTGCGCCGCGGCCAAGGGCTCGGTGCGAACAGAGCCTGGTGGTGTGCGGGTCCTGACCACCACGTCCTCCCCCAGGCTGGGCGTGGACTCGTCGGGCAATACAAACAGCGCCTGGTCGGCTTTGAGCATGCCGCGTACGTCGAGCCGGGCATTGTTCAGCCGCGCCTGCACCGTGCCGGAGACCACCAGCCGGCGGTCCGCACGCGCCGACACACGCAGGGTTTTGGCAGTAGCGTCGAGTTCGATCCGCACTTTGGCCAGCGCAGGGTTGGCGCCGGTGCCATCGGGCAACCACAGGGCGAAACCTTTGGCGCTGAGTTCACCCCCGGCCACCCCGCCGGAGCCTTGAAGACTGAACTCGTTGATGTCCAGCCGCTGCCCCTGCAGGCTGGCGCGCAACCGCCCGTTGCCAAATTCAATCCCGTCCACCACCGAGCGCAGGCCCAGGTCGTCGGCCTGCAGGCTGCCGCTCCACTGCGGGTTGGCGCGTGTGCCCGAGAGTGCCATGTTGGC
>JANLPN010000144.1:0-4425 GCA_031367285.1 Betaproteobacteria bacterium | reverse complement strand
CACATCCGCAAACACCGTGGGCAGCACATAGTTGCCGCGTTTGACGCGCTTCGGCACCACCGGGGCTCCCAGTCCACCACACAGAATGGTCGCGCCTTCCTTGGGGCCCAGTTCGATATAACTGCGCACTTTGGCCAGATGGGCCTGGCTGATCATGGGCCCGACGATGGTGGCCTCGTCAAGCGGGTCACCCACGCTGATGCGTTGGGCGCGTTCGGCGAACTTCTGCACGAAGTCGGCGTAGATGGACTGCTGCACCAAGATGCGTGAGCCGGCCGTGCAACGCTCGCCGTTGTTGCTGAAGATCATGAACACCGCGGCATCGAGTGCACGCGCAAGGTCGGCGTCTTCGAAAATTATGAACGGCGACTTGCCGCCCAGCTCCATGCTGAACTTCTTCAGCCCGGCCGACTGCACGATGCGGTTGCCGGTGGCGGTGGAGCCGGTGAAGGAGATGGCGCGCACGTCCGGATGCCGGCACAGCGGCTCGCCCGCGTCCTTGCCATAGCCGTGCACCAGGTTGAGCACTCCGGCAGGAATGCCCGCCTCCAGCGCCAGCTCGCCCAGCCGCGCGGCGCTCAGGGGCGACAACTCGCTCATCTTGAGCACGGCGGTGTTGCCAAAGGCCAGACACGGTGCAACCTTCCAGGTCGAGGTCATGAAGGGCACGTTCCAGGGCGATATCAGCGCACACACACCCACCGGCTGGAACAGCGTGTAGTTCAGGTGGGTTTCCGTGGGGTAGGTGTGGCCATCGACACGGGTGCACATCTCGGCGAAATAGGTGAAGTTGTCGGCCGCGCGCGGTACCAGCTGCTTGCGGGTCTGAGAAATCACCTGGCCGCAATCGTTGGTCTCGGTCTCGGATATCTCAGGCACATGGGCCGCGATCAGCTCGCCGAGCCGGCGCATCAGCCTGGCGCGCTGCGGTACGGGCGTGGCCGCCCAGGCGGGGAAAGCGGCCTTGGCTGCGGCTACAGCGGCGTTGACTTCCGCTTCGCCACCAGCGGCAACCTCGGCCAACACCTCTTGGGTAGCCGGGTTGATGGTCTCGAAGTAGCTGCTGCCGGCAACCGGCTTGCCGTTGATCAGGTGATCCACTCTCATGCCTGTCCTTGTTCAATCGTGTTGTGCAAGCTGCCTATGCCTTCGATCTCCGTCACCACCACATCGCCGGGCCGGCAATCCACCACCCCGTCCGGGGTGCCGGTCAAAATCAGATCGCCGGGCTGCAGCGTCATAAAGCTGGAGAAATATTCAATCAGGAACGGCACGTCAAAAATCATGTCCCGGGTGTTGCCGGATTGCGTGAGCTTGCCGTTGACCGTGGTTTGCAGACCCAGCCGCATAGGGTCGGGCACGTCGGCGGCATCCACCAGCCAGGGCCCGATGGGGGTGCAGGTGTCGCGGTTCTTGACGCGCAAATTGGGCCGGTACCAGTTCTCCAGGTAGTCGCGGATCGCGTAGTCGTTGGCCACCGTGTAGCCGCCAACAAAGTCGTAGGCGTCGTCGCGGCGGACCCGGTGCGCGGTTTTGCCAACCACGACGGTCAGCTCGCATTCATAGTGCATGAACTCAACATCGGCCGGGCGCATAGTGAAAGCACGGTGTCCGATCAGCGTGTTTTCACCCTTGACAAAAACAAGTGGCTCCTCCGGCGCCTTGAAGGCGAGTTCTTTGGCGTGGTCTGCATAGTTCAGGCCCAGGGCCAGGATGGTGCGCGGGCGCGGCGTTGGCGCCAGCGGCGGCAACCAGACCACGGCGTCCTGCGCCACCAGCCGCCCATCTTGCAGCAGCAACTGGCCATGGCGTTCGACGGCGTTGTGCAGTGCTCCAGCAAACGCGATCCGTGCATGTTTCATGGCGCCTCCCCCAGGGTGTTGGCCAAGGTGCCAAATGCGGGCAGACCAGGTGCACTGATCTCGATGTGGTCCCCGACTTGCGCCAGCGGGCGGCCTGCGCCACAACCCAGCATCAGCACATCGCCCTCACGCAGGGTCATGAAGGCGCTCACATCCGCCAGCAACTGTGCCGCGCTACGCCGCAGGTGCGAAAAATCGAGCGTCTGGCGCAGGTCTCCGTTGATACGTACCTGGAGCTTGAACAATGCCGGGTCGCCGGCCTGTTGCGCGCCGACCAGCAAAGAACCGACCCCGAGAAAGCCGTCCAGGCATTTGAACTTGACCGGTGGGCGGAAGAAGCTGGCGTGTGGCAGCGACAGGTCGTTCATCAGTACGTAGCTCAATACATCGGGCGTGGCGGCAGCGGGCTTATCAGCCAGACTGCGTGGTCCGATCACCATCGCAATCGTGGCACCCACTTCAACCTGCAGTACGTGGCGTGGCACGGCAATGGCCGTGTCATTGGCGCTCCAGGTGTTGGCGGTCTTCACAAACAACACCGGGGCCAAGGGCTGCGCCTTGTAGGGCGCCTGGGTCATCTGCGCGGCCATGGCGGCGTATTCGTCCGCGAAGTTCAGCAATACTCCGTACACCGTGCCCGCGGGCATGTAATTCAAGCTCATTGCGGCCGCTCCAGTTCAATCACCGCGTCCAGCAGCGTGTACAACTGCGCCAGTTTCTGTTTACCCAGGGACTTTTCCATGAAGGCGTAGTGCGCCTCGATCGAATGCGAAAGTTTCTCCACCGCCTTGCGCCCTTTTGCCGTGGGCTCCACCACCGTGCGGCGCTGGTCCGTGGTGTCGCGGGTGCGGCTAATCAGGCCGTCACGCTCCATGCGGCCCAGCACACCGGTCAGGCTGGGGCCGAGGATGAAGGCCTCACGCGCCACCCGGCCGGTATCCACTACGCCGTGTTCGCCCAGCACCCGCAATACGCGCCACTGCTGGTCGCTCAGGCCGTGTTCACGCAGCCCGGGCCGGGTGTGCGCCATCACGGATTCGCGTGCCTGCAGCAACAGGCGTGGCAGGTTGCGATGAACGAAAGGAGTGGTCACGTCGGGTGCAGCATGTGTGCGTCAAGTTATTTAACATGTTAAATGAAATGGGAATTCGCGACAAGCGCCGCCGTGTACATCCGGCCCGGTATTTGCCCTTGCCGGGGCAAACCGGAAGCGAGCCCATTACTGGCTGTTTATCCAGTAACATGCACCTATGGTCAAAGAGAAAACCATCTACACCTGTACCGAATGCGGCGGCGCCAGCTCTAAGTGGCTGGGCAAATGCCCGGCCTGTGGCGCCTGGAACACGCTGATCGAGTCGGTCGCGCACAACCCGTCGGCCGTGAAGAACCGGTTTACATCGCTGGCCAAGGCTTCCGAGGTGGCCACGCTGGGCGATATCGACGCAACCGAGATGGCGCGTACACCGACCGGCCATGAGGAACTGGACCGTGTGCTGGGCGGCGGTATCGTGGAGGGCGGGGTGGTGCTGATAGGCGGCGACCCCGGCATCGGAAAATCCACTTTGTTGCTGCAGGCCCTGCATTCGCTGCAGCTTGCCGGCAAAAACACCTTGTACGTTACGGGGGAGGAAAGTGGCGCCCAGGTGGCCCTGCGTTCGCGCCGGCTGGGGCTGGACAACTCGCGGGTAAAGGTGCTGGCCGAGATAGGCCTGGAGAAGATTCTGGCCACGCTGGAGTCGGTGCGGCCGGATATTGCGGTGATCGACTCGATCCAGACCGTGTATTCGGACCAGCTCACGTCCGCGCCCGGCTCGGTGGCGCAGGTGCGGGAGTGCGCGGCGCACCTGACGCGTGCCGCCAAAGCCAGCGGTGTATGTATCGTGCTGGTAGGCCACGTCACCAAGGAAGGGGCGCTGGCTGGGCCGCGGGTGCTTGAACACATGGTCGATACGGTGCTGTACTTCGAGGGCGACACCCATTCCAGCTTCCGGCTCGTGCGTGCCATCAAGAACCGCTTTGGCGCGGTGAACGAAATCGGCGTTTTTGCCATGACCGAGAAAGGCCTGAAAGGCGTCAGCAACCCGAGTGCCATCTTTTTAAGCCAGCACACCGAGCCCGTGCCGGGTAGCTGCGTGATGGTGACACTGGAAGGCACGCGGCCGATGCTGGTAGAAATTCAGGCGCTGGTCGACAGCGGCGGGCCATCGCCCCGGCGGCTTTCAGTTGGCTTAGACAAAGACCGCCTGGCCATGCTGCTGGCCGTGCTGCACCGCCATGCGGGCGTGGCGTGCATGGACCAAGACGTTTTCGTCAACGCCGTCGGTGGCGTTCGCATCAGCGAGCCGGCAGCGGACCTGGCCGTGATGTTAGCAATTACTTCAAGCCTGCGCGGCAGAGCCTTGCCGAAAGGTTTTATTGCCTTTGGCGAAGTGGGTTTGGCGGGCGAAGTACGCCCTGCACCACGCGGGCAAGAGCGCTTAAAAGAGGCCGCCAAGCTGGGTTTCAGCGTCGCCATCGTGCCCAAGCCAATGCGCCGAAGAAGAATGACAAAGCGTTTGAGGGG
>JANLPN010000113.1:0-2876 GCA_031367285.1 Betaproteobacteria bacterium | reverse complement strand
CAAGGCGGTGGCGGTGTCGCCGTATCCGCGCAAAGTGGTGATGGGGGCGATTGCCGTGTTGCTGGTGCTGATCTTTTCCAAGTATTTCTATGTGGCGGGCATCAGCAGCTTCTACACCTTCTACCTGATGGAGAAGTTCGGCCTGTCGGTGCAAAGCGCGCAGGTGCACCTGTTCATCTTTTTGTTCGCGTCGGCCGTGGGAACGCTGCTGGGCGGGCCCATCGGCGACCGCATCGGGCGCAAACCGGTGATCTGGTTTTCGATCCTCGGTGTGGCGCCGTTCGCGCTGCTGTTGCCGCATGCCAACCTGTTCTGGACCACGGCGCTCACCATCATCATCGGCCTGATCCTGTCGTCCGCGTTCTCGGCGATTTTGGTCTACGCGCAGGAGCTCATGCCCGGCAAGGTGGGCATGGTATCGGGGCTGTTCTTCGGCTTTGCGTTCGGTATGGGCGGGCTCGGCGCCGCGGTGCTGGGATTGCTGGCTGACCGTACCAGCATAAGCTTCGTGTACCAGGCTATTGCGTGGCTGCCGTTGCTGGGGATTGTGGCGGCGTTGCTGCCGAGGCGGCGGTAGGAGAGGACGTTTATTGACATGCATTGGGAGAGCCATATTAGCAATGACCCAGTCCAATGAGACAAGACTTCAAGCTCTCGCGTGTGAACCAGATCCCGACACGCCCAAGGACTTGCTGCACGTCCGCGCGACGGCACGACCGCTGTTCTTCAGCTCCGATGACCCAGGGATTCCATTTGGCGGTGTCGGAACCTGCTTCGTTGTCGCCTACTGTGGCCAGATATTCGTCATCACTGCGAACCATCTGATCAAGGAAACGCATTCGAAAAATGTGATGGTCTTTCCTTTTGACGGAGCCAAGAGACCAATGAAACTCAGTAATGGCTACCGGTCAGAGCACTCGACCGATGATGACCCAAGCGACTACGACATCATCATTTACAAGGCCACGTTGAATGCGTTGCCCGGGGAAAACTATGACGCGGCACGCGCGATACGGTTGGATGCACCCTCATCGTATCGCTGGACGGACACCAGTTACACCGCGCAGTTCTTTTTGTTCGGATACCCAAGGGAAATTAACGGCATCGACTACGAGTCGAGTGTCGTTGACCGGTATCAGGTGCTGCTGCCCGGAAAATATCTTGGTGCGTCAAACTGGCAAGCGACTGTGCACACTTTGCAGATTGACAACCACCTTGCTTTGACGGATTTTGGTGGCTTTAGCGGTAGTCCTGTCTTCTCGACCATCGATAGGTTGGGCGGCACACCCGCCACCGCGCTCAAATTACTTCTAGGGCCGACTTGCCCCCGGTAACCACCTCCGTCGCGAGCTTCTGGTCCATGGTTGCGAGCTTGCCCTTGTTGGCCTGCGCCAGCGCCAACAGGTAGCTGTCCGTGACACGGGCGTGGCTGGACAACGCGGCGGTGTCGAAGAATTCCGGATCAACCATGCTGATGCAGTCTGGCCAGAACTTGTGGCCCGGTAGCGCACGAATGGCGACCAGGGTCGGCGCGACGGTTGACGGCGGACCGGGAGAGTCGGGATAGCGGGGATGGCCCAAGATCCGAAGCAGCCCGTTCTCGGTGATGGGGCAGGTGGCGAAACTACGGCTTCCGACCTGCGAGAACCACTGGTGGATCTTGTCGTGCTGGACATGGGCCGGATCGACGAGCGCAATCAGCACGTTGACGTCCAGCAGAAATGTTGTCACGGGCGCTCATCCCGAAGCTGGTTGACGAGTTCCAGGGTGACCGTAGCCGCCTTGTTCTTCCTGCCAGGCAGCAGCGGAATTCCATTGCGTTGCGACCGCGGCGCGCTGGCGCGCGCCAGGCCTTGCCGGGCCAGAGAGGAAAGCACTTCGCCGACGTTCTTGTGTTCGCGCTCGGCCAGATGCTTCGCCGCTGCCAGCACATCGTCATCGATCGACAGAGTCGTTCTCATGCCGTACCCCTTCACAAATGTTTTCACGGATTTGATGCGTTGCATCTTACATCACGCATCAGAATTCGTGCATTCCGACGGTGAGATCGGATGGTCATCTGGTGCAACGCTGGCTCAAATTGCTGGCTTATGCAAAATCTTGTATAAATGGCGTATGCGCATCAAGCCCATCGAGTTCCGGGGTACGTCCCTTGATGATCTGCGCGCTTTCCCGCTGGCGGCCCGGCGAGAGGCGGGCCATCAACTGGATCAGGTGCAAAACGGAAGAGACCCCGACGACTGGAAACCAATGAACACCGTGGGCCAAGGTGTCAAGGAGGTCCGAATTCGGGATGCAGCCGGTGCGTTTCGGGTTATTTACGTGGCGAAGTTCGCCGATGCCGTCTATGTGCTCCATTGCTTCCAGAAGAGGGCGGAGAAGACCAGCAAGGTGGATGTGGACTTGGCCACCAAACGTTATCGTAATTTGTTGAAGGAGTTAGGACTATGAGCAGGCAACGATTTGCCAGTGTGTGGGACGCCATCGAAGACACGCCCGAGGACGCGGAAAACATGAAGCTGCGTTCGGTCCTGATGACGGCCTTGAAAGAGCGGATTACCCGCGCCGAAATCAGCCAGGCCCAGGCCGCCGAGCTTCTCGGTGTCACCCAGCCGCGCGTCTCCGACCTGATGCGCGGCAAGATCAACTTGTTCGGCCTCGACGCGCTGGTGAACATGGCGACGGCGGCGGGTCTGCACGTTGAAATGCAGGTGTCGGTAGCGGTATAGGCAGGATGCGCCAGTCGGCGCTCAGCTTGGCGCCTGAGTATTCCCGGACAGCCTGCGCAGCAACACAGCGTCCCGCACCTTGTCCGCCGCAGCCGCGCGTTTGGCCAGCCACATCCGGTAGGGCCGGGGCCAGGTGGCATAGGCGTT
>JANLPN010000058.1:0-22939 GCA_031367285.1 Betaproteobacteria bacterium | reverse complement strand
AGCCGTAGTCCATCAGGCGCTTGGCCACGTCTTCGGCGCTCACGCCGTTGACGCCGCCGCTGCTCTCCTTGAGCGGGCGCAGGTCCAGGATACATTCGTGCGCCACGTGGCCGTTGGCACTTGAATACAGCGTGGGGTAGTGGTCGCGCAGTTTCGCGCTGATGTAGTTGGCGCTCAGGATGGCGGTTTCGGTAGCGGCCTGCAAGCCGTCGGGGCCCATCATGCGGCAATACATCCAGCTAATGGGCAGAACCGCGGCATTACCTAAAGGAGCCGCAGAGACAGCGCCCACCCCGTTTACGGGCAAGCCGCCGGTAACGTGGCCGGGCAGGTAGGGCACCAAGTCCGCCACCACACACACCGGCCCCACGCCGGGCCCGCCGCCGCCGTGCGGGATGCAGAAGGTCTTGTGCAGGTTCAGGTGGCTCACGTCGCCTCCGAATTCGCCCGGAGCGGCCACACCAACCAGCGCGTTCATATTGGCGCCGTCCACGTAGACGCGCCCGCCGTGTTGGTGCACCATGGCGCACAGCTCCTTCACCTGGGTTTCGAACACGCCGTGCGTGCTGGGGTAGGTGATCATCACGGCGGCCAGGTTGGCGCTGTGTTTTTCGCACTTCGCCTGCAGGTCGGCCATGTCAACATTGCCCTGGGTGTCGCACGCGGTCACCACCACGGTCAAGCCCACCATCTGCGCACTTGCGGGGTTGGTGCCGTGCGCGCTGGAGGGGATAAGGCAGATGTTGCGGTGGCCCTGGCCGTTGGCCGCATGGAATGCGCGTATCGCCAGCAGACCGGCGTATTCGCCCTGGCTGCCGGCGTTGGGCTGCAGGCTGATGCCGGCGTATCCCGTGGCCTGGCACAACCAGTCGCGCAGTTGCTGGTCCAGCTCGGTGTAACCCTTGCGCTGGTCGGCCGGCGCAAAGGGGTGGATGTTCGCAAACTCCGGCCAGGTGATGGGGATCATCTCGCTGGTGGCGTTGAGCTTCATGGTGCAGCTTCCCAGCGGGATCATGCTGCGGTCCAGCGCCAGGTCCTTGTCGCTGAGCTTGCGGATGTAGCGCAGCATGCCGGTCTCGGAGTGGTGCGTGTTGAAGACCGGGTGCGTGAGGAAGGCGCTGGTGCGGCGCAGCGCCGCAGGGATCAGCGGCGATATGTCGCCGTTTGCCAGGTCGTCGAAAGCGGGCAGCGGCTGGCCGTCCTTGGCGAACACGCGCCAGAGCTGCGTGATGTCGTCGCGCGTGGTGGTCTCGTCCAGCGCGATGATCAGGTAGTCGGTCCACGCGGCACGCAGGTTCATACCGGCGGCGAGGGCTTTTGCCAGCAGCGGCTGGGTCTCAGCGTCGGTCTTGAGGCTCAGCGTGTCGAAGGCCGAATCGTGGTGCGTGCGTGTGTAGCCCAGCTGCGCCAGACCTTTGGACAGGATGGCGGTATAGGCGGCCACGCGTTGGGCGATGCGCTTCAAGCCTTCGGGGCCGTGGTAGACGGCGTACATGCTGGCCACCACGGCCGGCAACACCTGCGCGGTGCAGATGTTGGAGGTGGCTTTCTCGCGGCGGATGTGCTGCTCGCGCGTTTGCAGGGCCAGGCGGTAGGCTGGGTTGCCGTGGGCGTCCACGCTCACGCCGGCCAGGCGGCCCGGCATGGAGCGCTTGAGTTCGTCGCGGCAGGCCAGGAACGCGGCGTGCGGGCCGCCGTTGCACATCGGCATGCCAAAACGCTGCGTGCTGCCGACCACAATGTCGGCGCCCCATTCGCCCGGGGGCTTGAGCAGCGTCATGGCCAGCAGGTCGGCGGCGACGATGCAGGCGGCGCCCTTGGCGTGGATCTTGGCCACTTCCTCGGTCCAGTCCATGACCCAGCCGCTGCAGGCGGGGTACTGGATCAAGGCGGCAAAGAAGTCGCCGGCTATTGCCGAGTCCCACTCCGGCGCGGAATTGGCGACCACCACTTGCAGGCCCAACGGCGCGGCGCGGGTCTGGACGACTTCAATGGTTTGCGGGTGGCAGTCGCCGGCGATGACGATCACGTTGCTTTTGCTCTTGACGCTGCGTTTCGCCAGTGTCATGGCCTCGGCCGCGGCGGTGGCTTCGTCCAGCATCGAAGCGTTGGCGATCGGCATGGCCGTGAGGTCGCACACCATGGTCTGGAAGTTGATCAGCGCCTCCAGCCGGCCTTGGGAGATCTCGGCCTGGTAGGGCGTGTAGGCGGTGTACCAGGCCGGGTTCTCCAGCACGTTGCGCAGGATCACGCCGGGGGTGTGGGTGCCGTAATAGCCCTGGCCGATAAAGCTTTTGAGGACCTTGTTTTTGCTGGCGATCGCCTTGATTTCCGCCAATGCCGCCGCTTCGGTGATGGCGGCAGGAATATCCATGGGGGTGCGGCGTGCGATGCTGCGCGGGACGATGCCTTCGATGAGTTCACGCCGGGAGGAGGAGCCTACGGCGGCTAGCATGTGGGCCTCGTCGGCGGGTGTGATGCCGATGTGGCGGGCGATGAATTCGCGCGGGTTTTCCAGGGAGGCGAGGGTGACGGAGGATTGCGTCGGCATTTGGGGGTCCCGCTGGGTATCAGGCGGCGGCGGCAAACGCGGTGTAGCTGGTCTCGTCCATCAGTGCGTCGAGTTGCGATGGGTCGGACAGCTTGATCTTGAAGAACCAGCCGCCGCCCAGCGGGTCAGAGTTGGCCAATGACGGGTCGGTGCGCAAGGCCTCGTTGACCTCGGTCACCTCGCCGCTGACGGGCATGTAGACATCGGCCGCCGCCTTGACCGACTCCACCACGCCGGCAATGTCCTTGGCCGCAAAATTCTTACCGACTTCGGGCAGGTCCACGAATACCACGTCACCCAGCGCGTCCTGCGCATGGTGCGTAATGCCTACCGTGGCGGCATCGCCCTCGATGCTGAGCCATTCGTGGTCTTCGGTGTATTTGATTGCCATGCGGTTTCTCCTGAAGTGGATTGGAATGAACTGGGAACAGAACTGGAAGCAGGAACTGGAAACAAGAGCTGGAATTCAGCCGCGGAAATAACGGTTCGGCACAAAGGGCATAGTGACTACTTCCATCGGCACCGGTTTGCCGCGCACGATGGCGTTCAGCCGTGTGCCAAGCGCCGAGCACGCCGTTTGTACATACCCCATCGCGACCGGCTGGTTGATGCTGGGGCCCAGCAGCCCGCTGGTGACCTCGCCAACTGCATTGCCCGTGGCGTCTTGCAAGGCGGTGTGGTCGCGCACCGGTATACGTTCCAATGCAAGCAGCCCGACCCTCTTGCGTTGTGTAGCGCCTGCGCCACCGGCCAGTTGCGCCAGCACCACATCCGCGCCTGGAAAGCCGCCCGCCCGTGCGCCACCGGTACGGCGCACCTTTTGCAGGGCCCAGTTCAGATTGGCTTCCACGGGTGTGGTGCTGGTGTCCAGGTCATTGCCATACAGGCACAGGCCAGCTTCGAGCCGCAGCGAGTTGCGCGCTCCCAGGCCTATGGGTTTCACTTCCGCCTGGGCAAGCAAGGTACGCGCCAGCAATTCGGCCTGCCCGTGGTGCACCGATATCTCGAAACCGTCTTCGCCGGTGTAGCCGCTGCGCGTCACAAAACACGCCACCTGTTGCCGTTGCCCCTGAACGGTGCAGCTAAGGCTGAAGCTGCCACCCGTCATGAACAGCAGCTTCTCAATGCCGGGGCAAAGCCTTTGCATCACGGCCACGGCCTGCGGGCCCTGCAGGGCCAGCAGCGCCAGTTCGGGGCAGGGCACTACATCGCACAGCGTTCCAATCCGCGCCCGGATATGGGCGATGTCCGCCACCTTGCACGCACCGTTGACGATCACAAAAATGTCGCCGCCACGGGTGGTGTCACGGTTGACGAACATCAGATCGTCCAAGATACCGCCTTGTTCGTTGAGCAACAGTCCGTAGCGTTGCTTGCCTGTCGGCAGGTCGATCACGTCCACCGGCATCAGCGACTCAAAGGCCGCCGCGGCCCCCGGGCCGACCAGTCGCAGCTGGCCCATGTGGGACACATCGAACAGGCCGGCGGCGGCACGTGTATGCAGATGTTCGGCCATCACGCCGCTGGGGTATTGCACCGGCATGGCGTAGCCGGCAAACGGCACCAGGCGTGCGCCGAGTTCGACGTGCAGGTCGTGTAATGGGGTGTGAAGCAGGGGTTCGTCAGGGTTAGACAAAGGACATCTCCTTGGGGCAAATGGAGTGCCTGCTCGCCGTGAACAAACACCTTGTCCATAGCGCGAGCCATGGTGCTTGCCCCCGCTGTCCGTGGTACCTGAGAGATTCACCGCGTTGCGGCCAACCGGTGGCGCGCAAAGCGGCTTGCTCCTTCGGTGGGCGGCATGAACTGCCGCCTCTCTCCAGTGGGGAAACGCCACCCGGTATTGCTACCTGGGGACGGTTGCCAGTCCTTTTGCCTGAGCGTTCAACCTGCCGGAATCAGCAGGCACTGCGCCGTCGGCGGCCTTCCCGTGGAAGACGCTCTCCTGACCTTTTGAATTGTATAGCGGCTTTGCTGCCAGCCTGGTGCGCACTGCTCGGTAACGGCCGCGACGCAGGAGCTTGCCTACTTGGCGTAGACCAGATTGCGCAAACCGAGCGACAGGCCCGGCACGTAGGTGACCACCATCAGGCAGGCAATGATGACCAGCACAAAAGGCAGCAGATAGGGAATCATGCGGTCGAGCGAAATACGGGCCACCGTGCAGGCGGCAAACAGGTTTACGCCAAAGGGTGGCGTAATCATGCCCATGGCCAGGTTGACCACCATGATCAAGCCGAAGTGCACCGGGTCGATGCCGAAGTGCACCGCCACCGGCGCCAGGATGGGCGCCAGCACGATAATGGCGGCACTGGTTTCGATGAACATGCCGATGATGAACAGCGCCGTGTTGACGCCTAGCAGGAACAGGCCCGGGCTTTGCAACACCGCCTGGAGGTAATGGCCAATCGCGTCCGGCACACCGGCGCGCGTGATCAGGAAGGCGAACAGGCCTGCGTTGGCAATGATGAACATGATTACGGCCGACGACATGACCGACTTGCGCAGGATGAGGTACAGGTCGCTGAACTTGATCTCCCGGTAGATCACCATGCCCACCACCAACGCATAGAAAACAGCTACGGCCGACGCCTCGGTCGGCGTGAAGATGCCGCCGTAGATGCCGCCCAGAATAATGACCGGCATCATCAGTGCCCATCCGGCTTGCCAGGTGGCCTTGCCGATGCTCAGGCGGCCTTCACCGTCGGTCTTGCCCCAGCCCTTGAACTTGCAGTACACGTACACAAACAGCATCAGCGCGCAGCCAATCAGCAAGCCCGGCCCAAAGCCGGCAATGAACAATTCGCCAATCGATACCTCGGCGCTCACCCCATACAGGATCATCGGGATGGACGGCGGAATTATCACGCCGAGTTCGGCGCTGGTGGCCTGCAAAGCTGCTGCATACCCGGTCGGGTAACCGTGTTTGATCAGTGCCGGGATCAGGATCGCGCCTATCGCGAACGTGGTGGCTACCGAAGAGCCCGACACGGCGGCAAAAATCATGCAGGTCAGGACACAGGTCATCGGCAAACCGCCCTGCACGCCACCCACGATGCTTTTGGCGAACTCCACCAGCCGGCGCGAAATACCGCCGGTCTCCATCACGTTGCCGGCCAGTATGAAAAACGGTATGGCTGCCAGCGGAAATTTGTTGATCGACGAGAACATCTCCTTGACCGAGATCAGCATGTTGACGTTGGCGATCTGGATACCCACCATCGCCGACAGGCCTATCGACACCGCCACCGATACGGTGAGTGCAAAACACAGCACCATGGTGACCAGCATCGCGGTGGTCATGCCAGCCCCTCGTCCGCGGAGTACCGCGACCGGTCCCCCAGGGGGACGTTCGCTTGCTTGGGGCGGCCCGGCGCGGCGCTCATTGCGCGGTCTCCAGTTCGAGCCGCTGCGGATCAACCAGGTTGCCGATGATGCCCAGAATGCAGAACACACCACCCACCGGCATGGCCAGGTAGGCCCAGAACATGGACACGTTTTCCAGCCCGGCCACGGTCTGCACCTTGCCCCGGTTGGCATAGTCCCAACCCCACCAGATAACAATCAGCACCAGCACTAGCGCAGCAATACACACGACCCAGTCCAGCACACGCTTGAGCCGCGGCGGGCTCCAGCGGTACAACACGTCCACGCTGACCATGGCGCCCTGGCGAAACGCCATCGGAATACCCAGGAACACCATCCAGATCAGGCTGAAACGGATCAGCACCTCGGTCCACTCGGCCGGGCGCTCGATGATGAAACGGGTAATTATCTGGAATAGGCCGAGGCTGGAAGCGATGGCCATCATGGCGCAGGCCAATGCCATCGAGAACCGGGTGGTCCAGCCTTCAATCTTCAGAAACCGGTCTTTGATCGCCAACTGCGCCTGCGCTTTCACAACGGCCAAAAAAACGCCCGAACGGAGCCGGGCGTGACGTGCTGCTCCAATTGCAAATGCTTATTTGTAGTTGCGGATCTTGTCGATTTCGGCCTTGCCAAACTGCTTGTCGAACTCCGCATAGACCGGGGCCAGCGCAGTAACGAACTTCGCCTTGTCGACGTTTTCCACCACGTTCATGCCCTTGCCGCGCAACTCGGCGACGCCTTTTATGTCGTCCTCGGCAACACGCGCGCGGTTGGCCTTGGTGCCGGCCTTGGCGGCTTCCAGAAAGGCCGTCTTGTCGGCGGCGCTCAGCTTGTCGTATGCGGCCTTGTTCATCAGGAAAACCGCCGGTGAATACACGTGCCCGGTCAGCGTCAAATATTTTTGCACCTGGTCAAACTTGGCCGCCATGATCACCGATAGCGGATTTTCCTGGCCGTCTACCGTGCCTTGCTGCAACGCGGTGAATACTTCGGGGAAAGCCATCGGCGTGGGCACGATGCCGAAGCCCTTGTAGGCCGCCACGTGCACCGGGTTTTCCATGGTGCGCATTTTCAGGCCTTTGAGATCTTCAGGCACGTTTACCGCGCGTTTGTTATTGGTCATGTGGCGCACACCGTTTTCCGCCCAGGCCAGCGCCTTGAAACCCTTGGCATCGAATTTGGTCAGCATGTCCTGCCCGATGGGGCCATCCAGCACGGCTTGTGCATGGGCTTTGCTGCTGAACAGGAACGGAATATCAAGGATCTTGGCCTCGGGCACAAAGTTCGGGATGGGGCCGGTCGAGGTCAAGGTGAGTTCCTGGGTACCCAACTGCACCGCTTCAATGGACTCGCGCTCTCCGCCCAGTGAACCGGAGTAGAAGGTCTGAACCTTGTAGCGCCCCGCTGTGCGCTTCTCGACTTCGGCCGCAAACACGTCAATGCCCACGCCCTGGTGCGAGTCCTTGCCGATCGAGATGCTGATACGCATGGTGGTCTGGGCTGCTGCCGAGGCAACAAAACCAAGGGCAAAGGCAAGGCCAAGGGCCAGTCGGGCAAGTTTCATCGTGTCTCCTGAAGTGCAAAAGGGAAATTCCTGTTGCGGCAATGCCCACCGATCCAGCGGCGGGTCATGCCCAAAGGCCGCCCATTATGGATGCGCCGTGCCCGTCGGCATATCCGGGTTTTCACGCAGCAGCTACATGCCCGCGTAGTTCGGCCCGCCACCGCCCTCCGGCGTAACCCACACGATGTTCTGCGTCGGATCCTTGATGTCGCAGGTTTTGCAGTGCACGCAGTTTTGTGCGTTGATCTGCAGCCGGTCGGTGTTGTCCTCGTTCTTGACGAATTCATAAACTCCGGCCGGGCAATAACGCGCTTCCGGGCCGGCGAATTTCGACAGGTTGATACCTACCGGCACGCTCGCGTCCTTGAGCGTGAGGTGCGCCGGCTGCTGCTCTTCGTGGTTGGTGTTGCTGATGAACACGCTGGACAGGCGGTCGAATGTGAGTTTGCCATCGGGCTTGGGATAGACGATGGGCGTGCACTCCGACGCCGGCTTGAGGTACAGGTGGTCGGGTTTGTCGCGGTGCAGCGTCCAGGGGATATTGCCCTGGAGCACAAACTGCTCCACGCCGTTCATGACGGTGGCCACGGCCAGGCCTTTCTTGAACCAGGCCTTGAAGTTGCGTGCCTTGTTAAGCTCGGTGTAGAGCCAGCTTTTCTCGAAGGCCAGCGGATAGGCCGTGAGTTCATCGTGCTGGCGGCCACCGGTGACGGCCTCATACGCGGCCTCCGCTGCCAGCATGCCGGTTTTCATGGCGGCGTGGCTGCCCTTGATGCGGCTCACGTTCAGGTAACCCGCTTCGCAGCCCACCAGCGCACCGCCGGGGAACACGGTCTTGGGCAGCGACATCAGCCCACCGGCGGTGATGGCACGCGCACCGTAGGCCAGGCGTTTGGCGGGCTTGAGGCCTTGGTCCTGGCCTTCGAAATACCAACGGATATTGGGGTGGGTCTTCCAGCGCTGGAACTCCTCGAACGGGCTCAGGTAAGGGTTGCTGTAATCGAGGCCGGTGATGAAACCCAGTGCGATTTTGTTGTCCTCCAGGTGGTACAGGAAGGCACCGCCGTAGGTGCTGTTGTCCATCGGCCAGCCGGCCGTGTGGAGCACGAAACCGGGCTGGTGGCGTTTGGGGTCGATCTCCCACAACTCCTTGACACCCAGGCCATAGGTTTGCGGGTCCTTGCCGGCATCGAGCTTGAATTTCGCGATCAGTTGCCGGCCCAGGTGGCCCCGTGCACCTTCGGCAAATACCGTGTACTTGCCATGCAGTTCCATGCCGATCTGGAAGTTTTCGCCGGGCTCGCCATCTTTGCCCACGCCCATGTTGCCGGTGGCAACGCCCTTGACCGAACCGTTGTCGTTGTTCAGCACCTCGGCGGCCGCGAAGCCAGGGAAGATCTCAACGCCCAGGCCCTCGGCCTGTTGCGCCAACCAGCGCGTGAACGTGCCCAGGCTGATGATGTAGTTGCCATGGTTTTGCAGGCAACCCGGCAGCAGGAAGTTGGGCGTGCGAAACGAAGACTTCTCACCCAGAAAAACCATCGCGTCGTCGGTCACCGGCTGGTTCAGCGGAGCGCCCAGTTCCTTCCAGTTCGGGAACAGTTCATTCAGCGCTATCGGGTCCATGATGGCGCCCGAGAGTATGTGTGCGCCAGGCTCGGAACCTTTCTCCAGCACCACCACCGAAATCTCCTTGCCGCCGGCCGCTGCAAGCTGCTTCAGGCGTATCGCGGTCGCCAGGCCGCCGGGCCCGCCACCCACCACCACCACGTCGTATTCCATGGCTTCGCGGGGGCCAAACTGCTGGATGATTTCTTCTGAGGTCATACGGAATGTTCGGTTAGGTTGAATGTGGCTGTATCGGCACGGTGCAGGGCTGATTTTAGTTACGACTAACTTGAGTACTGTCAAGTCTCTCTGAAACTTGGTTTTATGCGGCCATGCCCAAGCCGAAGGCCATAATCGGCGCATTGTGTTTATGGGAGAGGGTGGCCATGGCCTACAGCATTGATCTTTCCGGCCGCGTGGCCTTTATTACCGGCGCTTCCGGTGGCCTGGGCGCCCAGTTTGCACGCGTCCTGTCCTCGGCCGGCGCGGCCGTGGTACTGGCAAGCCGGCGCATCGAGAAGCTTAAGGAACTGCGCGCCGAGATCGAGGGCGCCGGTGGTGACGCCCACGTGGTGGAGCTTGACGTGACCGACCATGGCTCGATCAAATCGGCCGTGGCGCACGCCGAGACCGAAGTCGGCTCGATCGACATCCTGATCAACAACTCGGGGGTCAGCACCACGCAGCGGCTGCAGGACGTCTCGCCGCAGGACTACGACTTTGTGTTCGACACCAATGTGAAAGGCGCTTTTTTCGTGGCGCAGGAGGTCGGCAAACGCATGCTGGCACGCGCCAAAGGCGCGGCGCCGGGCACCTATACCGGGGGACGTATCGTCAACATCGCCTCCGTGCTGGGGTTGCGGGTGGTGCCGCAGGTCGGGGTGTATTGCATGAGCAAGGCGGCGGTCATCCACATGACGCGTGCCATGGCGCTGGAGTGGGGCAAGTTCGGCATCAACGTCAACGCGGTTTGCCCAGGGTATATCGACACGGAAATCAACCACCACCACTGGCAGACCGAGCAGGGCCAGAAGCTGATCCAGACCTTGCCGCGCAAACGCGTCGGGCAGGCCGGGGATCTGGACGCGCTGGTCGTGATGTTGTGTTCCAACCAGAGCCATTTCGTCAATGGCGCCATCATCTCCGCCGATGACGGGTATGCCGCATGAGGCAGCCAGCGATGGCTTGGCCGTCACGCGCTGGCGTCAGCCAGGCTTGGCCCTGGGGACACGCCCCAGCAGGTAGAACTCCGGGTTGGGCATCATGCCGCTCATATTGGCAATGCGGTTGGACAGGCCGAAAAACGCCGTGATGGCGCCTATGTCCCAGATGTCTTCGTCGTTGAAGCCGTGTGCGTGCAGGGCGGCAAAGTCGGCCCCCTCGATCTCGGCGGATTTCTGGCAGACCTTCATGGCAAAGTCGAGCATGGCGCGCTGACGCGGGGTGATGTCGGCCTTGCGGTAGTTGACCGCGACCTGGTCCGCCACCAGCGGTTTCTTTTCGTAGATGCGCAAAATCGCGCCGTGCGCCACCACGCAGTACAGGCAGTTGTTGGCCGCGCTGGTGGTCGTGATGATCATCTCCCGGTCGCCCTTGGTCAGGCCCGACTCCTCGCGCAGCATCAAGGCGTCATGGTAGGCAAAGAAGGCCCGCCACTCGGCCGGCCGGCGCGCCAGCGCCAGAAACACGTTGGGCACAAAGCCGGACTTTTCCTGCACCTCCAGGACCTTGTCGCGTATGTCGTCGGGCAGGTCGCGGATTTCGGGCGCGGGGTAGCGCGGCGCGGTGGTTGAATTCATGGTGCAACGATCTCCAGTTTGGGAAAGTAGGTCCGGTAGCGGGCTGCGTCTCGCGTCAACAGGCGTTGCCTGTTCACGATGGCGTGGGCGCCGATATAGAAGTCGGGCATGGGCGAGGTCTTGGCGCCACGTGCCAGGCGGTAAACTTTGAAGGCCTGGCCGGCGAGAAAAGCGGCATCCCACGGCAGCGCCTCGCGCACCAATGGCAAGCTCGCCAGCGCAGCCTCCAGGTCGGACGCGCGCTCGAAACGAGGGCTGACTTCGGCCAGGATGACCGGGTTGATCACCAGCGGTGCCTGCCGGCCGAGGGCATCGAGCTGGTTCAGCGACCAGTCGGCCCATTGCGGATCATTGGCCAGTACGTCGATCAGGATGCAGCTGTCCACCAGGGTTGCGGAAGGTGTTTGCGGCTTGAGGTAGCGTGCATCCGGTTCGCGCGCCGTCCAGGCGGCTTTCGAGGCCATCTTTCAGCCGCGCAGGAAGGCCATGAATTCGTCCGTGCCCATACCTTTGAACTGGGTGGCGTTGGCGCTGCCACGCACGCGCTCAAACGCCGTACGTATGCTCGCGGCGGGCTTCGCCAGCGGGCGTATCACTACCTCGCCATTGGCACGCACCTCAAACTCCACCTCGCTGTGCGGATGCAGCCCCGCCTGTTCGCGTACCGACTGCGGAATGGTGACTTGGCCTTTGCTGGTGATTTTCATAATTCTTACCGTTTTCAGTAAGAATCTTACTGCTTCTTCGGCCTGCCGACAAGCAGTACACAAGGCTCGCCGCCCTACGCCTTGGATGACTGCATGGTGCTGGACGGGTTTGGTTCATCCCGCCATCAATTTGTGCACCAGATCGGCCGTGGTCGACGCCTTGTATTTGCGCATCAGGCGGGCCCGGTAAATCTCGACGGTGCGGTGGCTGATGCCCAGCACACGGCCCATTTCCTTGCTGGTGAGGCCATCCATGAGCCAGGCGGCAACTTCGCGTTCGCGTGCCGTGAGCTCCGCCTTGACCGGGCGCCCGGACGACAAGTCCATAAAGGTCCAGATGCCGGCTTCGTGCGGCGTGGCGCGGTTGAGCGCCCGGCCGGTAACATGGCACCAGAAGGTTTCGCCATTGGCCCGTTTCATGACCCGGTCGTCGGCATAATGGCCGCGGGCATTGAGGATGGGAGCGATACGCGCACCGGTACGTTCGTATTCCTCGCGGCTCGGATACAGCACCTGGAAGGTTTGCCCGATCAGCAACTCGCGTGACTGCGCGAACATCTCGCACAAACGCAGGTTGCAGTCCACAATGCCGCGATTGCGAGACAACACCAGCCCGATGGGCGCCAGCTCAAAAGCCAGCCGGTAGTCGACGTCGTTCATGGAGTCTCCTGCAAGGCGGCGCTGACCTGAACTGGTCCGGTGCCGCGCTCATGTTCGCTGAAATCGCGGAGGTGGCACAAGGTACGAAATACTACGTATTCAGATAGGTAGTATCGTACAGACTTCATAACAAGGAGACCTGTGTGAACAAGATTTTTCCCTCGGCAGCAGCGGCGCTCAAAGGCATAGTCAGCGACGGGCAACTCATGGCCGTCGGCGGCTTCGGCCTGTGCGGCATTCCCGAGGCCTTGATCGACGCGTTGCGCGACAGCGGTGTCAAGGGGCTCACCGTGATTTCCAACAACGCCGGGGTCGATGGTTTCGGCCTGGGCAAGCTGTTGGAAACGCGCCAGATAAAACGCATGATTTCCAGCTATGTGGGCGAGAACAAGGAGTTCGAGCGCCAGTACCTGGCGGGCGAACTGGAACTGGAATTCACACCCCAAGGCACGCTGGCCGAGAAGCTGCGTGCGGGAGGTGCCGGCATACCGGCCTTTTTTACCAAGACCGGCGTCGGTACGCTGGTGGCCGAGGGCAAGGAACTGCGCGAGTTCGATGGCGAGACCTATGTGATGGAGCGTGCCCTGGTGCCCGAGGTGTCGCTGGTCAAGGCCTGGCGCGCCGACAAGTCGGGCAACTTGCAGTTCCGCTACACGGCGCGCAACTTCAACCCGGCTGTCGCGATGGCCGGCAAGACCACGGTGGTGGAGGTCGAGGAGATTGTCGAGACCGGCTCCATGGCGCCGGACCAGGTGCATCTGCCGGGCATCTACGTACACCGCCTGGTGCTGAATGCCACGCCGGAAAAACGCATCGAGAAACGCACCATCCGCGAGACGGCCAAGGCCTGAACGATAACAAACCAACAGGAGCAAGACCATGGGCTGGACGCAAGACCAAATGGCGGCACGTGCCGCGCAGGAGCTGGAAGACGGTTTTTATGTGAACCTGGGTATTGGCATACCGACCCTGGTGGCCAACTTTGTACCCGCCGACAAGGAGGTGTGGCTGCAGAGTGAAAACGGCATGCTGGGCATAGGCCCGTTTCCCACCGACGCTGAAGTCGATGCCGACTTGATCAATGCCGGCAAACAGACCGTGACGACCTTGCCCGGTTCGTCGATTTTCGGCAGCCACGACAGCTTCGCCATGATCCGCGGCGGCAAGATCAACCTCAGCATCCTGGGCGCCATGCAGGTCAGCGAACACGGTGACCTGGCCAACTGGATGATCCCCGGCAAGATGGTCAAAGGCATGGGCGGGGCGATGGATCTGGTGGCCGGCGTAAAACGCGTGATCATCCTGATGGAACACGTGGCCAGGAAGAAAGACGGCAGCATCGATCTCAAGATCCTGCCCAAGTGCACCCTGCCGCTGACCGGTGTGGGCGTGGTGAACCGCATCATCACCGACCTGGCCGTCATGGATGTCACGCCGCAGGGCCTGACCGTGATTGAGCTGGCGCCCGGTGTCACGCGTGAAGAGTTGCAGTCCAAGACGGGGGTGGCGCTGCATTGAACCCTTTCGAGTCTCATGAGAAAACGCCGGGCCGCTCCCAAGTTTTCTTGCACCCCCTTGGGGGGCCTGGCGAAGCCAGGGCTGGGGGCGCTCTCAGTTCGCTATGGCAGATCGGTGGCCTGCCGGCCGCCGCACTGCAGCATGTGCAATTGCGTGGCTCGGATCCGGTTCAGCCCTCATCGTTTGCCGTAGGTACGGCTGCGCAAACCAGCGTCGCGGCAGCGGCGCTGGCGGCCTGTGAACTGGCGCATGTGCGTGGCCAGCCACGCCAGGACGTTAGTGTCGATATGGCGCAGGCCGCTCTGGAGTGTACGGCCTGGTTCAGCCTGGATGGCCGCGTGCCCGATCCCTGGGACAAATTCTCCGGTATCTACCGCTGCGCCGATGGCTGGGTGCGTGTACATGCCAACTTTGCCCACCACCGCGAGGGCGCATTGCGTCTGTTGGGCCTGGACCCCACGACGGCGCAACGCAAGGATGCACAACAGGCCTTGTTGTCCTGGTCCGCGCTGGGCTTCGAACAGGCCGCCGCGGACAAGGGCCTGGTGGTAGCTGCGCTGCGCAGCTTCGATGCCTGGGACGCGCACCCTCAAGGCATTGTGATCGCGGCCCAGCCCCTGATCGCCTTCGAGCGGATTGGAGAGGCGGCACCCAGGGAACTGCCGGCTCAGGCGCACGACCAGCGGCCGCTGGAAGGTGTCAAGGTACTCGACCTGACGCGTATTCTTGCCGGGCCGGTGTGCGGGCGGACCCTGGCTGCTTACGGCGCGGAAGTGATGCTGGTGAACGCGCCATATCTTCCGAACATCGAATCCATTGCGGACACCAGCCGCGGCAAGTTGTCGGCCCACGTGGATCTGCGGACGCCGCAAGGACGCGTGGCTCTGGATGTTTTGCTGCAGCAGGCCCATGTGTTTGTGCAGGGCTACCGTCCCGGCGCCCTGGAGGCACTGGGATATGGCGCTCGCGACCTGGCCGCGCGCCGTCCGGGCATCGTGTGTATCTCCCTGTCCGCATACGGGGACCAGGGGCCATGGAATACACGGCGCGGTTTTGATTCGCTGGTGCAAACCGCCACCGGCTTCAACGACGCTGAGGGGCAGGCCGCCGGGCAAAGTGATCCCAAGGCCTTGCCGGTGCAAATCCTGGATTACGCCAGCGGGTTTCTGATGGCCTATGCCGCCTCGGCTGCCCTGGTGCGGCAGGCCGAACAGGGTGGCAGTTGGCATGTGCGCATTTCGCTGGCGCGGGTCGGCCAGTGGATACGGCAACTTGGCCGCATCGAGAACGGCTTTGGCGTAGCGCGCCCGGACATGGCGGGCCAACTCGAAACCACCCGCTCCGGTTTTGGCGAGCTGCTTGCTTTGCGGCACAGCGCCCAGCTCAGCCGCACGCCGGCCCGGTGGACCCGGGTGTCCATGCCACCCGGAACCCACCCGGCTGCCTGGCCTTGACATCGGGCGCCGGCTTGCGGCAAGGCCTGACGGCCTGCTAGTAATATGCGTGACTTGGCACTAGACTGCCAAGCATCGCAAATGTGGCTGGCAACGCACGGGCCGCGTTAGGAGAACCATTGGACCAAACGATTTCGGGTGACCGGTACGCCGGATTGATCGGCGCCTTGAGCGCAGTCCATTCCCAGCCCTTGTGGGACCGTTACCACCGCCTGACCCGGCGTGAACCGTCCGCTGCCGACAAACCGTGGCAGTGGGCCTGGACCGACATGGAGCCGCTGGTGGAACGGGCGGCACGCGAGGTCGCGATGCAGGACGCCGAGCGCCGTGTGTTGTTGCTCGCGCATCCGGCGTTTCCGGAGTCGGCGGCGACCACCAGCACACTCTCCAGCGGCCTGCAGACGCTGTTGCCGGGTGAGGTGGCGCATGCCCATCGCCATACGCTGCAGGCCATCCGGTTTGTGATCGACGGCGGCGGAGCGCTGACCAGCGTCAACGACCAGCGCTGTCCGATGTTCGAAGGCGACCTGATTCTTACGCCGGCCTGGACCTGGCATGAACACAGCCACCCGGGCACGGGCCGGGTGGTCTGGTTTGACGGGCTCGACCTGCCGCTATGCCGCTTTCTGGATACGGTGTTCCTGGAGATGGCCGGGCAAGGGCGCGACACGGTGGATCCGCTGCCTACGCGTGCGGCGCCCTCGCGCAAGGGAGCGGTTGCGCTATCTCCGGACGCCTTCGATATGCACAGCACCAACCCGAGCCGCTTTCGTTATGCGCGCGAGCGCGCCTGGCGGACACTCAGGGAGGCAAGCCCGGCGCCGGATGGCACCCGCCTGCTGCGTTACGTCAATGGCGACAGCCAGGGCGCCGTATTGCCGACGCTGGACTGTTACCTGATGGCCTGTACGCGCAACCAACCCACACGGCGCTTCCGAAGCACCAGCAATGCGGTGTGTGTGGTGGCACAGGGGCAGGGCAGCAGCCAGATCGGCGACACGACCATCCACTGGAAGCCACGCGACGTGTTCACCCTGCCGCACTGGAACTGGACCAGCCATACCGCCGCGTCCGACGATGCGGTAATTTTCATGATGACCGACCGCGAGCTGCTGGCCAGCATCGGGTACCTGCGCGACGAGGAAGAGCTATGAAAATTTGCCGCTTCAATGCAGGACGCATGGGTGTGGTGCGCGACGGCTGGGTCTACGACGTTACATCCGTATTGGACCTGTTGCCGGCCCAGCGTTACCCCTTGCCGCAGAAAGACCTGCTGGTGGAGGCCCTGCCGCTCCTGCGCGGGCCGATGGAGCAGGCCATGCAGGGTGCGCAGCGCTTTGCGGTGGCCGACGTGCGCTTCGAGTCGCCGGTGGCCAATCCAGGCAAGATCATCGGTGCACCGATCAACTATGAGGCGCATGTGGAGGAGAGCAAGCAGGATGCGGGCATTGCGCACGGCCGCGCCATCACCTCCATCGCCGATTGGGGCCTGTTCCTCAAGTCGGGCAGCTCGCTGATCGGCTGCGGCGAGGACATCGTGTTGCGTTTCGAGGACCGGCGCAATGACCATGAGGTCGAACTCGGCGTGGTGATCGGCTCGGTGTGCCGCCAGGTGCCACGCGCACAGGCCATGGCGCATGTGGCCGGATACGCGATTGCGCTGGACATGACCTTGCGCGGTACCGAGTTCCAGTGTTTCCGCAAATCCATCGACACCTATTCGGTGCTCGGGCCCTGGCTGGTGACGGCCGATGAGATCAGCGACCCCGACCAGCTGGACTTGTGGCTCAAGGTCAACGGCGTGATGCGCCAGCAATCCAATACGCGCCACCTGGTGTACGACATCGCGCGCCTGATCGAATTTGCCTCCTCGTTCTACACCCTCAACCCAGGCGACATCCTCATGACCGGCACACCCGAGGGCGTCGGCCCAGTCAAGCCCGGTGACCGGCTGGAGGCAGGCATTGCGCAGGTCGGCGAGTTTGCCATTCAGGTTGCGCCGGCGTATGCACGCCAAGCGGCGGCGGGGTCAGCCTATGCGGGTGGTTGAGCGCTGGATAGAGAGCGCCTGAAGCGCCGTTAGCAACGCTGGAATTTGTGTGATCGAGACGGGGTCATGATGCAGGTGGGTTCATTTTTACAAGGAGACAAAGACATGGTTGCAAGTTTTCAACGCAGGGTCCGGGCCGCGGTGGCCGGTGTGATGGTACTGGTGGTCCCCGTGGCCTTCGCACAGAACACCATCAAGATCGGCATGATCACCGACAAGGTCGGGCCGGCCAAGGGGTATGCCGAGCCGGTGGCGAATGGCGCCATCTACGCGGTCAAGGAGATCAATGCAAAGGGCGGTCTGCTCGGGCGCCAGGTGGAACTGCTGGTGGAAGACGACCAGGGCAAACCGGATGTATCGGCGACCGTTGCCCGCAAGCTGGTGGACGCCGGGGTAGCGTTTATTCTTTCGGTGTCGGTATCGCCGGCCACGCAGCAGGCGCAGTCGGTCACGCTGGAAACGAAAACGCCGCACATGACACCGTCCAACAGCGGCGACACCTTGACGACCCAGGTCAACAACCCCAACTTCTGGCAGACCGGGCCCTTGGGGTCGACACAGATTTCAACCTTGCTGTCCTATGCACGCAACAAGAACTACAAACGTGTTGCTCTGATTACCGACAACTCCGAACTGGGCCAGATCACCGCCCGCTTTTTCAAGGCCGGGTTGGAGAAAAGCAATATCCAGATAGTCAGCGAAGAAGTGGTACCGCTGGGCTCCACCACCGCCGACCCGCAAATGCAGAAAGTGCGCGCCGCCAATGCCGAGGCCTTGTTCATGGCCGGTGTTTCAACCCCCGAGAACACACAGATACTGCGGTCCTACCGGCAACTGGGCCTCAAGATGCCGGTGCTCGCGGGCTACAACCTGTCGATACCGGTGTATTCCAATGTTGCCAAGGGCCTGCTGGACGGCGTGACCTTCGTTGATGCGTTCGATCCCTCCAAGCCTGAGACCAAACGTTTCATCGACAGTTTCAAGAAGGACATGGGCAGCGATCCCTACAACCTGAACGGCTACGGCTACGACGGCATCATGCTGGTGGCCGACGCGATCAAACGCGCCGGCAGCACCGACAAGGAGAAGGTACGTGAAGCCATGCAGGCCACCAAGTCCTGGCAGGGGGTGATGGGCGGCGTGGGTTCCGGCTACGGATTCGCGGATGGCAAACGTACCGGCTTCGATGCCAACGGCATGGTGGTGCGGGTCTACGAAGGCGACCAACAAGGCAAGGTCGTGTACGTCGGGGCCAGGTGAACGATTTTCTGGAACTGGTAGTTGGCGCCAGCGCCAGCGGCTGTGTCTATGCGCTGGTGGCCCTGTCGTACCTGCTGATCACCAAACCCACCGGCATCATAAATTTCGCGGTAGGAGAGTGGGCCATGCTGGCCGCGTTTGGTGGCTTTCTGGCGCTGTCGCGCTTCAACCTGCCGTACCCCGTTGGAATGGCGCTGGTGTTGGTGGCCATGTTCGCCGTGGGCTGGGCGACGGAGCGCATCGCAGTCCGCCCGCTGGTGGAGCGCGGTGCCCCGGCGCTGGCACCGATTCTGGCCTTGCTGGGCATGCTGGTGGTGTTTCGTGAAATCGTATCGTTGGGCCTGGGGCCGGACCCGCAGCCGGTGCCGCCGGCCTTTGGTTTCGGCCGGCTGGAACTCGGGGCGGTGGCGGGTTCTTACCAAAGTTTTTTCATCATCCTGGTGACCTTGTCGGTGTTTGCCGCGGTCTGGTATTTTTTTGAACGCACACTGGCCGGCAAGTCCTTTGAGGCGGTGGCACTGGACCGGCGCGCAGCGGCCTTGATGGGCATCAATTTGCGCCGTGTCACGTCGGTGGCTTTTGCCGGCAGCGCCACAGTCGCCGCCCTTGCCGGCGTGCTGGTTGCACCCAACGTATCGGCACATTACCTGATGGGCCTGCCGCTGGCGATCCAGGGCTTCACGGCGCTGGTGATTGGCGGTGTTGGCCGGGTTGAAGGCGCCTTGCTGGGCGGCCTGATCCTGGCTTTTGCTGAGCAGTTCACGGTGCGTTACGCGCCGGTGCCGCCGGGTCTTGCGATGGGTGTGCCGCTGGTGCTGCTGATCGTGTTCCTGCTGCTGCGCCCGACCGGGCTGCTGCGTGCGCGGGAGGCGAGGGCATGAGCGCAGCGCCGGGCCGCCCCAAGCAAGCGAGCGTCCCCTCGGGGCTGAGCCCTGCGGCTCCCAGTCTGCCTGCGCAGACTGGGACAGGGCGAAGAGCCGCTGCCTCCGGCACCGGCACGTCCAGCGCAGTACGCGCAGCGACAAGCGTGGGGGCGATATGAAATCACTGGCTGGCTTCGTGCTCACGGCGATAGTGCTTTCGGCCGTTGCCTTCATGCTGGGTTCGTACCAGACCGACGTGTACCGCAAGCTGCTGCTGTGGGTCACACTGGCGCTGAGCTACAACTTCCTGTTCGGCATCGCGGGCCAGATCGCGTTTTCGCATTTCACGTTCTACGGCATCGGAGCCTATGCCATTGTGATCCTGCTGTTCCAGGTCGGGCTGCCGCTGCCGCTGGCGGTGCTGGCGGGTATTGCCTTGTGTGTGGTGCTGGCACTGGTGGTGGCCATTCCGGCGACCCGGCTCGAAGGTTTCTACCTGGCTCTGGCGACGCTGGCGTTTGCACAGCTTTTTGTCGTGGTGCTCAACGAAGGCGGCAAGGTCACCGGTGCGGCCGGCGGCCTGGCCAACTACCGGCTTCCCGACGTGTTTGGCGTGCGCGTGACCGGGCCGTGGTACACGGTGGTAGTGGTGCTGTTGCTGCTTACCACGCTCGCTACCTTGTGGCGGCTGGACCGGTCCTGGTTCGGGCGCGCCTGCCGTGCCGTGCGCGACGACGCGGCAGCGGCCCAGGCCATGGGAATCAATGTGGCGCGTACCAAGATAATTGCCTATACGGTAACCAGCGCCATGGCCGGGGTCGCGGGCATGGTCTACGCCTTTGTGGACAACACCGTGAACCCGCTTATCTTCGGGCTGGAGAACGCCTTCCTGCTGCTGTTCATGGTGATCGTGGGCGGCAGCGGGCGGCATGCGGGCGCGATCACAGGCGCGGTGCTGCTGTACCTGATGCCGTTTGTGTTGTCGCCGCTGATCGGCCACCACCACGCGCTGGTGTTTGGTGTGTTCATGGTGGCCGTGGTGCTGTTCCAGCCCAAGGGCCTGATCGGCGTGCGTGACTGGCTGGTGGCGCGCAGGAGAGCCGTGTGAACGCACCGGATCGCCATCCGCCTGGCATCGCGTGCATCCCGCTGCGGACGGGCGTGGCAGTTGCGGCCACCGGCAGCGGCCCGGTGCTGCTGTCGGTCCGGGGGCTGGGCAAGAAATTCGGCGGGCTGGTTGCGGTGGCCGACCTCGATATGGAGGTGTGTGCCGGCGAGATCCTGGGCGTCATAGGCCCGAATGGCGCCGGCAAAAGCACCATCTTCAACATGATTGCGGGCGCACTGGCCCCTTCGGGTGGAACCCTGGAGTTCGATGGCCGGTCCATGCTGGGTCTGCCCACGCAGGATTTCGCGGCGCGCGGCATCATGCGCACGTTCCAGCACAACAAACCTTTTGCCAGCATGTCGGTGCGTGAGAACGTGATGGTGGGCATGCATACACGCCTGAGCGGCTCCTTGTGGCGCGTGCTGGCCGGCACCCGTGCCGCGGCGCAGGCCGAGCGCGATGCGCAACAGCGCGCCGATGGCCTGGTCGATTTTGTGGGCCTGGGCGAATGGCGTGAGGCGGACGTGGCGACGCTGTCGTTTGGCCAGGGCCGCCTGCTGGAGATTGCGCGTGGACTGGCTGCTGAACCCCGCCTGATGTTGTTCGACGAACCGGCGGCGGGCCTGACGCCGGCCGAATGCGAGCGGCTCTCCGGCATCATCCGCGAGATCGCGCAGCGCGGCATAGCGGTGCTGCTGATCGAACACGACATGCGTTTCCTGATGGCGCTGGCGGATCGCGTGGTGGTACTCAATTTCGGCCGCAAGATTGCGCAGGGCACACCGGCCGAGATGCGTGCCGACGCCGCCGTGGTGTCGGCCTATCTGGGTGATCTTGGTTCGTTGGCGGACTCTGGCCATGCTTGACATCAGCGACCTCTGCGCCGGCTACGGACACGGTCCGGTGGTGCAAGGCATCACCATGAACGTGGCGCGCGGGGAAACCGTTGCCCTGCTGGGCCCCAATGGCGCCGGCAAATCCACCTTGCTGGCTGCCTTGTCGGGCACGCTGCGCGAACGCAGCGGGCGTGCCCTCATGGACGGCGTGGACCTGGTGCCCATGCCCACCCACGCCATTGTTGCCAAAGGCCTGGCCCAGGTGCCCGAGGGGCGGCGCATGTTCGCGCCGCTGTCGGTACAGGACAACCTGCGCCTGGGTACGGTGCGGCTGGCCAGACGCGGCAGCAGCGCGGTGCAGGAACGGTTTGACTATGTCTACGCCCTGTTTCCGCGCTTGGCCGAGCGGCGCAAGCAACTGGCCGGCACCTTGTCAGGTGGCGAGCAGCAGATGGTGGCGATAGCGCGCGCGCTCATGTGTTCGCCGCGCGTGCTGTTGCTGGACGAGCCGTTTCTGGGGCTGGCGCCGCTGGTGGTGGACGAGATCCGGCGTGCACTGGACGCGTTGCGGGTGAACGGCTTGACCATGGTGCTGGTGGAGCAGAAGCTGGACATCGCGCTGCCTTTCACGAGCCGGGCCTACGTGCTGATCAAGGGCCGCATTGCCTTGACCGAAGCCAGCGCGGGGCTGGCACGCCGCGCCGATCTCGGGCAACTTTATTTTGACCTGGCCAAGGCCAGTGAATAGGAGCTTCACGATGAGCACAGCGCCCATGCGGGCACAGCACACCGCACCGCCTTTGAGCCGGGGCATCCACCATCTGGCCCTGAATACCGACGACATGAAAATGACGATCGATTTTTATGCCGGTGTGCTGGGCATGCCGTTGGTGCATGCCCTCAAGGTGCCGCCGGGCCTGGGCACCGGGCCGGCCAACCGCGGCAATCCGCCGTTCGAGAACCTGCGCCACTATTTTTTCGATGCGGGTGGTGACACCATGGTTGCTTTCTTCGAAATGCCCAAGGGCGCCAAGCAGCCCGGGGACAGGGACGCGCTGGCCGCCATGCAGCATTGCTCCTTTACGGCGACCGAGCAGCGCTTCCGCCAACTCGTGGCGCGGTTGCAGGAGGCTGGTGTACCCCTGATCGGGCCGATCCCGGTGGGTGCCGCCACCTGGTCGGTGTATTTTTTCGACCCGAACGGCATACGCCTGGAGTTCTCGTACCAGGAGGCCGATGGCGACGATGTGCACGCCGTCGAACGCTGGACCCAGACGCGTGATGAAGCGCTGGCCGAATTGCGCTCGCTCTCCAAAGACGGCGCCTGGCTGGACCGGGTCACCGCGCAATTGCCTCAGCGGCGCGACGCAGCTTGAATTTTTTAGGAGACAGCCATGGGAAATTTTGTACCCGTTAACGGCCTGCACCATATCGCCTACCGCTGCCGCGACGCGGAGGAGACGCGCCGCTTCTACGAAGACCTGCTGGGCCTGCCCCTGGTGCACGTGGTGCGCGAGGATACGGTGGCCAGCACCGGTGAACATTGCCCGTTCATCCACCTGTTCTTCGAGCTGACCGACGGCAGCTGCGTG
>JANLPN010000052.1:0-10018 GCA_031367285.1 Betaproteobacteria bacterium | reverse complement strand
CCCAGCCTGGCGCCTTACCAGGACTTCCCCACCTTGGACGGCGCCATGTTGCTGGCGATCGGCAACGACGGCCAGTTCAGCCGCTTTTGCCACGCGGCGGGCAAGCCCGAATGGGGTAGCGACGCGCGTTTTAGCGGCATGTCCGGCCGCGTCACCAACCGCGGCGACTTGATACCTTTGATGGAAGAGGTCACGCGCCAGCGCACCACCGCGCAGTGGATCAGCCTGCTGGAAGACAAGGCGGTTCCCTGCGGGCCGATCAACGATATCGGCAATGCCTTTGCCGATGCCCAGGTGCAGGCGCGTGGGTTGGTGGTCGAGCAGCCTCGTGCACCGGCCATGGCCGTGCAGGATGGCATCGCGACCATCCGCGGCGTGGCCAGCCCGCTGCGCCTGGTGGACACGCCACCTACGCTGCGTTATGCGCCGCCGGCCCTGGGTGAACATACGGACGAAGTGCTGGCCGAACTGGGGCTGGATGCAGCGGCCATTAGCTCGCTGCGCACCGCCGGTGTGGTGTGAAGACGGTTTTGCCATCATGGGTGTTTGAGCTGCCGGGCCGCCCCCTAGCCCATCGCAACGCAGTGCGCGGCACAAAACATATCCAATGACCCGCAGGCAGCAGCACGACCGGCGCCTGGTCCTGTGGTTGTCGCTGGCGCAGCTGGTCACCTGGGGCAGCGTTTTCTACACCTTTTCCCTGGTTGCCGAGCCCATCGAACGTGAACTGGGCCTGGGCCGGGCCGAATCGTCGCTGGCGTTCAGCCTGGCGCTGCTGGCTGAAGGCCTGTGTGCCTACCCGGTGGGGCGCTGGATCGACCGCGGCCATGAGCGCGCCGTGATGACGGGCGGCTCGGTGCTGGTGGGCCTGTGCCTGGCTTCGCATAGCCTGATCACCAGCCTGGCCGGGTTCTACACGGTCTGGACGCTGCTTGGCGTGGCCATGGCGGCCACCCTGTACACGCCGGTGTTTGCCGTCGTTACACGGCGTTTCCCAGATGACTTCCGGCGCGCCATCATCACCATGACCTTTCTGGGTGGCCTTGCCAGCACGGTATTCATTCCGTTGACGTCCTGGCTGATAACGTCACTGGGATGGCGCCACGCCCTGGGCTGCCTGGCGGCGCTGCAACTCCTGGTATGCGCCCCCATCCATGGCTTGTTGTTGCGCGCCGCGCCCGTGCAGGGGCAGCGCGCCGAGGTGGCGGACGCGCAGGTTTCGCTGGTGCCCTACCTGAAGAGCGCACCGTTCTTGCTGATTGGTGTGTTTGTGGTGCTGATGACGGCCATCACGGTGGCCTTGCCGGCCCACATGATCAGCCTGCTGCGCGAGCGCGGATTGGCAGAGGCCTGGGTCATCGCCATTCCTGCCAGCATCGGTGTGGTCCAGGTGTTCGGCCGGGCCCTGCTGTATTTCTTCGAGCAACGTTTCGACATCCACCTGGCGAACCGGCTGATACCCTGCCTGGTACCTGCCGGGCTGGCGGCCTTGCTGCTGGCGCCCTGGGTTGCCAACTACGATGCGGGCGCGGGCCTGGTCTGCGTGTCGCTGTTTGTGCTGTTCTATGGCATGGGCAACGGCATGTTGACCATCGTCAAAGGCACGGCTGTCGCGCAGTATGTGAACCGCGAGCACATGGCCAGCCTGAACGGTGCGCTGGGCGTCCCGTTGGCACTGGCGAGAGCGGCTGCGCCAATGGTTCTGGGCCTGCTGTGGACACGGCCGGCCGGCTACAGCCATGGTCTCTGGTTGCTGCTGGGACTGGCCAGCGCGTCGATTCTCGCGCTGCTTCTGGCCCAGCGAAAAGCGCTTATTGCTTCGTGAGCGCGGTGCCGTCGATCTTGACGACGTTGCCGGTCACCCAAACCGGCTTGGCTTCCTGCTCGAAACTCTTGCGGCTGCCGTCCTTCATCTTGACGCTGGTGACCCAGACCTTTTTGCTGGTGACCTTTTTCTGGACTTCGTTGCCGATCACGCCACCGGCTACCGCACCGCCCACAGTGGCGACCGTGTTGCCGGTACCCTTGCCGATCTGGCTGCCGAGCAACCCACCGGCTACGGCACCGCCGGCCACACCCAGCATGCCGCCTTTGCCCTTGCGCTTTTCCTGCTTCACGGTTTGCACCGTGCCACAGGTGTCGCACAACGCCACGGTCACGGTGGCCTTGGCTTTGTCGGCCATGGCCTTGGCCTTGTCAGTCACGCTTTGTGCGGTGGCGGTTTGTGCCCAGGTGCTGGCAGCAGCCAGCAAAAGGCCGGTGATCAATAGTTTTTTCATTGCAATGTCTCCTTGAGTTTGAACACCCGTAAAACGTCCGGCGCCGGTGTTGGGTTTACAGGGCCGTGCATAAACAACGCCCGGATGCACCTCAGGAGCGGTTCAGTACCTGCGTTTGGGCCTGTGGCCGCGGCACCGGTTGCTGGCTGGTTGTGGCAGGCGCCTGCCAGCTACCATCGGCGGAATGCAGGGTGTTACCCTCCACCACCACGCGGGCGCCGACGGCTGGCAGATTCGCCTGCTCTATGGTCCTCGTGCTGCCGTCTTCCATACGCACATGGACCTGGTACACGGTTTCCTTGCGCACGTTCTTCTCGATCGCGTTGCCGGCAAAACCGCCGCCCAAGGCCCCCAGCACGGTTGCCGCAGTCCTGCCGCCACCGTGACCGATCTGGTTACCCACTACGGCGCCCAGCACGCCCCCGGCTACTGCGCCTACACCTTTGGCCTCGCCCTTGCGCTGGATCGGTGTGACCGATTCAATAGTGCCGCAGTTGGCGCAAACATGCCTGGGCGCCGGCTGGCTGATGACTAACGGGGGTGGAGGTGGTTCGATGGCAGCCGCTACCACGGGGGGATGCGCCATGATGACGGGCGCAGGCTTGGGCTTGACGGGTGCAGGCCTGGCAGAAACCAGCGGCGGCGGGCTTGGCGGAGCGGTCAGCACTTCTTCATTGGCGGCAACCGAATGCGAAGTTGCCACGAGTTCGGGCGCGGGCTGGTTCTCTACGGCCAGCGTGCTGGCTGCCGGCTGCGAGGGGTGGGTCTGCGTGTAGATCAGGCCGCCCCCCATGGCAAGCACCGCAATGCCCAATATGCCTACAGCAGCCCATAACGGCTTGGTATGGCTGGTAGCTGGTGCAGCGGACATTGTTTCAGTATTCGCGTTCATGGAAATTCTCCTTCAAGGGTTGGATCGTTACGTAACGCCCCAAGCAGTCAAAGGTAAACCGCGAATGTGGCCGTTGGCAGCCGGGTTTGTAACAGCGGGTTAACCCTGCAGGCATTGCTGGGGGAATTGCCAACTAATGCACAGGCGCCGCCGCGTGAACGCGTCGTTACCCAGGCGCTATCCTGCGCAACGGTGAGCCTTGCGGAGTCATCAGGCCGCGGCCCGCGCCGGCAGCTTCCAGTTGGCTCGGGGGTAGTGGCAGGTATACCCATTCGGATAATGCTCCAGATAATCCTGGTGCTCGGGTTCGGCCTCCCAGAAGGCGCCAGCGGGCGCCACCTCGGTCACCACCGTGCCGGGCCAGATGCCGGAGGCATTGACGTCGGCAATGGTGTTGATCGCTTCCTGCTTCTGCACGTCCGACACGTAGTAGATAGCCGAGCGGTACGACAGGCCGCGGTCGTTGCCCTGACGGTCCTTGGTGGTTGGGTCATGGATCTGGAAGAAAAACTCAAGCAGTTTGCGGTAGCTAATGACCGCCGGGTCGAACAATACCTCTATGCCTTCGGCATGGGTGCCGTGGTTGCGGTAGGTGGCGTTGGCCACGTCGCCACCGGTGTAGCCCACCCGCGTGGCCCATACGCCCGGCATCTTGCGGATCAGATCCTGCATGCCCCAGAAACAACCGCCCGCCAAAACCGCACGTTCTTGTGTTGCCATGTCAAACCTCCTCGACTTGGTTCAGATACTCGCCATACCCTTGCGCCGCCATGTCGCTGCGATGCACAAAGCGCAGTGACGCCGAATTGATGCAATACCTCAGCCCGCCACGCTCCGGCGGGCCATCCGGAAATACATGGCCCAGGTGGCTTTCGCCGTGGGCCGAGCGCACCTCGGTACGCACCATGCCATGCGCAGTGTCGCGCAATTCGTTCACATAGGCCGGCACCATGGGTTTGGTGAAACTCGGCCAGCCGCAGCCGGACTCGAACTTGTCGCCCGACGCAAACAGCGGCTCGCCCGACACGATGTCCACGTAAATGCCCGGTGCATGGTTGTCCAGATACTCCCCGGTGCCCGGCCGCTCCGTGCCGGACTGTTGGGTCACGCGGTACTGTTCGGGCGTAAGTTTGGCAAGTGCTGCGGGAGATTTGGTGTAGGTCGTCATGGTGCTGCGCCGGGAACGGAATCGGTGTGTATCTGGCAGGTGGGCATGGCAACGGGGGTTTTCAATGCGTGTTTCGTCGCACTATAAGTCGGCTGGCCGATCCATGCCTTACATCGGGCCGGGCACGGTGTCGATCCGGCCCTGGTTCGAGCGTCGTAGGATAGAGGCGCCCGGCCTTGCGCGCCAAACTGTCGCTATGGCATTCTTAAGGTTCGACGAAAAAGGAGAAACACCCCATGTCCAAACTCAGAGTCGCTGCTTTCGGCCTGTCCATCGATGGTTTCGGCGCCGGTCCCCGGCAAAGCCTGGACGACCCCCTGGGCGTGGGGGGCCCCGCCATCATGCAATGGGCCTTTACCACGCGCACCTTCCAGACCATGCACGGGGCTGGCGGGGGCGACACCGGCATCGACGACGACTTTGCCAAACGCAGCTTCGACAACGTGGGAGCCTGGATCCTCGGCCGCAATATGTTCGGCCCGGCACGCGGACCCTGGCCCGACGACAGCTGGAAAGGCTGGTGGGGCGACAACCCGCCCTACCATATGCCGGTGTTCGTGCTGACCCACCATGCGCGCGCCTCGATCTCCATGGAAGGCGGTACGACCTTCCACTTTGTGACCGATGGCATCCACGCCGCGCTGGACCGTGCCCGCGCGGCGGCGCGGGGCCGTGACGTGCGGGTGGGCGGTGGTGTGGCGACGGTTCGCCAATACCTGCTGGCAGGGCTGGTCGATGAAATTCATCTGGCCCTGTCACCCGCGCTGCTGGGCGAAGGCGAGGCTTTGCTGACGGGCATCGACCTGGCCAAGCTGGGCTTCAGCTGCACCGAACACGTGGCAACACCGCATGCAATGCATGTGGTGCTGGGCAAGGGGACGCAGAAGACCGCGTGACGGAAACCCGCAGGGGGGTCGCGATTAACATTCGCCCACTTCGACGCGGCGATGGGGCAAGACCGCCGGCCTTACTCGAAGAAGCCGCCAAACAGGCTCAAAGCCGCGGCCCGATAATCTGGAAGTCGTTCGCAAGGCGTACGGGTTAACGGCTGGCGGCGCATCACCCATCCGACCGGATGCTTAAGCGGCTATGCGCTGACCGAGGCGCGGTGCCGGGCCGGTGCATCGGCGACCCGTGCCGACGATCTTGCTGCAAACCACCCAATACCATGAGCACCACAGACCCCCTCCCGACCACGCAGTTCACCCGCTACCAGAAGTTCGTCGCGGGTTTGCTGGCGTTTCTGCAGTTCGCTGTCATCCTCGACTTCATGATCATGTCGCCGCTGGGCGTGTTGATCATGCCTGCGCTGGAAATCACCCCGCGGCAGTTTGGCCTGGTGGTGTCCGCCTATGCCTTCAGCGCAGGCATCACCGGGCTCCTGACGGCCGGTTTTGCGGACCGTTTTGATCGCAAAAAGCTACTCCTTTTCTTCTACACCGGCTTTGTTGCAGGCACTCTCTGGTGTGGCCTGGCGCACAGTTTCGAGATGCTGCTGGCGGCACGCATCATGACCGGGGTGTTTGGAGGCGTGATCGGGTCGATCGTGCTGGCCATTGCCACCGACCTGTTTCCGGCGCAATTGCGTGGACGTGTCATGGGCGTGATTCAAACGGCCTTTGCCGCGAGCCAGGTGCTGGGTTTGCCGGTTGGACTTTACCTTTCCAACCACTGGAGCTGGCAAGCCCCCTTTCTGGCGATGGCGGTATTCGGCACGGTGGGCGGACTGGTCATCGCCTGGCGCTTGCGGCCTGTCGCCGACCACCTTGCGCTGCGGCAGGAACGCAGTGCATTCAAACATCTGCTGCACACCGTCACGGAGCCTCGCCACCTGACCGCCTTCGCAACCACTGCCCTGCTGACCACCGGCGGCTTCATGTTGATGCCTTTCGCCAGTGCGTTCACGGTGAACAATCTTGGCATCCCCCTGCATGACCTGCCGACGGTCTACCTGGTCACCGGCCTGTGCACCATCTTTGTCGGGCCGCTGATCGGCAAAGCCGCTGACCGGCTCGGCAACCTACCGGTGTTCATGGGCGGCAGTGGCATGACCATCACCATGGTGATGATTTACACCCACCTGGGCACCGTCTCGTTGCCGGTGGTCATCGCTGTCAACGTGCTGATGTTCATCGGCATCTTCTCGCGCATGATTCCCTACCAGGCGCTCGTGGCGTCCGTTCCGGAGCCAGCCAAGCGCGGCTCTTTCAACGCCATCAGCGCGTC
Organism: Betaproteobacteria bacterium; assembly: GCA_031367285.1. Lineage (GTDB taxonomy): Bacteria > Pseudomonadota > Gammaproteobacteria > Burkholderiales > Burkholderiaceae_C > CAISIP01. The sequence goes on along the minus strand of JANLPN010000052.1, from coordinate 3,453 downwards.
CATCCAACAACTGGCAGGGGGTGTTGCGTCGCTGGTGGCCGGCCACATCGTATCCATAGCGCCAGACGGCCAGTTGCAACACTTCCCGGTGATCGGTTATGTCCTGGTCGGGACGACGCTGATTGCGGTTGCACTGGTCTGGCGTATCCAGCAGGACGTTCAAAAACATGCCGCGGTTGCGGCGAAGGCCAGCGCGTGAAGAAACCACCCATCAAACGCGCAGACCAGTCAGTGTAGGAGCTTCCGACCACCAAGCGCGCCACCCGCTGCGCTGTGAGCGCTGGTGCGCGCTGATCCCGGATTTGTACTCCAGCGCCCACCAGCCGGCGCTTATCTGAGTCCGCCCAGCTTCCGGCAACGTAATGCAAGCCACAGAAGTGCCATGGCTATAAGTACCACGGTCGTCAAGATAATGACTTGGGGCGTGCCAAAGGCGGCAAATATTCCTTGCGTAACGTCACCTGCATACAGCACGCTGTAGGCGGCAAGAGATCCCCAGAACACTGGTACGGCGGTGCGCTTGCGCAGCAGTAGCAGGATGCTGCCCATGACACCGCCGAAGACGCCAACGGCGAAGGAAACCGTCATCCACAGTGGCAATTGGATGTAAAGCTCTGCCTGTGGCGAGGTCATACCTCCACGCATCAGGCTTTCGCGGGTACCACCCACGGTCGAGAGAAACTGGATCACACCAAAGATGTTCCATAGGAGGCCCAGGGTGGCGGTTACCCAAAACCATCTTGGCGTATTCCAGGTTGTTGTCGTAGTGTTCATGGTTTCGTCCTGTAGTGTCAGTGCATTGGAAATGAGGCAAGTGGACGCACCTCCACGCTACCGTGCGGGTAGTTCAGAATCGGGCAGGTTTTGGCCCATGCACTCACCTCGGCCATCGTGTCGGACTTGCAGATCAAATAACCAGCAACCAGGATCTGGTCTTTATCTATCCCAGGCTGATGGGTCACTCCGTTGTTGCTGACAACGGACCCAACCCATTCCATGGGCTGGGTCGAAACCAGCTTGCCCTGCATGGCGATATTGCCGATCCAGGCTTGCCACGCCGGCATATCCTTTGCCATCTCCTGGGGTGTGGTGATGTAGTCGTTCTCGCCGCTGATATTGCGAAACAACATGAGAAAGTCTTTCATGTGCGAACCTCTTGCAGTTGAAGAAGTTGCGATTGTGAAAAGCGGCGCGGTGATTTTCAATGACAAATGTCAACGCGGCGCTTGCTCTTGCGCACAAAGACATGCTCAAACCTTGCGCTTGAGCCGGCTGTAGGTTTCCTGGGAGATGCCCAGGTAAGAGGCGATGATCTTGCTGGAAACACGTTGCATCAGAACCGGCCGGTTGTCCATCAGCCATTTGATTTTTTCCAGCGCGCTCAGTGACACCAGCGTATTGATCCGGTACACCGAGTTCGCATACGAGGCCTCCAGAAGTTGCTTGTACACCAGGGCAAAAGGCGGCACGGTCTCCATCAGTTTTTGAAACCCCTGAAAGTTGATGGCAAGCAGGTTCGAGTCTTCGATGGCCCGGATATTTTCGGTGGCGGGCTTTTGGCCGCCAAAGCTGATCAGCTCCGAGCACCACTGCCCCTCCAGAGCAATGTCCCGCGTGGTTTCGTTGTAGTTGGAGTCATACACGTATACCTGCAGGCAGCCAGACGCAATGAAATACACATGGCCGCAAACTTCGCCCTGCCGGAGAATCTGCGCGTTTCGCCCTACCTTAAGGTGCCGGAAATGCGCCAGCACCTCGTCGATCTGTTCGGTCTGGTCGCCGACACGGGCAATGATGTGCTGGCGTAGAAGTTCAATCATGATTGCACAGAGGCCTTAGTGGAGCCGCAGGTAAGACCGGCCGGCGGCGGTTTACAGGCGAAGCTGACAGGGGGCGCGCGCAAATTCCCACAGCTACAAATTCGCCCCCACCAGCCGCTTCAATTCCCCCGCCTCCATACCGCGCCGTTTGACCATATCGGCCAGCTGGTCGTCACCGATCTTGCCGACGTTGAAATAGGTGCTCTCCGGATGCGCCAGGTAAAAGCCGCTCACGCTGGCGGCGGGCATCATGGCCAGGCTCTCGGTGAGCGCCATGCCGATGTCGTCGCAAGCCAGCAGGGTGAACATGTCGCGCTTGACGCTGTGGTCCGGGCAGGCCGGGTAGCCGGGCGCGGGGCGGATGCCGCAGTATTTTTCGGCGATCAGGTCGTTCACGTCCAGGCTGGACGCTTCGTCGGGCGCGTAGCCCCACAGGTCGGTGCGTACACGCTGGTGCATGTATTCGGCAAAGGCTTCGGCCAGCCGATCCGCCAGGGCCTTGAGCATGATGGCGGAATAGTCGTCATGGTCGTCCAGGAAGTACTGCTCCTTCTTGTCTATGCCCAAGCCCGCGGTCACCGCGAACACCCCGATATAGTCGGCCAGGCCACTGCTCCGGGGCGCAATGAAGTCGGCCAGGCAGCGGCTCGGGCGCGTCACCCCGGCTATCACCTGTTTCTCGGTCTGCTGGCGCATGCCGTACCAGGTCATCGCCACCTCGGTGCGCGACTCGTCGGTGTAGATCGCGATGTCGTCGTGGTTCACGCTGTTGGCCGGGTACAGGCCGACCACGGCATTGGCCGTGAGCCAGCGGCCTTCGATCAGGCGCTTGAGCAAACGCTGTCCGTCCGAGAACACACGCACGGCCTCGGCGCCCACCACCTCGTCTTTCAATATCGCGGGGAAGGGCCCGGCCAGGTCCCAGGTCTGGAAGAACGGTCCCCAGTCTATGTATTTGGCGAGTTCCGCCAGGTCGAAGTTGCGGAACAGGCGCTTGCCGGTGAATTTGGGTTGGGGCGGCGTGTAGTTCGACCAATCCATGGTCGTCCGGTTGGCGCGCGCGCGCTCCAGCGTCCACATCGGAATCTGCTTCTTGTTGGCGTGCTGCAGGCGCACCTTGTCGTAGTCGGTATTGAGCTCGGTGATGTATTTGGCCGCGTTGTCCGACAGCAGGCTTTGCGCCACGCTCACGCTGCGCGACGCGTCGGGCACATAAACAACGGGGCCTTCGTAGTGCGGCGCGATCTTGACGGCCGTGTGTACGCGCGAGGTGGTGGCGCCGCCTATCAGCAGCGGTATCTTGCGGATGCGGAAAAACTCGTCCTTCTGCATCTCGCCGGCCACGTACTGCATCTCCTCCAGGCTGGGTGTGATCAGGCCGGACAGGCCGATGATGTCGGCGCCCTCCACCTTGGCCTTGGCCAGTATCTCGTGGCAGGGCACCATCACGCCCATGTTGACCACGTCGAAGTTGTTGCACTGCAGGACCACCGTGACGATGTTCTTGCCGATGTCGTGCACGTCGCCCTTCACGGTCGCGATCACGATCTTGCCTCTGGCTTTGGCCTCGCCACCGGCCTCGACATGCAAGCGTTTTTCTTCCTCGATGTAGGGCAGCAGGTGCGCCACGGCC
>JANLPN010000014.1:0-6340 GCA_031367285.1 Betaproteobacteria bacterium | reverse complement strand
CCCAAACGGCTGGTGATGGTTGCCCACGGCGGCCTCAACAGCGAAGACGCGGCTATCGACCGCGCGCGGGCTCTGGGCCGCCACTTCCTGGCCAATGGCTGTTACCCGCTGTTCCTGGTCTGGAAGACCGGCCTGCTGGAGTCCATCGGCGACATCGTCAGCGACGCCTTCCACAAACAACCGGTGCTGGCCGGGGGCGTGGGCGACTGGATCACCGAACGCAGCGATCTGCTGGTCGAGAAATCGATCGGCCGGCCGCTGGCGCGCCCGATCTGGAGCGAGATGAAGGAAAACGCCGAGCTGGGTTTTGGCGCCGGGCGCGGCGGCGACCTGCTGGTGACGGCCTTGCAGAAATTGATCGCAACCTGGGGCGACGGCCTCGAACTGCACCTGGTGGGGCATTCGGCCGGCTCCATCATCCTGGGCCACATGCTGAGCTCGCTGGCAACACGCGGTTTTGCCGCCAAGGTAGCGTCCATCCACCTGTTTGCGCCGGCCTGCACCGTGCAGTTCGCCAACCGCCACTACGCGGCCCACGAAGACCTGATGAAACGCCTGTACCTGCGCATCTTGTCCGAGCGTGTGGAGCGCAACGACAACGTGGCGGCGATCTACCGCAAGTCGCTGCTGTATTTCGTGTCGAATGCGCTCGAGGTGGACCTGCGTACGCCGATACTCGGAATGGAGAACGTGTTCAACCCGGACTACGGCGGTTGGGACGGCACGTCGAGCACCGGTGACGCACTCAAGGCCTGGCGCCGGGCGGCCGCCGCGGCGGGCCTGGGCAAGGGTGGACGCATCACGGTGGTGGATGACGACAAGGTGTTGACCGCACTGCCGGACCGCCGCATCAATGCGGCGCACGGCTGTTTTGACAACGACCTGGCCACCATCGGTCAGACGCTGGTCAAAATCACCGGTGGCCCGCTGGCAAACGCCGTGGACGATTTGCGTGGTTTCTGACGGTTCCTGCATACTGGAGGACTGGCGCGGATCTCCGGTACACGCGCGCAAGTTTTACCCCCATTCCCAGGACGACAAAAATGAAGAAGTCGGCGGCTGCACCCAGCCCGGTAGTGCCAGGCAAATATTTTGTGTTTGTCGAGCGTCTGGTTCAGGAGCAGTACCAGACGCTGCTAATTGACGCGGTATCCGAAGACGAGGCGCGCGACAAAGCCCTGAAGATGTTTTTCGAAGGTTCGGTGGCCTACATGAGCTGTACCCAAGTGGAGCCCCCTACCGCGCGCGTTCGGCCCCTGCGGGAAAAACACCTGCGCAAAAATGAGGCGGCCGGCACCGGGCAGGAATCCGGGGCGGGCTTTAGAACTTCCGGGCGTTTTGTGGGTGATGCGTCGGAGCTGCTGCAGCCTAGCGGCCAGTTCCCCGGTACCCGGCCGGCACCCGTCACACGCGCCCAGGCCAGGCTGATGTGCCAGAATTTTGATGCCAGCGGGCATTCCAACCACAGTGGCCAGGGTACGACGCTGTGGGTCATCCTGGAGCATTGCGCCGACGCGGATATTGCCTACAACCTCCGTGCCTTGCCCGGTTTGGGTTATTACGTGGAACGCTCCAAGTCAATCGGTGACGGTTTGTCGCTGCGAATGTCGGTGGAGACGGTGTACGGCGCTCCGCTGGAGTGAGCGCAGCCGCGCCGGTACCCGCTGGCGCCGGTGTCGGGGCGCGACAGGGCAGGTGAGACAATAGCGGGTTACTCCCTCTCCCCAGTGTTCCCATGAGCGAAGCGGCTCCCGAAATCCCTGTTGAAATTTCTGTCGTCGTTCCGGTTCATAACGAATCGCTCAACGTGCTGGCGCTGTTGGACCAGATCGAGGCGGCACTCAGCGGACGGGCGCGTTTTGAAGCCGTTTTTGTGGACGATCTGAGCAGCGACGACACGGCTCGCGTGCTGATCGATTACGCCAGTTCGCACCCGTGGCTGGTAGTGGTGCGCCACCGCAACAACTGCGGTCAGAGCACGGCCGTGCGCACTGGAGTGCGTGAAGCGCGGGGCAGCGTCATTGCAACGCTGGACGGCGATGGACAGAACGACCCGGCCGACATCCCGGCCATGCTGGCGCGCTGGCGCGAGCTGCGCCAGACCCGGCAGCCGGTGCTGATCGCCGGCTGGCGCTTTACCCGCCGCGACACCTGGCTGCGCCGCCTGTCTTCGCGTATCGCCAATGGCGTGCGCAGCCGCCTGCTCGGCGACGCGACGCCGGACACCGGCTGTGGCCTGAAGCTGTTCGGGCGCGAGGATTTTCTGGCCTTGCCGTATTTCGACCACATGCACCGGTTTTTGCCGGCACTGGTGCGCCGCGCCGGCGGCACGGTGGAGTCGGTGCACGTGGCGCACCGGCCGCGTGAACACGGCACGTCCCACTACGGTATCCACAACCGGCTGTGGGTGGGTCTGGTGGACATGCTGGGGGTGATGTGGTTGCAGCGGCGCGCGCGGGTACCGCTGGTGGAACGTGTGGACGCTAAGGAGCAGTAATGGAAATCGACAAGACGTGGCTGGTGGTGGGCCTGATCGGGCAAGGGCTTTTTTCCGCGCGTTTTTTCGTGCAGTGGCTGCAAAGCGAGAAGCTCAAGAAAAGCGTTATACCCTCGGCCTTCTGGTACTTCAGCATGGCGGGCGGCGTCACGCTGCTGGCCTATGCCATACACCGCCAGGACCCGGTCTTCATCATCGGCCAGGGCACCGGGCTTTTTATCTACTTCCGCAACCTGCAATTTCTGTGGCGTGACCGCAAGAAGAGCAGCGAAGTTTCAGCAAACCCTGAATAACCATGAGTGCACCCGCGCAAGCCGCAAGCACCGCCACACGCGCCGACCTTCGACTGCTGGGACTGTTGATGCTGGTTGCCTTGGTGGTGCTGGGCGCCGGTATCGGCCTGCGCGACCCCTGGCCTTCGGACGAGCCGCGCTACACACTGGTGGCCAAGCAGATGGTGGCGTCCGGCGACTGGCTGTTTCCGCACCGCGGCAGCGAGCTGTATTCGGACAAGCCCCCGATGCTGATGTGGATCGAGGCCGCGTTTTACCAGCTCGTCGGCAACTGGCGCATTGCTTTCCTGCTGCCTTCGCTGCTGGCCGGCCTGGCGACGCTGGTACTGACCTGGGATATAGGCCGCCGGTTATGGAATCCGCGGGTGGGGCTGATCGCCGCGGCACTGATGCTGGCGACGTTCCAGTTCGCCTACCAGGTCAAGCGGGCCCAGATCGACCCCCTGGTCATGGCCCTCATCACGCTCGGCAACTGGGGCTTGCTGCTGCACTTTCTGCGCGGGCCGAATTGGCGCGCCTACTGGCTGGGGTGTTTTGCCGCCGGTCTGGGGGTGATCACCAAAGGCGTGGGGGTGCTGGCGCTGTTGATGCTGGCGCCGTATGTGCTGGCGCGTACGCGGCGCTGGGACGGCGTGTTGCACACCCAGGGCGCTGCGCTGCGCTGGGCCGGCGGGGCGCTGGTCTTCCTCGCTGCCATCGCCTTGTGGCTGGTGCCCATGGTGCTGGTGGCGCAGCTGCGCGGCAGCGCGGAGTACGACGCCTACGTCAACGACATCCTGTTCCGCCAGACAGCCAAGCGTTATGCCACCTCGTACGGCGGCCACCAGCAACCGTTCTGGTACTTCCTGCCGGTGCTGTTATTCCATTTTTTCCCGATGTCGCTGGCCTATGCCAGCGCCGGCAGCAACTGGTGGCGTGGTCTGCGCGAGCGCGATGCGCGTCTGCTGCTGCTGCTGGGCTGGTGTGTGCTGGTGCTGGTGTTTTTCAGCCTGGCGCGCGGTAAACGCGAGGTCTACCTGATGCCCATGCTGCCCATGCTGGCGCTGGCGCTGGCCCCTACCGTGCAAGGCCTTCTGGATGCGCGCTGGCTGCGCTGGTCGGCGTTTGCCATCGCCGCTGCCGCCGGTGTGGCGCTCATGGGCGCCGGTGTATGGGCCCTGCAAGGCCATTGGACCAGCATGAACACCATGGCGGCCGAGCGCGAGCTGGCCGAAGGCGGGCGCTGGTTGTGGTTCATGATGGTGGCCATGGGTGCGATGTTCCTGGCTTGCGCCCTCGTCTTCCGTGCGCGCCGCGGCCTGCATGGCTTGCTGGCCGGCACGGCGGGCTTCTGGATCGTGTGGGGCTTGTGGGCCTCACCCCTGCTAAACGACTCCAATTCGGCGCTTGGTGTGATGCGGCGCGCCGGCCAGATTGCCGGGCCGGCAGCGCAAATCGGCATGGTGGCCTGGAAAGAGCAGAACCTGCTCATGGCTGACCGAACTATGAAGGACTTCGGTTTCACCCAGCCGTCGCAGCAACAGTTTGCGCAGGCTGTGCGCTGGCAGGCCGAAGCCCCCGGTGAGCGCTGGATATTCGGCCTGCGTGAGGCGATCATGCCCTGTGTGGACAAAAGCCGGGCGCAGATCGCCGGTTATGCCAACCGCCGCCAGTGGTGGATGTTCCGCGCGGATGCAGTGATTCCGAATTGCGTGCCGAGGGACGCGGCCGACGACAAGGCGGACACCGGCGAAGATACCGGCGGCTGAGCTTGTGGGGCTGGCCTGGACAGGCCATGGCCCGTTCAGGCCAGCCCCAACCCCTGCAGGTGGTCGCAGATCGCCCCCGGCGTGGTGATCCAGGCCTGGCCGGAATCCACGATGTGCGCCAGCGCGCGGCGCAGGTGCAGCAGGCGATACGGCTGGCCCACGATGTAGGGGTGCAGTGCAATACCCATCACCAGCGGCTGCGCCCGCGACTGGCGCAGCATCTCGGTGAAGTTGTCGATGACCATGTCGGCGAAATCGCGCCCGTCCATCTGGCGCGCAATAATCATCGGCACATCGTTGAGTTCCTGCGGGTACGGTAGGGCCAGCAACGAGCCGCCGCCGCGGGTTGCCATGCGCACCGGCTGGTCGTCATGGCACCAGTTCAGCGTGTAGGCATAACCTGCCTCGGCCAGCAGGTCTGGTGTTACGGCCGACTCGGATATCCAGGGCGAGAGCCAGCCGCGCGGGGCTGTTGCCGATTCGGACGTTATGCGCTTTTTGCAGTCCACGATCAGGCGCTGCTCTTCGGCCTCCGGCCACACGCCCTGGCGCTCGGAATTGGTGTGGCCGTGGGCGATGATTTCGTCGCCGCGCGCCACAAAGGCGGCTATGACCTCGGGGCAGTAGTCGTACAGCGCGGTGTTGACGATGGCGCCGGTGGGCACGCCCAACTGGTCGAACAATTCCAGGCAACGCCAGACACCGACCCGGTTCCCGTAATCGCGCCAGGAATAATTGAGTACGTCGGGCTGCGGGCTCACCGGCCCCAACGCGGCGCCCAAGCCTTCGCCAAAATCGAAATGTTCGATGTTGAAGCCCAGGTAGACCGCCAGCCGCCGGCCGCCCGCAAACGTGTAGTCTGGCCGTTGCAGGATGGAAGAGTAGGCGTACCGCCCGTGGTGTTTTAGGATGCGCATGCCGGGAACAGGTTCTTCCGGAAAATACCATGCCTGAACCAAACCCGTGCGGCCCGCCCTTGCCACGGCTTTAAAATCAAGCGTTGATGTCCTACGGCGATCCAACTCCCCTGGTTTACTGGCACTTGCTGACGCGCCTTGGCGAGGCCCAGACCGTATTGCCGCTGGCGCTGGTGGCAGCGCTGGTATTGCTGCGGCGCTCCGAAACCCGGGCGTTGGCGGCGTGGTGGATGGCCCTGTTAAGCGCCGCCGTGTTGCTGACCACGGCCAGCAAGCTTGCCTTTATCGGCTGGGGCCTGGGTTGGCCCGAATTCAATTTCACCGGCATCTCGGGGCATGCCATGTTTGCGTCGGCCGTCTATCCGCTGCTGCTGGGTACCTTGCTGGTCGGGCGTGGCCCGCGCGCGGCCCAGCCACTGGCTTTTGCCGCGGGTTGTGCGCTGGCGCTGCTGATCGGTGTGTCGCGGGTGGAGGTGGGTGCGCACTCGGTCTCCGAGGTGGTGGCCGGTTTGCTGGTGGGCGGTTTGGTGAGTGCCACGGTACTGGCCATGGTGCGCCTGCCGCGGGTGCTGATCGGCCCGGTGATTCCGGTTGCCGTGGCGCTGTTTGCGCTGCTGATGCCGGCCCACGCACCCGCGTCGGCATCGCACGCAGCGGTGGTCCGCCTGTCACTTTTGCTGTCCGGGCGCGTTATGCCTTACACACGCGCCGACATGTTGCGCAAAGTGCAGCCTGGCCAAAGCGTGTTGTGTGACCCATCCCGGTGTTTGGGGTCACCAAGCTTGACAAAGACATCGGTCGTCTTCCTCCAGCAGCGCGCGTTGCGCCTGCTGCGCACGGGCCGTGGCGGCCAGGTCTTCCCGGTTGGCGCGCTCGCGGTCCAGC
>JANLPN010000011.1:0-14567 GCA_031367285.1 Betaproteobacteria bacterium | reverse complement strand
GCCAGCAAAGGCTTGGGGCTGGGTTGTGCCCAGGCCCTGGCCAGTGAGGGCGCCAATGTGCTCATCGTGGCACGCGGAGCCGACATGCTGCAAGCCGCGGCCCAGGGCCTGCGTGCCCTGCCCGGCGCGGCAAGCGTGCTGGCGGTGGCGGCGGACATCACCACCGAACAGGGCCGCGCCGCCGTGTTTGGCGCAGCCGGCGGGCCGGGCACCAACTTTGACATCGTGGTCACCAATGCGGGTGGCCCGCCCCCTGGGGACTTTCGCGACTGGGAACGCGAGGCCTGGATCAAGGCGCTGGACGCCAATATGCTGACGCCGATCTCACTCATCAAGGCCACCATTGACGGCATGGCCGAGCGCCGTTTTGGGCGCATCGTCAACATCACCTCGGGCGCCGTGAAAGCGCCCATCGACAACCTGGGCCTGAGCAATGGCGCACGCAGCGGCCTGACTGGTTTTGTGGCCGGCCTGGCACGCAGCAAGATTGCCGGCGCCAACGTCACCGTCAACAACCTGCTGCCGGGCGCCTTCGACACCGACCGTCTGCGTGTGACCATGGCCGGCGCGGCGCAAAAATCCGGCCTGACCATGGAAGCCGCACTGGACGCCCGCGCCAGAGCCATTCCCGCCAAGCGCTTCGGCAGCAGCCAGGAATTCGGCGCCATCTGCGCCTTCCTGTGCAGCCAGCACGCCGGCTACATCACCGGCCAGAACATCCTGGCCGATGGGGGCACCTACCCAGGAACTTTTTAGCGCCGCTCCTCGGCAGAGATGCCAGTGTTCGAGCTTGGTGGGCTGGGCCGTGAGCGGGCAGTGCCTGGTCGCTGGATCATCTCGCGGGCGTCTGCTTCTGGGGCACCAAGGCTACTGCGTCAACGGGTGGGTTGGTGCGCTGTCTCCGTAGCAACCGCGAACAGACCCTGCGCCCATTCACCACCAGCTCACGTCCTTCACGGGTGCTACTGCACTCGAAGGAAAAACAGCCCGCAGTCGGAACGACGTCACCGGTACCGGAAAGTTGAAGCCCCGCGTTGCACCAACTGTCCGGCAACCGACCACGGCATCGGGCAACTGGCATCCTCTATCCACCTCGGCACACGACCACGCAAGTCAGGCGTGGCGGGTGGCTGTGCCGGTTCGCCGGAATTATTCGCGCCTGCTGCAAAGGGCACGCATCCAGACCACGGTGGTCACGCCAACCCTGTCGGCGCGCTACAAACACCATCTGCGCGATTGGAGGCGAGACGGCGCGGACGCCCGGCGCGCTGGCCCACCAAGTCTCCCTGCCCGGATCGAGGCATAGCAGCCCACCAAGCAACCCAGCCCGGACTCCAACGACGCCGGCCGACCGGCAGCCCGATCCGGCCTCTGCAATCAAGTCCCCGAGCGCACCGCCTCGCGCATGGTCACAAACTCTTCCGCTGCAGTGGGGTGGATGCCGATGGTGCTGTCGAACACCGCCTTGGTGGCGCCGGCTTTCATGGCCACCGCGAAACCCTGCACGACTTCGCCTGCATCGGGGCCGACCATGTGCAGGCCCACCACGCGGTCGGTGGCGTCTTCCACCACCAGCTTCATGAGCGTACGTTCGCTGCTGCCGCTGAGCGTGTGTTTCAGGGCCTTGAACTCGCTGCGGTACACCGTAACGGCACCGAACTTCGCGCGTGCGTCGGTTTCCGGATAACCCACGGTGCCTATGCTTGGGTGCGTGAACACCGCCGTGGGTATGAACTGGTAACTCATGCCGCGCGCTGATTTGCCGGCTGCGGGGCCGAACAGATGGTCCACCAGCACCATGGCCTCACCCAGCGCGACCGGCGTCAGCTGCACCCGGGCCGTCACATCGCCCAGCGCATAAATCGACGGCACCGACGTCTGGTAATCATCGTTGACCACTACGGCGCCGTCTTTGCCTTGCGCCACACCAACGTCCTTCAGACCCAGCCCCTGCACATTGGGCACCCGCCCGGTGGCATACAACACGGTATCCACCAGCAAGGGCGGAGCATTGGGCGCGCCGCCTTCCAGAATCACCTTCAAGCCCCCGGACGCAAGCGTGATGCCGGCCACGTCGGTCGCCAGCTGCAGGTCAATGCCGGTCTTGCGCAGCTCGGCCGCGATGAAATGGCGCACGTCGTTGTCAAACCCGCGCAGCACCTGCTCGCCCCGGTACAACTGCGTCACATTGGCACCCAGGCCGTTGAAGATCGAGGCGAACTCGCAGGCGATGTAGCCACCACCCACCACCAGCAGGCGCTTGGGGAACGGCTCCAGGTCGAACATGGCGTTGGAGGTGCTGACAAACTCCGCACCCAGGATCGCCGGCACATGGGGCGTGCCACCGGTGGCGATCAGTATGTGTTTGGCGCTCCAGTTTTTGCCGTCCACCAGCACCTCGTTCGGCCCGCCCAGGCGCGTGTGGGCATTCATCACCCGCACGCCGGCACCGGTCAGCAGGCTCAGGTAGACGCCGTTCAGGCGGCTGATCTCGCGTTTGCGGTTCGCCTTGAGGGTCTGCCAGTTCAGCGTAAACGCCTCTCCTTCCCAGCCAAAACCGTGTGACTCTTCAAATGCTTCGGCGTAATGCGCCGCATAGCTGTAAAGCTTTTTGGGAATGCAGCCCACGTTGACGCAGGTGCCGCCCAGCCCTTCGGTGCCGCCGCGTTCAGCCAGCGCCACGCGCGCGCCACGCTGCGCCGCCATGCGGGCCGCGCGCACACCACCGCTGCCGCCGCCAATTACAAACAGGTCGAAATCAAAACTTGCCATATTCCGTCCTTAACCGCGACCCATTGCCGCGACCATCCGTTTTTAACCTATGGTGCCAGGCCGGGTCAGCGGCAGGTCAATCGGCATCTCGGCAAACAGGGACTCGCGCGGTTCCGCGCGGCGCGTCGCGCCGTCCGGTGCATCGACCCACCCCGCATGGGTGAGCCCTTCACCCGGGCCGGGCCGACCCAGCAAAAAACCCTGCAATTCATCACAGCCGCGCTCCTGCAAGGCGGCCATCTGGCTCGGCGTTTCCACGCCTTCGGCGTTGACCTTGATCTCTAGTGAATGCGCCAGCGAGATGATGGAATGCACGATTACCCCCACTTTGGCATCGTGGCCCAGGTTGTGGGTAAAGGCGCGGTCGATCTTGACCTTGTCGAACGGAAAACGCCACAGGTAGGCCAGGCTGGAATACCCGGTGCCAAAATCGTCCATCGCAATCGACACGCCCAGCGCCGAGAGCGAACGCAGCACACCCATTACCTGCTCGGTGTTGTTCATCAGCAGCGATTCGGTAATCTCCAGCTCCAGCCGCTCGGGCGCCAGGCCCGCGTCCGCCAGCGCCTGGGTGACGAGCTGCAGCAAGTTGTTGCTGGCAAATTGCAGCGCCGACAGGTTGACCGCCACCGTCAGCTGGGCCGGCCATTTGGCGGCTTCGGTGCAGGCGCGGCGCAATACCCACAAGCCAATGGCGTCGATCTCGCCGGTTTCTTCAGCCAGCGGAATGAACTCGACCGGAGGAATATTGCCGCGTACGGGGTGCTGCCAGCGCAGCAAGGCTTCATAGCCGGTCAGGGTGCGCGCATCGCGGCCGTACAGCGGCTGGTAGTGCAGCGACATCTGGCCGGCGCCGATGGCGTCGCGCAGATCACGCGTCAGTTCCCGGCGCGCCTGCATCTGCTGGTCCATCGCCACGTCGTAGAAGCTGAAGCCACCCCGGCCATTGGCTTTGGCGCGGTACAGCGCCAGGTCGGCCTTGCCCAGCAACTCATACGGCTCGGTGGCGTCGATGCCATGAATGGCCACGCCCACACTACCGCCACACAGGACGCGCTGGTCGGCCAAGTCGTAACTTTGCGCCAGTGCCTCCACCATGCGCTGGGCCAGCGGCGTCACCGTTTCCACGCTGGCCACGCCCAGCAGCACGATGGCGAACTCGTCACCGCCGAGGCGGGCCACCTGGTCTCCCTCGCGCACCGAGGCTTTCAGGCGCTGCGTCGCCACCCGCAGCACCTCGTCGCCAGCGGCATGCCCGAGCGAGTCGTTCACATCCTTGAAGTGGTCCAGGTCAATACACAGCAGCGAAAAAGCCGGCCCGCCTTCGGCCCGCCGCCAGCACGCCTGCTGTAACACTTCGTTGAAACTGGCGCGGTTCAACGCACCGCTGAGCACATCGTGGTGGGCCATGTAGCGCACCCGGCTCTCCGCCTGGCGCTCGCGCCGCAGCCGGGTCCAGAACTGGTAGCCGGCAACCCCAAGCAGTACCAGCAGCAAAGCCGCCACCGCCGCCGCCACCCGGGCAAAAGCGCGCTGCGTGATGCGGGCGAGTTCGGTTTGGTCAATATAGACCTCCACCACGCCCATCACCTTGCCGTCGCGCTGCACCGGCACATAAGCCTCGCTGAATATGGCTGGAAAACCGGGCTGGTTTTCACGGACCAGCTCCACATGCGGCTTGCCGGCCAGCACTTGCTCGCGAACCAGTGCATTGACCGCCGGTGTGGGGTCGTGCCCCATGCCTTCAGCGCCGCCGGGGGTGATGATCGGGTCAGGCTTGCCCAGATCATCTGAAACCAGGATCAGGGACCCCATGGGATTGAACAGTTTGAACCGGAATACGTCGCCGGAGCGTGCCAGTCGCACCAGTTGCTCGCGTGCGGCGGGGGTGAGCCCGCCGCCGGCAAAGGCGACATCCAGATCCGGCACCGCGCGGCTGGCAAATTGGGCCCAGCCCAGGGCAGACTGCCCGGCGCCCTGCTCCAGCTGCCGCTCGGACTCGGCACGCAACACCCAAGCCATGCACAGGGCCGCCAGCAACAGGCCGGTGACCCAGAACAAAAATACCCTCCAGTCGGCCGATCTCAATTTCAAGCTGCTGTGCTCCGCATAGGGCGACCTCCTCCGGAACCTTTTCAGGCCATTCTATCGGCCACGGCGCCATGGCCGTTCGCTGCCGGCGCGTGCCGCGGCTCAGGCCAGCAGCGGACGCAGGTTGGCCAGCATGTCCTGCACCATGGCGTCCAGGTCGTACAGTGGGCGCCAACCCCAGTCAGCCTGCGCGGCCTGGTCGTCGATGGAGCGTGGCCAGCCGTCGGCGATGGCCTGGCGGAAATCGGGCTCATACGCGATGCGGAAACCGGGGACGTGGAGCGCGATAGCGGCCCCAATCCGTGCCGGCGTAAAGCTGATTCCCGCCAGGTTGTACGAACCGCGTTCGCGCACCGCCTCGGGTGGCGCCTCCATCAACTCCAGCGTGGCCCGGATGGCATCAGGCATGTACATCATGGGCAAGGCGGTGGCCTCCGACAGGAAGCTGGTGTAGCGGCCCTGCTTCAGTGCGGCGTGAAAGATTTCTATCGCATAGTCGGTGGTGCCGCCGCCGGGCGGTGTCTTCCAGCTGATCAGGCCCGGGTAACGCAGGCTTCGCACGTCCACACCATGGTTGCGGTGGTACCAGGCGCACCAGCCTTCTCCGGCCAGCTTGGAAATTCCATACACCGTGGCCGGGTCCATCACGGTTTTTTGCGGCGTGTGCTCGCGCGGCGTGGAAGGGCCGAAGGCCGCGATGGAACTGGGCCAGAACACCCGCTGCAATTTGTGCGTGCGTGCAATCTCCAGCACGTTGAGCAAGCCCTTCATGTTCAGGTCCCAGGCCCATTTGGGGTGCTGCTCGCCACGCGCCGACAGGGCTGCCGCCAGCAGATAGATCTGCGTGATGCGATGCCGCTCGACCACTTCGGTCAGCGGCCCGGCGTCGGTGGCGTCGAGTGCCTCGTGGCGCACCCCGAGCACGCGTCCATCGGGCGCAAGGTCGCTGGTGATCACGCGGTCCGGGCCGTGGCGCTGCACCAGCGCCAGCGTCAGTTCGGTGCCAATCTGCCCATTGGCACCGATGATGAGAATGCGGGCTTCCATGGTGGTTCAGCTCTCGGCAATGAGGCCCAGCTCCCGCCCGGCCTGCGCAAATGCAGCCACGGCATGCTCCAGATCCGCACGCTCATGCACCGCGCTGATCTGTACCCGGATACGCGCCTGGCCCTTGGGCACCACGGGGAAGAAGAAACCCACCACGTAGACGCCCAGTTCCAGCAGCCGCGCCGCGAGCTGCTGGGCACGCTGGGCGTCGTACACCATGATGGGCACGATGGGGTGTTCACCGGGCTTGATGTCGAACCCGGCCTGGTCGATGGCACCGCGAAAGTAGCGCGTGTTGTCGGCCAGCTTGTCGCGCAGCGCTGTCGAACCCTCCAGCAGGTCGAGCACGGCAATCGACGCGCCCACGATGCAGGGCGCCACGGTGTTGGAGAACAGGTAAGGGCGTGAGCGCTGGCGCAACAGCTCCACCACCTCGCGCCGGGCACTCGTGAAACCGCCCGAGGCGCCGCCCAGAGCTTTGCCCAGTGTGCCGGTAATTATGTCCACCTTGCCAAACACACCCCGGTGTTCATGCGTGCCGCGGCCGGTGGCGCCCATGAAGCCGCTGGCATGGCATTCGTCGACCCCGAGCAACGCACCATGCCGGTCACACAGAATACGCATGGCGTCCAGCTGGGCAATCGTGCCATCCATCGAAAACACGCCGTCGGTGAACACCAGTTTGTAGCGCGCACCTTCCGCCGCCGCCTGCTCCAGGCAACGCTCCAGGTCGGCCATGTCGTTGTGTTGGTAGCGATAACGTTTGGCCTTGCACAGCCGGATGCCGTCAATGATGGAGGCGTGGTTGAGTTCGTCGCTGATCACCGCGTCCTGCTCACCCAGCAGTGGTTCGAACAGGCCGCCATTGGCATCGAACGCGGCGGCGTACAGGATGGTGTCCTCCGTGCCCAGGAAGCTTGACAGACGTGCCTCCAGGGTCTTGTGCAGGTCCTGCGTGCCGCAGATAAAACGCACCGAACTCAGGCCGTAACCGTGCGTGCGCAAGGCCTCGTGCGCCGCTTCCACTACCAGGGGGTGGAACGACAAACCCAGGTAGTTGTTGGCGCACAGGTTGAGCACCTCGCGCATGCTGCCGTCCGCCGCCACAGTGTGGATAAACGCGCCCTGGGGCGTGGCAATCACGCGTTCGGCCTTGTACAGGCCGGCGTCGCGGATGCCCTGCAACTCGCGGTTCAGATGGGAGTAAAAATCCTGGGTTACGGTCATGGAGTTCTCCGATGCGGCCAACCGGCGCGTTGTGCCGCCCCTGTTTGCAGCTACCCGCGGGACGGCCTTTGGGGCACAATGTGTTTTCTGCAATTTGCCAATTTTGCAGTATATCGAACAAAAATTCAATATAAAGGAAATTACATGGCCGGCCGACCGGGTAAGTCCGCCAACAACGAACCGCCCCGCGTGGGCGATACGCTGGCCGCGCTGCGCCAGGCCCGATCATTGTCGCTTGACGAGTTGTCGCGCAAAGCCGGTGTTTCCAAGTCGATGCTGTCGCAGATAGAACGCGCCCAGGCCAACCCCACCGTGGCCGTGGTGTGGCGGCTGGCCAACGCCCTGGGCGTGCCCATGGGCGAGCTGCTGGCGGGCGCGCCGCGGCCGGGCGAACCGGCCATCACGCTGGTGCCGGTGCACGGCACGCCGTCGCTGCGCAACCCGGACGGCTCGTGCGAGCTGCGTATCCTGGGGCCGATCGAGCTGGCGGGCCAGTTCGAGTGGTATGCCTTGTCGCTGCAGGTGGGCGGCGCGCTGGAATCGCAGGCGCACGAGCCCGGCACGCGCGAACACCTGACCGCGCTCACCGGCGCCATCGAGGTGGAGGCAGGCGACGAAACGCAGCGCCTCAGACACGGTGAGACGGCCCGCTACGCGGCGGACCGGCCACACGCGATCCGCAATGTCGGCAAGACCCCGGCCAGCGCCTGGCTGGTAGTGGTGCATCCGGCGTAAGCGAAACCATGCTGCAGGCGGCCGTCAAAGCGGCGGCCTGACCGGCCTCACCGCCCAGGCTTACGGCTCTTGGTGCGATTGGGGTGCGGAGGGATCAGAATGCTTCGAGCAATTGCCAGACACTCCTCGAAGTCAGGCGCGTCGCCGATGGTCATGATTGCCTGGAATTCCCGCTTCGCAATGTCTCCATTCGACTCAAGCAGCTCGATGAACGTTGCCCCATGTTTGTCGAAGAAGGGTCTCGCCTTTTCTATCGCGGCGGGCTCGGCACGGGCCACTGTGCAAAGGTCGAACAGGTCGCGCGCGTTTCCCTCATTGCCACGGTGCCACATCTTCTTCGCTATGACTTCCGCCGACGTTTCGACGCGCAGTTGGCGGCCCTCGAACTCCACCAACTCATGGCCGGGGTCGGTGAGCGGAGGACCGACCACCACGTCGATCTCTCCGGTATCCAGAATCAGCTTGACGTACAGCGCCCCAGCCCGATAGTCCCCGGAAATCGCTTCGGCCGCATCGCTGATCCGGGGATTGACATAACCAAGGTACTGCGGATCGGGCACGAAAAGGTCGATGTCCTTGCTGTGTCGGTGGTTGAGTCGCAGCATGAGGACCGTCCCGCCACCGAACGTCCATTGCGGGTCTTCCGTTACCGACTCCAGGTGATCCATCAACTGCAACGCGCGGGGGAACAGTGTTCGCCACGGCCCTGGACGGTTCATATCGGGCGTGCTCACGCCCAGAGTCCTCGGGTACAGCGCATGTCTTTGGCCAGTTCCCTCATGCGTGCCCAGGTCTGCTTGCAGGCCATGCCATGCGACCTCTGGAGCTCGCCACAGACGCTGGCCAAAAGCGAAACCGGAGCTTCATTGAGCAGCTTGCGAATATGCGGCTGGAAGGTGTCAGGAGGCGGCTTACCGGCCAGAACACCCGCGAGGATCGCCGGCGTCAGGTCTCCACGGTAACTGACACTGGCCGTGATGGCTGCCTGTTGAAGTGCGCCCATCCTCCCTTTTTCGGGCTTCTTCTCCGGATTCAGGATGCCAAACGCCAGGCCCATCGTCTCGAGGACGCGTTCAGCGTTCAACACGCTGATGTTCGCGATCGACCCGCCTTCAAGAGCGGCGATGGTCGCTCTTGAAAGCCCCGACAACTGCGCGAGCCGAGTCTGCGTCAGCCCGATCTCCGAGCGACGCGTCCGGACGGCATGGCTGATCTCTGCAAGAGTGGACATGCCGCGAAGTGTAGAGCAGCATTGGAATAATGTCCAATATATTAGACAAATTGCAGTTGAAATAGGGGCGACGCTGCGCTGATCTCAGAGCTTGACGCCCGCGCCTTTGACGGTAGGCGACAGCGCATTGACCTGGTCGCGCACATAAGCGGTAAAAGCCGCCGGCGTGCCCGGTGTCACGGTAATGCCGAGGTCGAGCATGCGTTTTTTTATGTCGGCCTGCGCCAGCACCTCGTTACAGGCCGCGTTGATATGCGTCACCATGTCGGCCGGCATTTTGGCCGGGCCCGAGATACCGAAGAAGTTGTCCAGCACGAGTTTGCGGTAGCTGCTGAGCTCGGCCACACTGGGCACATCAGGCACCAGCGGCGAACGTTTGGCCGAGGTCACGGCCAGTGGCACCAGTTGCCCGCTTTTGAAGAACGGCAGGTAAGCCGTCAGTACGTCGATGCCGATGGGGATCACGCCGGCGATCAGGTCGGTAGTCATGGGCGCGCCGCCGCGGTAGGGTACGTGTACCAGGTTCAGGCCCAGTTCCTTGCGCATCAGCTCGCCGTAGATGTGGCCAATCGACGCCGGCCCACCCGAGCCGAAATCCAGCCGCCCGGTCTTGCGCGCATGGGCCTCCACGTCGGTCATGGTGCGTATACCCGCCGCCGGATTGGCCATTACCACCAGCGGTGCGGCGCCAACCGACGCAATATGGGTGAAAGCTTCGACCGGGTCATACGGCTGCTTGTCCAGCGCAAACGGCCCGATCGACAAGGGCGTGGAATTGGCCAGCATCAGTGTGTAGCCGTCGGCTGGTGACTGCGCCACCAGCGCCCCACCCACGCTGCCACCGGCTCCGGGCCGGTTGTCCACCACCACCGGCTGGCCCAGTTTTTTTGCCAGTTGCTCGGCCATCACACGGGCCACGATGTCGCTGGCGCCGCCGGGCGGAAAGGTCACGATGATCTTGATCGGTTTGTCCGGCCATGCGGCCCAGGCCGGCAGAGCAAGGCTTGCGGCGCCCGCCGCGAATAATTTCAGGGCGTCGCGGCGACCAGGTATGGGCATGGGCATGGGAGAGTTGTGCATGGAGGCGGTTCCTTTTGGATAAACGGCGGGTTACATCGAGCCCATTTTTGCATCAAGAATCGTGCCAGTGTGCCCGTATTTGGCTTCTGATACGTCGGCTACACTGATTTCGACCATGCAGCTTCCCACCGATTTGCGCCGCCTTGAAGAGCTGGGCCTGAACTCGTCCGCGCCACCGGGCCAGCTGCTGTATGACGGCTGGTTGCTGCGGCTGTTGCCCGGCCAGGCCAAACGCGCCCGCTCCGTCAACGCGGTGTATCCGTCTTTATTGCCACTGCCGGTCAAGGTGGCCTATTGCGAGCAGCTCTACCGCGGCCACAAGCTGCCCGTGGTGTTTCGCATCACGCCGTTTTCGGAGCCGGCCACGCTGGACGCCGAACTGGAACGCCTGGGTTACGATAAGTTTGACGTGACTTCGGTCGAGGCCACCACGATAGTGCCGGACAAACTCTTGCACTATCCCACTGAGGGCCTGGAACTGCCCGCATGGGTGGAAGCCGTTGGCCGCCTGCGTGGCTCGCCGCCCGACCACCGATCCAGCCATCTGGAGCGCCTGCAGGGCTCGCGCTTGCAACATGTGGCGCTGGCGTTAAGGCAGGGCGGCGCCATTGTGGCCACCGGCCTGACGATTGTGGAAGACGGCTGGGCCGGCCTGTTCGATATCGCCACCGACGCCAATGCGCGGCGCAACGGGTATGGGCGGCAGATCGTGCACGGTCTGTTGCGGGCGGCGTGGGAGCTTGGCGCGCGCCAGGCCTATCTGCAGGTCACGTCCAACAACACACCGGCGCGCACGCTGTACCGGCAATTCGGCTTCGAGCAACGTTACCAGTACTGGTACCGCGGCCAGACGGGAAAACCACCATGAAACGATTGTCCGCCGCCCTGTTCTCCCTGGCCCTGGTTGCCTGCGTGCGGGCCGACCAGATCGGTGAAGTGTCCACCGCCTTCATCCTGATAGGCGCCAACCACAAGGTGGTGGTGGAGGCTTACGACGACCCCAAGGTCAATGGCGTGACCTGCTACGTGTCGCGCGCCAAGACCGGCGGTGTGATGGGCGCCATCGGGCTGGCGGAGGACAAGGCCGAGGCGTCGATCGCCTGCCGCCAAGTGGGCCCGATTTCCTTCACCGTAAAGTCGCTCGACCAGCAGGAGGAAATGTTCAACGAGCGGATCTCGGTGCTGTTCAAGAAGCTGCGCGTAGTGCGCATGGTGGACCGCAAGCGCAATGTGCTGGTCTACCTGACTTACTCGGACAAGCTGATAGACGGCTCGCCGCAAAACGGCGTCACCGCCGTGCCGCTGGGCACGGTGGCGCTGCCCGGAAAATAAGCTTGAGCGGCGCGCAGGCCATGAAGATTTCGCGGCGCGCGGTACATGCGGTTGCTCAGGGCTCGGTGCCCTCGACCACTCTTTCGTAGTGCACTTCGCGTTTGTGTATGTGGTCCACGCCGACAAATTCGGACCTGGACGGGAAGCTGATCTCAAACGTGGCGAAAGGCATGATGGGCGCGGAAACCGGCTTGCCGTTGATGCTGGCATAACGCCGCTTGAGGTTGGTCCCGTCAAACAGCCACTCGCCCTCTGCCTGCGACTCCTGTTTCTCCTGCGTGCCCGGCGCGAGCACGGTGGACATCTCGTGGAATTTTCCGCCGCTCTCCAGAACCAGCACCCGCCGTATGTGGGCACCCTCTTCGTCATACTCGCGCAGCCAGGTGCCGACCAGCCTTTGCTGTACTTCGTCGGCAGGCGAGTCCTCGGGTGGATTGTCGCAGCCGGCAAGCACCACGGCCAGCAATACCGCCAGCACGGAGAACCACAGTCGCAGTCGGCGGGTCACGAAAAAATCCTGCATGGCATGCCTGCAGATTAGCCGGATTTCGCGGTTCGCGCAGAATCACGCCAGATGCCCCACGCAACGCAGCGAGACACCATGAACATCCAGTCCATCCAGGCCTTCGCCATCCGCAGTGACCTGGTGGGTGGCCCGCCCGTGACCAAGGCACAGCGACCGGTGTGGACAGAGGATGCCGAAGTCGCCAACCCGATGTCGCGTTACCCGCGCTTCAAGCGCCTGCGTGCTAGCTGGCGCCCGCAGTGGCCGTCGGTCGGTTGTCTGGTGACCTGCAGCGACGGCAGCTGGGGCTTTGGCATGACGCGTTATGGCGCACCGGTAATCGCCATCATCAACGACCACCTGGCCCCCTTGCTGCTGGGTGAGCCGTGTATGGCCATCGAAAAAATCTGGGACATGTTGCTGCGCATCACCTCGCCGTATGGCGGCGGCCTGGCGCCCTACGCGGTCAGCGCCATTGACCTGGCCTTGTGGGACCTGAAAGGCAAACTGCTCCAACAACCGGTGTACGGGCTGATCGGCGGCCCGGTGCGCGAGCGCATCGAATGTTATGCCACCGGCAACGATACCGACTGGCATCTGGCCCTCGGTTTCGGCGGCACCAAACTCGCCTGCCCGTATGGGCCGGCCGACGGGCTGCGGGCGCTGGCACTGAACGAAGAATTTGTCGCTGCAAAACGCCGCCTGGTGGGAGACGCCGTGGAGCTGATGGTGGACTGCTGGATGGCGTTCGACGTCGACTTTGCAGTACGTTTCGCCGAACGTATGCGTCCCTACAAATTGCGCTGGATCGAGGACTGCCTGATGCCCGACGACCTGGATGGCCAGGCCGAGCTGCGCCGGCGCCTGCCCGCCGACACCCTGACCGCCGGTGAACACTGGTACACGCTGGCGCCGTTTGCCAACGCAGCGGCGCGGCGCAGCGTGGACATTTTTCAGCCCGATATCGGCTGGGCCGGCGGCTTGACCGGTTGCCTCAAGATAGCGCACATCGCCGAAGGCGCCGGCCTGGCTGTCATACCCCACGCCGGCATGAACACCCCCTACGGACAACACTTCAGTCTGGCGGTCAGCAATTGCCCCATGGGCGAATATTTTGTGGCGTCCGCGCCCGGTGTGCCACTCGAAGAGGTGCGCCTGACCCCGGGCATGCAGACGCCGCGCGACGGTTGTGTGGTGCCCAATGGCGAACCTGGCTTCGGGCTCGGCCTGACGCTGGACGCTATTGGGCGCATGGCGGTATGACGCGGCATGCAGCGCATGCCCGGTGCTGCGCTGCGTTGCTGGTCGGACCAACACCCCAACAGGAGACTTTCCCACACCATGAGCCCCTCAGTGAAAGTCGCCGTAATCGGCGCCGGCTGGTACGCCGCCCAGTACCACATCCCGGTGTTGGCCGCCCGTCCGGACGTGGCGCTGGACGGCGTATGCCGCCTGGGCGCGCCGGAACTGGAACGCGTGCGCGAGCACTTCGGTTTCCGGTTTGCCAGCGAGGACTACCGTGCGGTGCTGGCACGCAAACCCGATGTGGTGTTGGTGACATCGCCGCACCGCATGCACTTTGAACATTGCCAGGCGGCGCTGGCCGCCGGCGCCGATGTGCTGTGCGAAAAACCGATGACACTCGACCCGGCACAGGCCTGGGCGCTGGAGGCCCAGGCCAGCGCGGCCGGCCGCCACCTCGTGCTGGCCAACGGCTACCACTACCTTCCCGGCCTGGCGCAGGTGCGCGACGCCGTACTGGCTGGGTCCGTGGGCCGCATCGAACATGTGGCATGCAGCTTTGTTTCGGCGACACGCGCGGTGTTCGAGGGCGACGTCGGCCTGGCCCGCTGGCAGACCCACTTTTTCCAGCCCGATCGCGCCACCTGGCAGGACCCGGCGCACGGCGGAGGGTTTGCCTACGGCCAGTTGTCGCACTCGATTGCACTGGCTCTCTGGCTGACCGGCCTGGAGGCGCACGCCGTGAGTGCCCACCACTATTGCGTCAAGGGTGTTGACCTGTGCAACGCGGCCACGGTGCTGTGCGGCAATGATGCCGTGTTGGCGCTGAGCGGTGCCGCCGCGATGCCGGAAGGGGACGAGGCGTTGTTGCGGCTGTTGATCACCGGCACTGAAGGCGCGATGGAAGTTGAACTGGACCGCGCCCGCGCCGTGGTGCACCGCCACGACGGCATGAACCCCAGGTTTGAGACCACCCCCGGCCAGTGGAACTACCACTGCGACGGGCCGGTGCACGCGGTGGTCGACCTGGCGCTGGGGCGCGGTGCCAACCTTACGCCAGGCGCCATCGGCGCGGCCACGGTGTCGGTTATCGCCGCCATGGCCGCATCGGCCAAAGAAGGGGGGCGCAGCGTGGCTGTGTTTCGCCACCATGTATCCCTCGCAGCTCAGGTGACACCATGAATTCTCCAGGCTCCACACCCGGGCCACTGCCCGGCAGCGAATCGGTGGCGTTTTGCATGCGGCTGCGCGCCGGCTGCGAAGCCGAGTACCGGCGCCGCCACGATGCCTTGTGGCCCGACATGC